>JANOWR010000110.1:0-1953 GCA_031417995.1 Polaromonas sp. | reverse complement strand
AGTAGCTGCAATATTTGGAACAGCCTTCCATGATGGAGACAAAAGCGCTGGCACCTTCAACCCGTGCGGGTGGCAGGTGGTCAAACTTTTCAATTTCTGGAAAGCTGATGTCAACCTGCGGCTTGCCCAGGCTGACACGTTTGGCCAGCAGGTCGGGCAGGCGGTGCAGGGTTTGCGGGCCAAACACCACATCCACATACGGCGCTCGGGCAATGATGGCTGCGCCTTCCTGGCTGGCCACGCAGCCGCCCACGCCAATCAGCACGCCTTTTTCTTTCAGGTGTTTGACACGGCCCAGGTCGCTAAAAACTTTTTCCTGTGCCTTTTCGCGCACCGAACAGGTGTTGAACAAAATCAGGTCGGCTTGTTCCATGTCTTGCGTCGGCTCGTAGCCTTCAGCCGCATGCAGCACGTCAGACATCTTGTCCGAGTCGTACTCGTTCATCTGGCAGCCGAAGGTTTTGATGAAGACTTTTTTGGACATGGTGTTACAAAATATGCTATTAATTAAGGAGCTGCTTGCGCCCGAATTTATTGGGCTACAGGCCTATTTGATATCTGAAAACAGCTAAAAATCGACAAAAACGTCGTTTTACACCCAGATTTATTGCTTGTACCTGGGCAACTGGTTGTAGGGTGTGTTGCCGTCGTCTTTCACCACAGGTGTTTCAAACATCGAGCGGATATTGCTCAAAATACCTTCGGGCTGGCCGGGCATTTTCTGTTTGATTTCTTCACGGTTCAGCACCCAGACGTTGTGCACCAACCCGGTGTTGTCGCGCACGTAGTTGACGACCAGCCGCTGATTGGCCAGCGTACCTGACAGCACCAGGTTATTGTTGATGTCGCGGATACGCACTGCTGGTGACAGCCTGTCGGGCTTGCTGTCCATCGCTATTTCAGGGGCAGTCAGCACTACCAGTTCGCCGCGTCTGGCTTCTTTGGGGAATTGGCGGGTGTTGGGTTTGAACTCTTCAGTCTGCGCACTGGCGGTGCTGATGAGCAGCGCTGCTATCGGGATAAAGATTGTCAATGTCCAGCGGTTCATGGTGTTTGTCCAGAGGCTGAGGAAGAGAAAACTTGGTGGTGATAGGTGGATTTGAACCACCGACATCAGCATTATGAATGCTGCGCTCTAACCAACTGAGCTATATCACCGAGCCGCAAATTATAGCGAAGAGTTTTTAGCGGTGTTTAAAAGCGGGTTTGCGCTTGTTGACAAACGCGTCCATGCCTTCTTTTTGATCTTCCGTCGCAAACATGGCGTGAAACAGGCGGCGCTCGAACATCACGCCATCGGTCAAGCCGCTTTCAAACGCGCGGTTGACCGATTCTTTGGCTGCCATCAGCGCGATGTTGCCAAGGCCGCAAATCGTGAGCGCTGCACCCAGCGCTTCGTCCATCAATTTGTCCAGCGGCACCACGCGGCTGACCAGACCTGCGCGTTCTGCTTCTGCTGCGTCCATCATGCGGCCCGTCAGCGCCAGGTCCATCGCCTTGGCTTTGCCCACAGCGCGTGGCAGGCGCTGGGTGCCGCCTGCGCCGGGAATGATGCCGAGCTTGATCTCAGGCTGGCCAAATTTGGCGTTGTCTGCGGCAATGATGAAGTCACACATCATGGCCAGCTCGCAGCCGCCGCCCAATGCAAAACCGCTGACAGCAGCAATCACGGGCTTGCGAACGGCGCGCACTTGCTCCCAATTCCGGGTGATGAAGTCTTTGCCATAAGCATCGGCAAAGCTGTACTGCGCCATCGCGCCAATATCGGCGCCAGCGGCAAAGGCTTTTTCACTGCCGGTAATGATCATGCAACCAATGTTGTCGTCCGCCTCAAAGGCTTTCAGGGCTGAAGCCAGCTCGTCCATCAGCTGGTCGTTCAGGGCGTTGAGCTGCTTGGGGCGGTTCAAGGTGACAACGCCGACCTGACGGCCCTCGGGGCCTTGGGTGCTGGTG
>JANOWR010000109.1:0-2117 GCA_031417995.1 Polaromonas sp. | reverse complement strand
TCCCGCTCATTGGGCATTTGCAGTTGCGCTTCTACAGCTGCATCACGCGGCGTAGGCGGCTTGCCTACTCTGGCGCGCTGGGTTGGGGGTGTTTGAGCTGATGCGGGAGCTTTGGATTTGACCATGCGCTACTGTGCGTCGCGCTAGTGCTGCTGTGCGTAGGTGGGTGAGGTTGCTTGACGTAGGTGCGTGCCAACTACAGACCCAGCATCAACTTCAAATTCTGCACCGCCGCGCCCGATGCGCCCTTGCCCAGGTTGTCCAGCCGGGCTACCAGCACGGCCTGGCGATAGGTTTCGTTGCCGAAGACGCGCAGTTCCATCTTGTTGGTGTCGTTCAGGGCCAGCGCGTCCAGCTTGCCGGATTCAGGCGCAGCTTCGACTGTGACCCACTCGCTGCCTGCGTAATGCCGGGCCAGTGCGTCATGCAGCTGGGCGGCTGTGGGTTTGCCGGTCAGCAAATCAAGGTGCAGTGGCAGTTGCACCAGCATGCCTTGTTCAAAATTGCTGACGGACGGGATGAACACCGGGCGGCGTGTCATGCCGGTGTATTTCATGATTTCAGGCAGGTGCTTGTGTGCCAGGCCCAAGCCGTACAACTCAAACAGCGGCGCTTGGCCAGCTTGGTAAGCCTCGATCATCTGACGCCCGCCACCAGAGTAACCACTCACTGCGGGCAAGCTCAGAGCAAAATCGGGCGCGATAAAACCGGCATCCACCAGCGGCCTGATCAGAGCAATGGCGCCCGTGGCGTAGCAGCCCGGGTTGCCCACGCGATCGGCGGCGGCAACCAGCGCACGCTGGCCCTGGGTCAGTTCAGGAAAGCCGTACACCCAACCCGGCACGGTACGGTGTGCGGTAGACGCGTCGATGATTTTGGGTTTGTTGTCTGGCAGGCTGTCGATCATGGCGACCGATTCGCGCGCGGCATCGTCGTGCAGGCACAGGATCACCATGTCAACCGTGGCCATCAGGGCGCGCTTGGCGGCAGCGTCTTTGCGCAGCTCGGGCGCAATGCTGACCAGCTCAATAGCAGGCATCGCCTGCAAACGCTCACGGATTTGCAGGCCCGTCGTGCCGGCTTCTCCGTCGATAAAAATTTTAGGCATGGTTTTCTCCGTCGGTCACCGACTCATTGGCGAGTCAGTATCAAATCAGTTTGGTGCAACGCAACATGATACAGTTTAGGGCTTTCTGCAAATAGCGGAAACCCGAACAGCGTTACCGTCCAACAACAGTCGTTTGAAAGTTTTTTCATGAAAATTCACGAGTACCAAGGCAAGGAAATCTTGCGTCAGTTTGGTGTGCCAGTGCCGCGCGGCATTGCAGCTTTCACGGTGCAAGAAGCTGTTGAGGCGGCTCAAAAGCTGGGCGGCCCGGTGTGGGTGGTCAAGGCGCAGATTCATGCAGGCGGGCGCGGCAAGGGCGGCGGCGTGAAGGTGGCCAAAACGATTGAAGATGTCAAACGCATTGCTGGCGAAATTTTGGGCATGCAGCTCGTCACCCACCAGACCGGCCCTGCTGGCCAAAAGGTACGCCGCCTGTATATTGAAGACGGCGCTGACATTCAAAAAGAATATTACGTGTCATGCGTGACAGACCGCGCTACGCAAAAAATCGCCTTCATCGCCTCGTCTGAAGGGGGCATGGACATTGAAGAAGTGGCGCACAGCCACCCCGAGAAAATCATCAAGCTGTTTGTGGATCCACTGGTGGGCCTGACGGATGCACAGGGTAAAGAACTCGCCGCTGGCATCGGCATGCCAGCTGATTCTGTTGCGCAAACCGTCGACATCCTGCAAAAGCTCTACAAGTGCTACATGGACACCGACGCGTCGCTGGTGGAAATCAACCCGCTGAACCGCAACAGCAAGGGCGAAGTGATGGCACTCGATGCCAAGTTCAACTTTGACCCCAACGCGCTATTCCGCCACCCCGAGATCGTGGCCTTCAGGGACCTCGATGAAGAAGATCCGGCTGAAGTCGAGGCCAGCAAGTTTGATCTGGCCTACATCAGCCTGGACGGCAATATCGGCTGCCTGGTCAACGGCGCGGGCCTGGCCATGGCGACCATGGACACCATCAAGCTGTTTGGCGGCGAGCCTGCCAACTTTTTGG
>JANOWR010000108.1:0-16507 GCA_031417995.1 Polaromonas sp. | reverse complement strand
CAAATCTCCTTGGCTACGGCGTTATCACGCTCGAACTAGAAGCCGCCAAAGCACCCAAAACCGTGGCCAACTTTTTAAGCTACGTGAACAAGGGCCACTACGCCGGCACCGTGTTTCACCGCGTCATTCCAGGTTTTATGGAGCAAGGCGGCGGCTTTGCTGTCGGCATGAAGCAAAAAGACACCGACGCCAATATTGAAAACGAAGCCACCAACGGGTTGAAAAACGACAAGTACACGGTCGCCATGGCGCGTACCAACGAGCCGCATTCGGCCAGCTCGCAGTTTTTCATCAACGCATCGAACAACGGTTTTTTAAACCACACCGCACCCAATGGTTCGGGCTGGGGCTATGCCGTGTTCGGCAAAGTCGTGAGCGGCATGGACGTGGTTGACAAGATTGAAGGCGTGAAGACCGGCAACAAAGGCGGCCATGGCGACGTGCCAGTGACGGATGTGGTGATTGAGAAAGCTGTAGCGCTGTAATGTCAGTTGCGGAGTTAACGGCTCCGCCTGACTGGCTCAAACTCGACTTTATTTCTGACCTGCACTTGCAGGCCAGCGAGCCAGCCACCTTCGATGCGTGGCAGCGCTACATGCAAACCACGCCAGCCGACGCGGTGTTTATCCTCGGTGATCTGTTTGAAGTGTGGGTAGGCGACGACGTGCTGCAAGAGCATGGTTTTGAAGACCAATGCGCGCGGGTCATTGTACAAACCGCAGCCCGCGTGCCCACATTTTTCATGCACGGCAACCGCGACTTTCTGGTGGGCAGCGCCTTGATGACGGCCTGCAACACCACGCTGCTACATGACCCCACCGTTTTATGCTTTAACGACCAGCGCTGGCTGCTGTCGCATGGCGATGCGTTGTGCCTGGACGACACGGCGTATATGGCGTTTCGCCAGCAGGTGCGCGGTGCTGACTGGCAGCTAGGATTTTTAGCCAAACCCTTGCCAGAGCGTCAGGCTATTGCACGCGGTCTGCGTCAGCAAAGCGAGGCGCTTAAAAGTTCAGGTGCCGACTACGCTGATGTGGATGCCCAGGCTGCCCGGCAACTGCTGCTGCAGGCCAACGCCAGCACGCTGATTCATGGCCACACCCACCAACCCGCCACGCATGATTTAGGCAGCGGTTTGCAGCGCGTGGTGCTCAGTGACTGGGATGCTTCAGCTTCGCCGCCCCGCGCTGAAGTACTGCGTCTGTCTGTTAACGGCTTGCAACGTATCGCCCTGCTTTAAGCGGTGCGCCATGCTCACCCGATTCAAAACCATACTTGAAACGCTCTTCGCGCCGCCGCGCCTCATACCCGACGCGCTGTGGCAGCAAACACTGGCGCACTACCCTTTCCTGGTTGGCAGGCCCGATGGTGACACCTTTAAACTGCGCGCTTTAACCGGGCAGTTTTTAGCGCAAAAGCAATTCAGTGGCGCGCACGGCCTGGTGGTGACTGACGAGATGGCAGTCAGCATTGCCGCCCAGGCCTGCCTGCCAATTTTGAATCTGAGCCTCAAGCTGTACGGTGACTTCAAAGGCATTGTCGTCCACCCCGGTGCCATGCTGGCGCGGCGCAGCGTGGTTGATGCAGCAGGTGTGCATCATTTCTACAAGGAAGAGCTGGTGGGCGAGGCCATGGAGGGCGGGCCTGTGACGCTGAGCTGGCAAGACGCTGCTGCGTCAAGCGAGCATTTGGCGCGCGGCTACAACGTGGTGATTCATGAGTTCATCCACAAAATTGACATGCACGACGGGCCGCCAAACGGCTGCCCGCCCCTGCCAACCCGCAAGGCCAGAACAGACTGGCAAGCCGCCATGCAAACGGCTTATGAAGCGTTTAAAGAACAGGTCGTGATGGCCGAGCGCTTTGGCGGGCAAGCGCCGTGGCTCGATGCGTATGGCGCTACATCACCCGCCGAGTTTTTTGCGGTGGCCGCAGAAGCCTACTTTGTGAACCCTGCGCGATTTGGCGCTGATTTTGCAGGCTTGAAAACGCAGTTTGATGCCTATTTTGGTTCTAAATAGACCAAAAAAATCATTAAATAAGGCTGCGGCCCAATAGATTCGGGCGCAAACAGCTACCAATTTAGTAGCGATTGCAACCCACTAAAACAACGCCAGGTTACCTGGCAGCCACCGCAGCAGCACCAGCCATGGCCACCACTTCGTCTTGCGCAGCTGTCACGCCTGACACGCCAATCGCACCAATAATTTTGCCGTCCAAAATAATTGGCACACCACCTTGCAGGGCTGTCACGCTGCGCACGCTCAAAATGCGCAGGGCTGAACCACCTGGGGCCAGGCTGTCTTCAATCGCCTTGGTCGGGCGGCGCAGGGCCGCCGACGTGGTGGCCTTGCCTGTTGCAATTTCAATGCTGCCGGTCTGCGCTTCCAGGCGCTGCAACATCACCAGATGACCGCCACCATCCACAATCGAAATCACCACAGGCCAGTTGTTTTTGCGCGCTTCAGCCTCTGCCGCCACCATGGCTTTTTTGGCTTGTTCAAGCGTGATGGGCGCGCCGTAGGGTGCGGGGCCAGTCTGGGCCAAGACGCTGCTGGCTGCAAAACCGGCAAACAGTGCGATGGAGACTAGGAGTTTGCGTGAAAGTGTTGAGGAGGTCATGTTGTGTCTTTTTTATGAAATTGGACTTGAATGTTCAAGCGGTTTTGCCAAATAAAGCACCATCGCCATTCATGCAAAACCGCTGTCGATGATGGCACATTGGCTACAAATTGACACAGTAAAAACCATGAAGATCAACGCTTTACAGTGCTTTGCGGCGATTAATCAGGCCTTGTTAACCATTTTTGACAGGCAACGTCGGTATCGGCTGACACGGTTTTCTTGGCAAGAACCTTCTAATCGAAGTAGAAGGTTCGATGCGAGCCAATGCACAACCACAAGGACATTGGTATGACCACTACAGCTACCCCGTCATCAACACAATTAACACCTCAACAAGGCACGATTGCAGGTTGCGTGACCTACACACCGGGTGACGGCGCGCCGATTGAGATTCCTCGAGGCCCGGTAGAAGTCACGCTGGCTTTTGACAGTGCCACCCTGAGCTGGGACGCAGGTGATGGCGTTGCAGGCTTGACCGCCATCCCAAAAATTCAGTTTGATGACTACATGAGCAAGGGTTTGATCACGCTGGCGTCAGAAACAAAGTCTGCCAGGCCGTGATGAATGCTACAACTTCAGGAGCTGCTTGCGCCCGAATTTATTGGGCTACAGGCATTTTTGGCACCTGAAAACGGCCGTTTTTAGCGCTTTAGGCCGCCCGATCAAGCATGCGCAGCTTGCGCCACCACATCAGCTAGCCAGGCATTCAAGCTTTTGCCTTGTGACGCGGCAGATACTGCTGCACGCTCATGCAACACCACGGGCAGGCGCACCATGAGCTTGCCTGAATAGCTTTTACGCGGCTCCACGCCGTCTTCACGGCACATGTCGAGAAAGACTTTGAGCGAAATTTTGCCTTCACGTTTGAGAGACTTCACATCAGCCGCATAAAAGTCCGCACCGCCATTCACATCAACAAACTCGCCACGGAACTGGTTGGTATCGGGGTCAAACGCTATCAAGGCTTTGTAGCCATCAATTTCCATCATGTTTTTCATGGGGTCACTCCATTCACCTCTAACCATTTACGTATGTTTTCAACCGCCGCCTTGTCAGTGTCTGGCGAAGGATGCGGACGGTGAAAAACTCGCCGATCATCAAACAGCTTGACACCTACACGTGAGCCTTCGCGCTCTGAGACATCAGCACCCAATGCTTGCAGCAAGGCTTCAATATCGCGCCACTTGATACCACCAGATACAGGGCGTGCAAAGACAAGTTCGAGTGTTTTTTGATGCTTGCGATGCATTCTAAATGATACTACTTTTTAGTGTCTATTGTTTTATCGTTTCCAGCCCGCTCAAGGTTCAGCGCCAGCAGGCGCTTGAGAATTTCTTCGTCTGGCATGGCGGGTGTGTAGTCGGGCCAGTTGTAGGCTTCGGCCACTTGCGCGTCAAGCGCTTTGTGGGCTGCGTCCAGCCAGACGGGGCGCTGGTTGTAGAGCTTGGTGAGCGTGCGGTCAGCCAGGTCTTTTTCATGGCCGGGTTTGGCGATGATGCGGTCTGGGTACGGGCTGCTTGCCATGCCTAGCGGCGTGACTTCCGGGATGCGGTCAGTCCACTCGGGTGGGTTGAGCCAGTTTTCGCGCAGATCGTTGAGGTGTTTGGCGGCTTTGGCTATGGCTTCGCTCGAACTACGGACTTTTACTACGTTTGTTGGCAGCACGGGAAAAGGAAAGGTTTCAAAGCACGATTTGGCGTTGTAGGTTGGGTCATTGCCCACGCCGTGCATGGAAGCATTGGCGAGTGACCAGGCTTCGTGCATGCGGCTGGAGAGGATACCGAAGGTGAGGTCGTCGTCACTTGCAATCGCGCATAGCCTAGAGTCGGCTAACGTTAGTTTGTCTAGGAATACAAAAAACCGGTGTTTAGCCACTCGTGGCGTGGCAATGTAACGACTGAGGCTACCAATGGCGGCACGCATCTCCGGACGCGGCCTCTGATGAAGCCACCAGTAACGACCTGATGCTGCTTCACGGTTTGGACTTCGTGCTTCCTTTACATTGAGCACAACATGCTTAAAGGGCAAGTCAAACTGGCTTGCATCACTTTCAGTCATCTCGTTTCCAAAATCAACAATCCATTGATCGTTGCCGCGACCAGTCAAATCTTGTCCGTTTGCCCATGGCCTGAGCACCTCACTGTTGCTACGCCCATTAACGCTAGGT
Source organism: Polaromonas sp. (assembly GCA_031417995.1). Lineage (GTDB taxonomy): Bacteria > Pseudomonadota > Gammaproteobacteria > Burkholderiales > Burkholderiaceae_C > Polaromonas. Next base: position 11,715 of record JANOWR010000108.1, on the reverse strand, counting down.
TTGCGCAACCACTCGCGCGCCTCTGCGCCGTTGACCTCGAACGAGCCACCTTTTTGCGACCCTACGAAACAGCGCCCTTTATTCGCCTCTAGTGGCTTTGCAAACGTCAAGTCCGAGGTCTTGCCATCAGCTAAATCAGGAGTGATTTTTGGCACGTGTACGCCGTCCAAAATCACGCCGTTGCCGCCCCATCCAAAACACACCAGCGACACACGAACAGCCGCGCCGTCATTAACCCAAGGCATGTCGCTCCAGGCTTCGTAAATACGTGTGGTTTCACCGATTCGCGCAAGCACTTTGCGGTTTGCTCCTGCGCGAACCGACTGAGTGGCAACCAGTCCTGCCGCGCCCAAGCCTTGTTTTTCAATGGCTGCGCGGGCTTTCTCAAACCAGTAAGTAACTAAATCAGCACCACCAGCAACGCGCCCGTCATAAATCTTACGCAGCAGTTCTGTGTAGTCGTCGCCCAACTCGCCACGCATTTTTTTGTCACCCAAAAACGGTGGATTCCCAATCACGATGCTGGCTTTGGGCCAGGTGGCTTCAACGGCTTTCAAATTGCTCGAATTTTTAACAAGCTGGTCGGGCAGTGGGGTGGAGGTCGGCGGCGATTTCAAAAAGCGAAGCGTATGAGCCGCCGGCCTCTGCCCCGCTGCCCGGCCAGCGCTCTCAACATCAGGCAGAAACGTCAGCAACGCATCGCGGCATTCGATGTTGTCCAGCGGCTCAAGCACGGGGTTGGTTTTAAATTCATAGCCGTGCGTCAGCCGCCATTGCAGCTCGCCTATCCATACCGTGACCCGCGCCAGTTCTGCCGCATATTCATTCAGCTCGATGCCCAGCATGTTGTGTGGGCCGGTGACCAGGTCTGCCTGCCTGTCCAGCCCCATGGCGGCTGCATCGAGGTGGCTTTTGTGCTCGATGTCTTTGAGTGTTTTCAAACCCAAAAACAAAAAGTTGCCGCTACCGCAAGCGGGGTCGAGCACGCGGTAATTTTTAAGCTGGTCAAGCCAGGCAATGAATTTTGACTGCGCCAGCTTGTAATTTTTATCGTTTTTAGCCTTACTTTTGGCCATGAGCCCAATCAATTCGGGCGCAAGCAGCTCCCATATTTGTAGCAGCGGGCGCTGCAACACGGGCTCAATGATCCGCATGATGGTGGCCGGGTCGGTGTAGTGCGCGCCCAGCTGGCTGCGCTTGGCGGGGTCAAGCCCACGTTCAAACAGCGTGCCGAAAATCGACACGTCGATGGCCGACCAGTTCAGGGCGGCGGCGTTGCGCAGCTCGGTCACATTCATGATGTCGAGCTTGGGAACGTCTATGTTTTTGAACAAGCCACCGTTAAAACGAACGATGTCATGCACACCAAACAAGCTGCCATCGTTCATGGCGTGAAATAGTGAATTCAAACCACTGGCGAGCTTTTCACTTGGTAGCAAGCCCGCTTTATTGGGCAAGTCAAGCTTGGCGTTGATCATTTTTTCAAACAGACGATCAGGCAGCAGGCCCACGTCTTCAGCGAAAAAACAAAACAGGCATTGCGTCAAAAAATGCGACACCTTTTGCGGGTCATGGCCTGCTTTGCGCAACTGCCCAGCCAGCGTGGCAAAGCTTTTGGCTGCTGCCTCGGTAATATCTCGGCTGGTTTTTTTCGGGCGAAAGCTTTCTGGGTCCAGCCAGATGCGGCGCAGCAGAGCGATGCTTTCGGGCTTGTCAAAGTCGGCCAGCAGTACCGTATGCACCTCCGTCGGGTGGCCGGTGAACTGGGTATGAACGCGCAGGGTGAGCCTGTCGCAAACCACCAGCAGCGGCGGGTTGCTCAGGGCCAGGCTGTAGGTGAGGAGTTGCTTTAAAGCAATGTCAAGGTTGCGGCCGGGGGCTTTGTTTTCCCAGGCAAATGCGCCGCGCTTGAACACATCGGCATAGCCGGTGCGGCCGCCGATGATGGCGCTTTTTTCTTCAAACAAATAACCGTCTTCACTGCCCGGCTTGGGCAGGCCCAGCAGGTCACACAAATCAATAAAGTGGCTTTGCGCGCCCTGCTCTTCGTTTAAAAAAAACGCTGGGCCTTTGGGGCCCCATTTGGTGATGAATGCTTGTGGGGTCATGGGTCAGTAACCGTGCAGAGCGTAGTCAAGCGCTGACCAGATGGCGTCGGCGTCGCTGCGCAGATTGGCTACTGGGCGGCGCAGGTCTCCGGGTTCAAACGAGCCTGTAGCCAGCGTCTCAAGTACGACGGTCTCACTTGCAATTTCAAAACGTGGGTTCAGTACCGCGACTGCATCACTGCCTTGCACCAAACGCGCCAAGGGGACGGCAATAATGGCGATGGGGCGTTTTAAAAATCCGCTTTGAATTTGTAAGACGTAGGGGTGCGAGTCACGCATGTCCTCAATCGGATGCGGGTAGACATCAAACTGCGCCATTGGCCACCTTCACCGATAACTGCGCTTGATTTTTGGCTTTTTTCCATTCGTGGATACGACGCGCCATGGAGCCGATTTTGGCGACGCGCTCATTCATTGCCTTGATCGCATCCTTGTTTTCCTCTTCCCACTTTTCCCACTTGTCGCGTGCGGCATTTAACTCTTCGGGCGTGCGCTCGTACGCAGCCTTGCGCGCGGCCAGGCGCTCGGGCGTGAGCCAGCCGTCGCCAACCCTGTAGGTGGCAGCCACGTCTTGCACCATGTGTTGCGGTGCTGGGGACGTTGCCGGGTATTGAAATGCTGCGGGTTCTTTAACCGTGGGCACGGCCTTCATGGGCACCAGTTCAACCCGGCCATCAGGCGCAAAAACCACGTCAAACAACTGGCCCGCGTACTTTTTACCCAGCGATATCTGGCCGCTGGCACCGACTTCTTTGAGCATGGATTACTCCTTGAACACGATTGAAAGTTAATTCATGCCATCATGCGGCATGAATTAACGGGTGTCAAGAAGGTTTCTACGAGTTAGCGCTTGAGCAGCACCTTCAGCACCGTTTGCACGCGCCGGGCATTGGCGGGGTCAAAGTCTGCGGCCAGTACTTTGGCGGTGTCTTCACCCCAGGTCTCTAGAGGCGCGGCAGCATTGCGCTTTGTGAGCAGCGTCAGTTGCAGCATGCGCCTGGCGCTGATGTGCTCGGCGGGGGTGGGCACTTCGGCGGCCATCTCCAGGCGCAAAAGTGACTCAGCCGCGTCTTTTCCTGACGGTGTGGTGATGGCTTTTGACCAGGTGCCCAGCACGGCGGGGGTAATGACTTTGCCGAGGTCTTGCGCGGTAGGCAGCAGGGCTGCGTCGCGCTTTTCCCAGGCGGTGATGACGTTGGTCAGCACTTCGCCGTGGGCTTGTACATGCAGTTTTTTAAGGGCCTGGTTGGCGGCTTCAAATGCCTCGCGCTGCGCGCGGAAGGCGGCGTCGCCCAGGCGTGGGCCGCGCTCTTCAAAGGCTGGGCGCTGGTCACGGTCGGCAAACCTTGGACGATCCTCGCGCCCTTCGCGTTCTGGGCGGTACGGCTCAAACTTGTTGTCGGTGCTTTGGCGTGGGCCACCGGGTTTGCCGCCTGGCTTGCCACCCGGTTTGCCTGCGTCTTTGCGGTCACCAAACTTGCCGCCTCGGGCTGCGGGTGCGGGCTCGGCACGACGCGCACCGGGGCGGTCGTCGCCGCGCATGGCGACGATGGGCTTGGCCGGCTTGGCTGGCGCTGCGGGTGCCGGGGCTGGCTCAGTTGCTTCGGCGGCTGCCTCTGGTACTGGCTCAACGACGGGTTCGGCACTTTCGGCTGCTGGTGAGGTTACTTCATCTGCTATGGTTTCAGTAGCTGCTTGCGCCCGAATCTCTTGGGCTACAGCCTCATTTGAGGGTGAATTTTCGGTATTTTCAGCGGTATCAGACGCTTTTTCAGCTTCTGGCGCCTTTTCAGCAACGGCAGGTGCAGCTACTGGCACCTTGCCGCTAACAATGGCTTCCAGCGCTTTGGCTGCGGCGTGAATTTGCTGGGCATCGCCACTGGCGGTAGCCAGCTCAACGGCCTTGGCAGCGTCCACCACCATGCGGTCAAACTCGCCCAACGCGGACGCGGCTTTTTCACGCTCTAACGTTTTGCGCTGGAAGGCGTCGTCAATCGGTTTACGGAAGGCGTCCCACATTTTTTGCTCTTGCTTGCGCTCAATCGGTACGCCTTGCGCCTCGTGCTGCCAGCGCTGCTGCAGGTGCTTGACGGCGTCAATGTGCAGCACGGGCTCTGCGCCCAGCACCACAGCTTCTTCAATCATGGCTTTGCGGCGGGCAATGCTCTCGGCGCGTGCGGTTTTAAGCGGTGTGTCGGCAGCGTCCATCGCGGCCTTCCAGACAGGCTGGATTTCAGCAAAAACCTTTTCGCTCAGGTGGCCACCGTTTTGCCATTTTTCAACGAAGCCGTTCAGGGCGCGGATATGCATCTTCCAGTCGGTGCTGCCAGCGTTTGCAGCGGCCCATACGGTGACTTCATCAATCAGCACCTGGCGCTGGGCCTTCACGGCCTCGGTTTGTTCTTTGACTGTTTCCAGCCAGGCCTCAACGACTTTGTAGGCCTCGTTACAGGCATCGTCAAAGCGCTTCCACAGGGCCTGGTTGGGCGTGCCGCCCTGGTCAGATGTTTTCCACAAGTCACGCATGTGGCGCAATGCGTCCTGCTGCTTGCGGCCACCCAATGGTTTGACGAGCAATGCCTCGGCCTTGCCAACCAGCTCTTCACGTATCTGGTCGGCACGCCAGCGCTGCCAGCCTTCCAGCTCGCCCGCAGCCGTCAAGGCGGCGTGGGCAGCGGCCTCCAGCTTGCTGTCGATGTTGCGGATGTTTTGCTGCAAGGCAGCGCGAAGATCAGCGGCAACTTTGGGCGTGGCCTTGCCGTGGCCTTCACCGACTTCATGCTCCAGTTTGGCGACAGCGGCCTGCACGATGGCGGCTGATTTTTCGCGCATGTCTTTGAGCACGGCCGGGTCAATTTTGGCTTTGGCTGGGCGGGCATCCATTGCCGCAGCGGGCACGCCGCGTGCAGCGCGCAGCTCGTCGGCCCATACAGGCACGGCGGGCAGCGGCGCGGCGCTGTCTTCAGACGCTTTTACCGTCACGGCCAACGCGGCTTGAAATGCCTCCCACACGGCCAGCAGCTGGCCGCGTGAGGCATCGAGCAGTGGCGGAAATTTAACGTCAACGCTGGCCCAGTTGCTGTCACTTGCAATCTCGTCGGCCTGGGCTTGCCAGTGGGCAACGTCTATACGCAGGCTGTCGAGCGCGGTTTGCGCGTCACGCCACGGCTTGATCGACAGCACCTCGATGCGCTGGCCCAGCAATACAGCTGCCTCACGCTGCACTTGGGTGCGGTGCTGCAGGTCTTCAATGGTCTTCACCCGCTCGGCCAGCTTGACCTTGACGCTGGCCAGGGGTTCTTTAGACAACGGCGCACCGGCTTTGGCGGCATCACGTTGCCAGGCCAAGGCATCGGCCAGATTGAGCTTGCCAACTGCCAGCAACGCGTTGGCTTTGTCAGCCCATTCAGCGGCAATCGCCTCCTGGCCTTTGCTGCGCTTGAGCTCGTCGAGTTTTTCTTTGAGTGGCTTGGCTGCGCCCTTGTCGCGATTGGCGAGGTCTTTGTACACGTCGGCCATCTGCTCGGCGGTCGGCTCAGTCGCCAGCCAGGTGCGGATGCGCGCGGTGCGCTCGCCAGAAGTAGGCGCCGAGAAAGCGCCACCCGTCAAGCCATCAAGCGGATGCGCGTCAGACTTGGGCGTGGTTTTGGCGGTGGGGACAGGGGCTGGGGCGGGTTTGGAAGATTTGAACATGGTGCGCGCCTGCCGTTGGATTGCAAACGGCGAGGCGAAAGGATGTGAAAGTGATGAGCGTTAAAAAAACGCGAAGCGCGTATTTTCGCCGATTTATGGGCAGCACAAACCAGCGGCCAAAAGTAAGCTCAAGGTATGGCGATATTCAGCTCTGCGCGGGGTGACCATTTGGCCTCTGGCGGCACGGCTTTGGCGGCACCCAAGAACAGCCTGTCTGATGGCAGGTCGCGGGAGGCCAGGTACTCTTTCACGGCCACGCCGCGCTGTACGGCCAGGGCTTGCATGGCGTCGTCTGTGACTTTGACGTCTGCCAGCAAAAGCTTTTCCATCTCATCAACCGGCAAGTCTTTGGCCAGGCCAATCATGCTGCGGGGTTTGCTGATGTCGGCGCGTTTGTAAACCTCTTTGAGCAGCGCCGGGTATTCAGCCGTGCTGACGGTGACGGCCGCAGTCGCTGTGCCGCCGCCCGTGATCAAGCTGCGGCGCTTTTCGGCACGCACCAGTTCGTCCAGGCGGTTGCGCTTGAAGCCGTCACGCTCGGCGTCAAGGCTGCTGGTGCCCACCACTGTCAGCCTGAGGCTGGGGCGATCCGTCAATGCCTTGGCGACCTTGTCCAGCCCGGCTTTGGCATCGGCTGCCAACACGGCGCTGCCACTGGCAAAGGCCACCATGCCCAGTTCGTCCCCGCCGCCGCCAAAGGCCGCCGCCAGCAAACTGAAGGGCGCAGTAATCGCCTTGACGATGACGTTGATGATGACCTTGATGATGATGGGGCCGATGCTGAATTGCGGGTCACTCAAGGAGCCGCTGATGGGCAGGTCGAGGTCTATCACGCCGTTGCGGTCGCTCAGCAATGCCACCGCCAGCTTCACGGGCAAACTGGCGGTGGAGCCTTCAACCTTGTCGCCAAAGCTGAGCTGGTTGAGCACCAGCTTGTTTTTGGCGGTGAGCTGGCCGTCAGGCTGCACCAGATAGGCCACGTCCACGCTCATCTTGCCGCGCGTGATGCCGTAGCCCGAGTACTTGACGGCGTACGGCGACAGCGGCGGCAACTCCAGGTCACGCACTTTGCCCGTGATGTCCAGCGCCAGCGGACTGGCCAGCGGGTTGAGCTTGCCCAAAATCTCCAGCGAGGCGGTGCCTTCTGCCTTGCCCCGCAGTTCGAGGTCAGCCATGGTGGGTGTGCCGCCTGTAGATTGGGATGAAAACGCGCTGAGCTTGCCCGTCAAGTCACTGAGGTTGGCGGAGTAGTTGGGTTTGACGAAGCGGTCTGAAAACAGCACCTTGCCGTTGACCAGACTGACCGGGCCGAAGTTGATGATGGCTGCATTGGTGGTGGTTGACGTGCCTGAAATCGTGTTTTGTGATGCTTTTTGACCATCATTTAGGGCTGTAGCCCCCTGTTCCTGGGCGCGAGCAGCTCCTGTATTAATAGCAGTTGGAGTGGTGCCTGCCGCCACCGTGGACGTGGCTGTTGGTGCTGTCTTGACCAGGTCTTGCAGGTTGATCCGGCCCGTGGGCAGAACAATCAGCCGTGCAAAAAAGTCGCTGAGCACGGCTTCTTTCACATCGACTTGCGTGGCTTTGGCTGGGTCAAGTGCCACGCTCAGCCCGCGCAGGCTGAGCGCCTTCCATTCGAGCAAATCTTCACTCGGGGCAAGAGTGTTGGCCTTGAGCTCTTCAATCGCCACATCGCCCGCCACCTGTGCCACTGGCCCGGCTAGGGTTTGCCTGTAAGCGACCTTGCCTTTAAAGCTGGCGTCGGCACGTAGCAGCTCAATGTTCAGCAGGTCGGCAAAGTAGGGTTCAAACGCTTGTACCGGCAAGCGCTCAACCTGCAACTGGCCTTGGGCCTGAATCGGCGTCAAACCCAGGCTGCCTTTGAAGTTGAGTTTGCCAGGTTCAAACCGGCCAGCGGTCAGGCGCAGGGATGCGCTTAGCGGCATCTGCTTGGCGGCGACAGACTTGGCAGTTGATTTGTCGTCCAGCATCAGGCCGCTCAGTCGTGCATGGATGGCGTTCACGTCAAAGGCCACAGGTTTGCTGCCGGCCTTGTCAACAAATTGCATCGCCCCGCCTGCCAGGCTGACGTCGTCAATCGCCACGGCCCAGCTGGCTGCCCTGGCTTTGGTTTGTGGCGTGGTGGGCGGTGGCACTGGCGTCGTGGCTGGTTTGTTGTCTACCAGCCAGCGCTCAAACATCCAGCGCTTGTCGGCATCGCGGTCCACCAGCGCCTTGGGTTGAATCACTTGCAGTTTGGCCGCTTTAAACGACTGCCCGGCCAGGTCAATGTCAGCGCCATCGACCTGAATACGTTTGACCGACACCAGCGACACCTTGCCTTGGGCCAGTAGTACATCGCTCAAGCTGGCTTGCTGCGCAGTGATGCGAATCGCCTGCGCTTTGGCTTTGTCAGCGGCTTGCCATTCGATGCCAAGCTTGGCATCCAGCTGGCCCCCCAGGGCGGGCAGTAAAAACTGGCCCACATATTTGGCCGCCATGTTGAGCGGCCAGGCGGCCACGCTGGTGCTGACGTTGGCGGCCTGGTCGGTGGCTGTGCCGCTGAAGTTGATGGTGGCAGGGGTGGTGCTTGAGGCAGCCAAGGCCATCGAGCCATTGAAGGCCAGGGGTTTGTCTGGCGCAAAAGGCACGGCAATTCTGGATGCGTCCAGCGTGACAGCGCCCAGCCTGATGAGCGCAGGTTGGGCCAGCGTTTCGTCAAGCCAATTGACGCTGCCGCCGCGTACGGCAACGCTGGCGATGTCAACTTTCCAGGGATTTTGAGTGGCTGAAGGCGTTTTTGGTGCTGTTTTAGCCTCTTTTTGAGGGTCATTTTTGCCTGTAGCCCCCTGGATTCGGTCGCGAGCAGCTCCTGCTTTCATAGCGCTAGAATCGCCTGCTTCAGGCGCAGGCAGCAGGTTCAAGCGCCCTGCCCGATCACGGCGGATGCTCAAGGCTGGGTTGGTGAGTTCAACCTGCGACAGCTTGACCGACTGGGCCAGCGGGCGCACGTCGTCCATGCTGATTTTGAGTTGATCGAAAGCCAATATGTCCTTGCCCGGCTTGTCAATCAAGCGCACCTTGCCTGCCATCACCACACCTGACAGCTTGACCACTGTGGTGGGGGATTGCTCAAACGCGACTTTGGCATCGGCGTTGATGACCGCGCCTGTCAGCTTGTACGGCAGGCTGGCTGGCAGGTAGCCCAAATACGGTGCGAGGTCAAAGTTACTGAGCTTGAAAGTCGCATCCGTCTTGTGCGTTTGGGCAAAGGGCGTGCCCTCAGCGGCCGAGTCAAAACTGCTGCCGCCTAACTTGAAAGCCAGGCGCGGTGCGGTTTTAACGTCGCGTTTGGACTGCAGATTGCTTAAAAAAGGCACAGACAAGTTCAAAGCCCGCAGCTCGTGGGTTTTGCCGACGCTGCGGTCATTGAAGTCCACCTGGCCACCCGTCAGGGTCAGGTTGTACAGCGCAAAACGTGGCGGCTCGCTGGGGGCAGCATCAGGTGGCGTTTTAAGTTTTTCAAGAATGTCATCAATGTCATAGTGGCCATCGCCCAGGTGGGTCAGCGAGATCACCGGGTCTTCAACCTGCACTGCGTCAGCCAACGGGGCCAGGCGCAGCAGCGATTCAAGCTCGGCATCTATATAGATGCGCTTGATGCTGAGCTGGGGAGTTGCCCCATCTTGTTTGGCGATTTTCAAGTCATTGAGCGTCAGCTCCAGTGACCAGGGCTTGAAGTCAACCGCGCCCACGGTGACGGCGCGCCCGAGTTTGGCAGAGGCAATTTTTTCAATTTGTGACCTGGCCAGCATGGGCACCAGCGCCCAGGCCAAAACCCAAAAGACCACCAACCCGGCCAGCGCCCATGCCGCCCTGCGCCGCCATATGGGGGATTGCACCACCGCGCCAGCTTTGGCTGACCAACCATTGAATTTGCTTAACATGCCTCGAGTCTAGCCGCGAGTCACCCATAAAAAAACCCCGGCCAACATAGCTGGTCGGGGTTGGCGTCTAGCATAAATGCTCATGATGCCGGGTTTCGCTTGACGGGGATGAATCGCCCTTCGAGCGGTGAAAGCAAGTGATTGCTTTCGGTATTTGCCGGGGTTGGTTACCTGACGATGCCCGATTGACTCGGACAACTGAAGATTACGCCTCTATTTACTGACGATCAAGACAATAATTTCAATCACAGCACCAGCTGTGATTGCACAAGCACGTGACGTATTTCAGGTTTTAGAAAAGTTAAAGCATGTATAAAGTAACAGTAACTTAGAGTGATGCCTCAAAAACCAGCCCTAAGCTCTTGATTTGTGGTCGTTTTAGGGGAATTACCAATCATTAATATTAATAAAAATATAAACATCTAATTCATTATTATTGACAGGTTATTAAAGGGCCACCTAAAATCCATCCAGCCTTGAAAAATCAGGGACAACCCGAATACCTTGACTGTCATCAGCCTTGTGCTCTGACAGTTAGAACCGGGTCAACATCCGACTACGCCACCTGACCACAACGGCCAGGTCTGCCGGGATGGCGACTCACATCAACGCCAGTGGACTGAAAACCCGCAGGCGCACGACTAGGAGTGCTATGACTACAGTAGTATTTTCAAAGCTGAAACTGGCTGCCAGCAGGCAGCTGGGCTACGCAAAGAGCAGCGCCAGCAACGCGGCAAATGACATTGCCCAGGGGTTTTTCGAAATCACCCACAACGGTTTTGCACTGCTGGGCCTGGCCTTGGTGTTTGCCTTGATCACGCTGACAGCCCGGCCTGACCTGCGCCAGTCCGCTGAGTTCAAGCTCATGACATGGCTGCAAGAACGCCAGGAAGCCAGCATTGGCTATACCGAGCCAGACGCCATTGACCGTGCAACGGCATCGAACCCGAAGGACTTGCCCAAGCAGCAAGCCACACTTGCCTTCTGGCTGAGCCGCAAATACGGTGTGGCGCCTGAGCCCCTGAGTGTGTTGATTGCCGAAGCCTTTGAGATTGGTCAAAAAGCCAAGCTTGACCCGACCTTGATACTGGCCATCATGGCGATTGAGTCGGGTTTTAACCCGTTTGCCCAAAGCCCGGTCGGTGCCCAGGGCCTGATGCAGGTGATGACCAAAGTCCATCACGACAAGTACGAGAACTTTGGCGGCAAGTTTGCAGCGTTTGACCCAGTGACCAACTTGCGGGTGGGCGTGAAGGTTTTGCAGGAATGCATCAGCAAAGCGGGCTCGGTTGAAGGTGGCCTGAAATTTTATGTAGGTGCTGGCAACATGGCCGATGACGGCGGCTATGCTGGCAAAGTGATGGCCGAGCATGCCCGTCTGCTGGCCGTCGTGGGTGGCAAAAGCGTGCCGCACCCCGTGCGTACCATGCCCGTCAAGCTGGTGCCTGTTGATACAGACATCAAAACGACTGAAAAAGTGGCGGCATTGGTTTCTTGAAGGATTGGGCTGCGGTACACTTGAAAAGTGCGCAACTGGCGATAGGCGCATTGGCTTTTCAGTCAATGCAGCTGACGTGGGACACCACTGGGAAGCGCACCGCTACAGCCGATTGAAAGACTGGTTTTAGCGTTCAGCCGTTCGCCTGGGCAGCCCTTGCATCATCTTGAAGATGACAGGGATCACGTCTTTAAAGGACTGCCTCCATGTACCACCGCAATATTCTGGTTGAACAAACCGACCCCGAAATCTTTGCCGCCATCCAGGCTGAAAACGCACGGCAAGAACAACACATTGAACTGATCGCCAGCGAAAACTACGCCTCCCCTGCCGTCATGGCGGCGCAGGGCAGCCAGCTGACCAACAAATACGCCGAAGGCTACCCCGGCAAACGCTATTACGGTGGCTGCGAGTTTGTTGACATTGCCGAACAGTTGGCGATTGACCGCGTGAAACTGCTGTTTGGCGC
>JANOWR010000107.1:0-8052 GCA_031417995.1 Polaromonas sp. | reverse complement strand
AACTCTTTAGTTTAATCACTGCAATAATTTTCCACTCCCTGCACGTGAATGCAGAAAGAAACTCATAAAAACGGAATTGAAGAGAAATCTTTTACGATTTCACTTTTCTCTATCTTCATGAGCGTTTAAAGTCAAAAGACTTTGACTAGTTAACTTGCGTTAATTTTGTCTGGCAATCGCCTTCAAACGCCCATACTTATCGGCTGTAAATTTTTAATGATCCTGACAGCTTGCAAGCTGCTTGGCAACTTGCTTTGGTCGGTAGCTGTAATCAGCTGAGCCTCAGATTATATACCGGGGTTTAAATCCCTGTCAACTCTAAGGGTTTCTGCTATTTTTACTGACTTGACTTTCGTCTCATTCAGCGTTTTTAGCAGAGCCTCAAATTATATACCGGTTTTTTTACTTCCGTCAACTATTTTGAGATTTTCTTTCTGCCTGTTTTCATCAACGTTGCCTTGGCAGCGCTGCATCTTTTTCAGCAGAGCCTGTAACTATAGCATGCAAATCTGGGCCGTTGCAAAAATATATGAATTACCTATTGCTGCGGGGCACAAGTGGCAATGACCGCAGACGCTTTCCGTTCAATAGAAACATCGCGTTGCCCACCGCTGCGGCTACAGGCGGCACGCCCGGCTCGCCCACGCCCGCAGGGGCTGCCGTGCCAGACACGATATACGTCTGTACCACGGGCGCTTGCGGCAGTTTGACCATCTCGTATTGGGGGAAGTTTTTCTGTTGAACCACGCCATCATGAATGTCAATGTGTCCATAAAGTGCCGCCGACAAGCCAAACACCACGGCGCCCTCCATTTGCTGGGCCACGATACCGGGGTTCACCACCGTGCCGCAGTCAATGGCGCACACCACGCGGTGAATACGCGGCATAAGGGATGCGCCGTTGCCCAGTGACACCACCACAACCTGCGCCACGATGGCGCCAAATGATTCGTGCAACGCCACGCCACGCGCCTGGCCACCAGGCAACGGTGTGCCCCACCCCGCTTTGGCCGCCGCCAGGTCCAGCACTGCGAGGTAACGCGGCTTGCCTTTCAGCATGGCTCGCCTGAAGGCCAGCGGGTCTTGCCCCGCCTCGTGCGCCAGCTCGTCGATAAAACATTCCGAGAAAAAAGCATTGTGCGAGTGCCCTACAGAACGCCAATACCCCACAGGCACAGCCATGTGCGTCGCTACGTGCGCCATCTGTTGATGGGCGATCGCGTACGGCAAATCAAACAGGCCCTCTGACGTGGTTTTGTCAGGCATGTCAACAGGCCCAGCCAGCTGGGTCATGCTGCGTTCAAACCAGCGCGGCGAAATGGCGTCACCCGCCGACTTGATGCGCAAACTACTCACCCGACCTTGCGCATCCAGCGTTGCGCGCAATCTGGCCACATGCATGGGCCGGTAAAAATCATGCGTCATGTCTTCTTCGCGAGACCAGATCAGCTGCACAGGCCGTCCGCCGCAATCCATCGCCACGCGCACGGCCTGGGCCACAAAGTCAACATCCAGCCTGCGGCCAAAGCCGCCGCCCAGCAACGTGACCACCACCGTCACATCACTGGCAGACACACCAGCCACGCGCGCGGCCATGGCCACCGCCGCTTGGGGCACCTGCGTTGGCACCCACAGCAACACCTTGCCATCAGCCACCTGCGCAGTGCAGTTCATGGGCTCCATGGTCGCATGTGCCAGGTAGGGCGCGCTGTACAGCGCTTCCAGCCTGCGCGGCGCAGTTGCCTCGGCCGCATCAATATCGCCCTGGTCATAAAAAGCAAAACCAGCCTCCCTTTCAAGCGTGGCCAGCATGGTTTTTTCAATCTCGCGCGTGTCCAGCGCGCCCGCAGGTCGTTGCTGCCAGTCCACCTGCACGGCAAGCGCCGCCTGCTGGGCGTGCCACCAGGTTTTACCCACCACGGCAAAACCTGCGGTTGACCCACCATAAGCTTGCAAACGTACCAGTCTCTCCACACCCGGTGTAGCAAGTGCCGCGTCAGCATTCACGCGGCCGGGCGAGCCGCCCAGCATGGGGCACAAGCGCAGCGCCGCATACAGCATGCCCGGCAAGCGCACGTCCATCCCAAACATCGCCGTGCCATTGACCTTGGCAGGGACATCCTTGCGCGGCGCGCTCTGGCCGATCAGCGTCCAGTCTTTGCGCGCTTTCAGGCTTACATTGCCTGGCGGCGTTGAGGCTGCATATTTGGCGAACTGGCCGTAATGTGCAGATGACCCCGACGCATGCGAGATCACGCCGTTTTTAACCGTCAGTTCGGACGTGGGCAGCTTCCATTCGAGTGAAGCAGCCCCCAGCAAAGACGCTCTGGCGGTTGCTGCCGCCAGCCGCAGCAGCTCCCACGCGTCGGCCACACTTGAAGACCCCCCTGTGACATGAATCCCCAGTTCACGTGCCACTTTGCCCACCAGCCATTGGCTGAGTCTGACTTTGGTGATGGCGGGTTTGTCGCCTTCCCCTGACTCGTCAGGATGAAAGGCCAAACTGCTCACAAGCATCGCCACATTGCCATAAATAGCATCGCTGCCCGCCTGCACCAGACTGACGCGGCTCAGCGGTACATCCAGTTCCTCAGCCACCAGCATGGCCAGCGCAGTGTGCACGCCCTGCCCCATTTCACTGCGCGCCATGGCCAGCACCACACTGCCGTCGGGCGTGATCTTGATCCAGCCGTTCAGGGCAATGCCGGTGTCCGTCTTGTCGATGGGCCAAAGCTTGCCCGAGCCCAAACGCGAGCGTGCAGGCAGCGCGCCCCAGCCAACGACAAGCGCTCCGAATGCGCCAGCGCCACTGAGCAATAAGGTTCTGCGTTTCATTTAGCCGCCTTGCTCACCGTCACACCCGCCGCCCGCTTGATCGCCATCCGAATCCGCTGGTAGGTGCCGCAGCGGCAAATATTCGTCATGGCCGCATCAATGTCGGCATCGGTCGGCTTGGGTGTTTTGTCGAGCAGTGCGCTGGCCGCCATCAGCATGCCCGACTGGCAGTAGCCGCACTGCGGCACCTGCTCGGCAATCCATGCCAGTTGCAGCGGATGTGGTTTGGCTGGCGTGCCCAGCGCCTCAATCGTCTGGATGCGCTTGCCCACCACGCTTGAAGCAGGCGTCATGCAAGACCGCACCGCCTGCCCATCGACCTTGACAGTACACGCTCCGCAAGCCGCCACCCCGCAGCCATATTTGGTACCCGTCATGTTCAGCACATCACGCAGCAACCACAGCAGGGGCATGGCCGGGTCAGCCACGGCGACAACCGCTTTACCGTTGATGTTCAATGAGAGCGAAGTGTCCACCGCCAGGCTCCAGAATAGTCGTTCCAAAGTCCACTATACAGAGCCGTCATGAAGACAACGGGATAATCCATGCCAACTTACCGGAACCTATGGCACTCATTACCCTTTTAGACGCTCAACTCGCTTTTGGGCACGTCGCCCTGCTCGACCACGCAGATTTCTCCCTTGAAAACAACCAGCGCATCGGCCTGATTGGCCGCAATGGCACTGGCAAATCGTCACTGCTTAAAATTTTGGCAGGGCTTGAAAAACCCGACGACGGCACGCTGCAATTGCAGCAAAACCTGCGCATTGCCTACGTGCCGCAAGAGCCCAGCCTGGACCCGCACGCCACGGTTTTCGTCGCCGCCAGCGCCGGACTGGCAAGGACTCGGCACGTTGTCGAGATGTACCTGGCGGCTGACGAACACACCGACCTGGATGCGCTGCAGTCTGAGATTGAAGCGCTCGACGGCTGGACCTGGGAACAGCGCGTTGAAGAAACCCTGCACCGCCTGCACCTGGACAAAGACGCCATTGTTGGCTCACTGTCAGGCGGTACCAAAAAGCGCGTGGCCCTGGCCCAGGCACTGGTCGCCAAGCCCGATGTGCTGCTGCTTGATGAGCCGACCAACCACCTGGACCTGGACTCGATTGCCTGGCTGGAGGATTTGTTGGTCAACTTTAACGGCAGCATCATCACCATCACCCACGACCGCGCGTTTTTGGACCAGGTCGCCACCATGATTGTGGAGCTCGACCGAGGCAAGCTGCTCAGCTACCCCGGTAACTTCGCCCAGTATCTGGTGCAAAAAGAAGAACAGATGGCGCAAGAAGCGGTGATTTTTGCCAAGGCCGACAAACTGCTGGCCGCTGAAGAAGTGTGGATTCGCAAAGGTGTGGAAGCGCGCCGTACCCGCAGCGTGGCCCGTATTGGCCGACTGGAGGTGCTGCGCGACAGCCGCGCCGCACGCCGCGACGCTGTCGGCCGGGTCAACCTGGACGTGTCCAGCGGCGAGAAAAGCGGCAAGATCGTGGCCGAGCTGACCAATGTGTCCAAAAGCTTTAGTCATCCGAACAGCGAAAAAATTGAAAAGATCATCGTCAACAACTTCACCGGCACACTGTTGCGCGGCGACAAAATTGGCCTGCTCGGCCCGAATGGCGCTGGCAAAACCACACTTCTCAAGCTTATTTTGGGTGAAATCCAGCCCGATGTGACCAACCCACCCGGCAAAATCCGCCAGGGTGCCAACCTGCAGGTCGCTTACTTCGACCAGATGCGTGATGCACTGGACCTGGACGCCACGCTCGAAGACTTCATCAGCCCCGGCAGCGAATGGGTGGAAATCAATGGCCAGAAGAAACACGTCAAAAGCTACCTGACCGACTTTTTGTTCAGCCCCCAGCGCGCCAACTCCCCGGTGCGCACCCTGTCGGGCGGCGAGCGCAACCGCCTGCTACTGGCCCGCCTGTTCGCCCGGCCCGCCAACGTGCTGGTGCTGGACGAACCGACCAACGACCTGGACATCGACACGCTGGAACTGCTGGAAGACCTGCTGCAAAACTACGCCGGCACGGTGTTCCTGGTCAGCCACGACCGACGCTTTCTGGACAACGTGGTCACCAGCACCATTGCCTACGAAGGCACACCAGACAACCCCGGGTTCTGGCGCGAATACGAAGGCGGCGTGACCGACTGGATCACCCAGTCCAAACGCGCTGCGCAGATCACTGGAAGTGCCAAAACGGCGTTTTCAAGCCCAAAAAACTCAGAAAAGACCAAAAACACCCCTAAAAACGAGCCGAAGCCCAATGAATCCGGGCGTGACCAGCTATCAAAAAAGAAGCTAAGCTACAAAGAACAAAAAGAACTCGACGGCCTGCCCGCACTGATTCAGACGCTGGAATCCCAGCAAAAAGCCATTGCCCAAGAGCTGTTTGACGGCAGCCTGTACAGCAGCAACCCCAAACGCGCCGCCGATCTGACTGCCAAAAACGCCAAGCTCGACGACGAGCTGCTGGACGCCATGCAGCGCTGGGAGACTTTGTCGGCATGACCTCCTGGCCAACATCTTGGCGTATTGCCTGACACAAATTCAGCGTATCAAGAGGTAAGCTGTGCCATGTTCAAAACCATGTTGCACCGAACTTTTGGCTGGCTAGGTCTGCTCCTCAGCTTGTGGCTTTCTGGCTGCGCCTCCTTGCCAAGTGAAGTACAGCGCCCTGTCAGTACCGCGCTGTCCGACAACCAGGGCACCCGGCTGGGCAAGGCTGTGGCTGCGCGCGCACTAGACGCCAGCACCCGCAACGACTCGGGTTTTGCACTGGTTGGCAGCGCCGAACTGGCCTTTACCAGCCGCATGACGCTGATCAAGGCGGCTGAAAAGACGCTGGACTTGCAGTACTACGCGATTCACGCTGACGACACAACAGACCGGATGTTTGAAGCCTTGCGTGAAGCGGCGGGACGGGGTGTGCGCGTGCGTATTTTGCTGGACGACTTCAACACCGCTGGTAAAGATGCCCAGGTGCTCAAACTGGCGTTTGAAAAAAACATTGAAATGCGGCTGTTCAACCCGCTACCGAGCAACCGCTCCTCCGCGCTGTGGCGCATCATCAGCAGCCTGAGCGATGCGGCCAGATTGCAGCGGCGCATGCACAACAAGATATTCATTGCCGACAACGCCGTGGCCATTACCGGCGGACGCAACCTGGGCGATACCTACTTTGGCCAGAGCGATGGGGTGAACTTTGTCGATATTGATGTCCTGGCTGCCGGGCGCATGGCCAAAGACCTGTCGCGCAGCTTTGACCAGTACTGGAACAACCCGCTGGCTTACCCGGTGCAGTCATTGATGAGTGCAAAAGACATTGATGCGCTCAAGCGCAAGCCAGCCAATGCAGCGGCAAGCTCGCCAGAAAACCCTGCGCCCGTCGCCGTGGCAATGCCCGCATCAGCAGACACCAACGCACCCAACAAAACCACCCTCACCCGCGTCGCGGTAGATCCTGCCGGCCTGACCACCACCATCGCCGCCCTGCCCGACACCACCAACCTGCGCCTGCTCAGCTGGACCTGGGCCGCGTCCAGCATGCTGGTGGACAAGCCGTCCAAAATATCAGAGGATGCCGACACCACCGAAGTGTCCAACGACACGGCGGTAGACGGCCTGCTCAGCCTGATGGCCAGAGCCCAGACCGACCTGCTGGTGGTCTCACCCTACTTTGTGCCCGGCCCGGAGATGATGAAACAGTTTGCCGACATCCGGCGGCGCGGCGTACGGGTGCGGGTATTGACAAATTCACTGGCATCCAACGATGCGGTAGCAGCCCACGCCGGCTACGCACGCTACCGAGAAGCATTGATTGCCATGGGCGTTGAAATGTATGAAATGCGCTCCCAGCAGCGGGGCACGGTGCCAGGTTTTGGCAGTGGCGCAGGCCTGGGCTCGGGCTCAGCGGGCGGCTCTTCAGGTGGTTCACGTGCCAGCCTGCACGCCAAGGCGGTGGTGGTTGACAACCGGTTGCTGGTCGTCGGCTCGATGAACCTGGACTTGCGCTCAAAACTGCAAAACAGCGAAGTCGCCATCGCCATCCGCAACCGCAAACTCGCCAGCGAGGCCACAGCCCTCATCGAACCCGGCCTGACCACAGGCGCTTACCGGGTAGAGCTGGTCAACGGCCAGCTCGTCTGGCGCGCCCCGGCGGGCTCCGGCCTGCCAGACGCCACCAGCGAACCCGACGCCAGCCTGGGCCTGAGGCTGCTGGTCAAACTGATTTCGCCCTTTGCGCCTGATGAAATGCTTTGAGCCTTGGAAAAAACTCTTTTTGAGGCTTTTTTAGCCGTTTTCAGACATTTTTTAAGCCTCTAGCCCAATAGATTCAGGAGCGAGCAGCTCCTGAAAAAATAGCAATTGACTTTGGATGCAAATTGCTCGTGATGCCCTCTAGAATGAAAAATTCAACGGAGAACACATGACGGCAGCCCCCCACGACATCCCTCACGACCTCAGCGCCCTGCGCATCAATGGCCAGCGGCTTTGGGACAGCCTGATGACCCTGGCGCAGATTGGCGGCACACCCAAGGGCGGGGTTTGCAGGCTGGCGCTGACCGACCTTGACAAGCAGGGGCGCGACCTGGTGATTGGCTGGGCGCACGAACTGGGCATGACGGTGGTGACTGACAAGATCGGCAACGTCTTCATGCGCCGGTCAGGGCGCAATAACAACTTGCCGCCCATCATGACGGGCAGCCACATTGACACCCAGCCGACTGGCGGCAAATTTGACGGCAACTACGGCGTGCTGGCTGGGCTGGAGGTGGTGCACACGCTGAACGAGCACGGCATTCAAACCGACGCGCCGATTGAAGTTGCCTTTTGGACCAATGAAGAAGGCTCGCGCTTTGTGCCGGTGATGATGGGCTCTGGCGTGTTTGCCAAGGCCTTCAGCCTGGAACATGCCTACGCGGCCACAGACACTGAAGGCCATACCGTCAAGGGTGAGTTGGCCCGCATCGGCTACCTGGGCACGCAAGATCCTGGCGACCACCCGATAGGCGCTTATTTTGAAACGCACATTGAGCAAGGCCCGGTGCTGGAAGACAACAACATCACCATTGGTGTGGTGCAGGGCGTGCTGGGCATACGCTGGTTTGACTGCACCGTAACCGGCATGGAGGCCCATGCGGGCCCCACCCCGATGGCGCTGCGCAAAGACGCGTTGCAACTTGCCACGCAGCTGATGCAGGAGGTGGTGG
>JANOWR010000106.1:0-30381 GCA_031417995.1 Polaromonas sp. | reverse complement strand
CGCGCACGGTACAAGTGTTGACGTATTGGCAAGGGGGGTTGAAAGCGACCCCATCCCCACCCTTGATGCCAACCTTTTTCGGGAGTGAGCCATGCTCAATATCTTTTCGCTCGCCAACGGCCGACTCTTTCAGGAGGAGATCGAGTCGCTCGAAGAACTCTCCAAGTTCCAGCCGATATGGGTTGATCTGGAATCCCCCACACTTGAAGAAAAACGCTGGATCAAGCAGTATTACGGCTTGTCGATTCCTGAAGACGCGATGGACGAAGACATCGAAGAATCCGCCCGCTTTTACGAAGAAGACAACGGCGAGCTGCACATCCGGTCCGACTTTCTGATTGCTGATGACGAAGAGCCGCGCACGGTACGGGTGGCTTTCATTTTGAACCTGGTCAACGACGATTTGAAAAGCAAGGGCGTGCTGTTTTCGATTCACGACGAAGACGTACCGGTCTTCAGGCTGCTGCGGATGCGGGCACGCCGCGCGCCGGGGCTGATTGAAGACGCCAAGGAAGTGCTGCTGAAACTGTTTGATGCGGATGCTGAATATTCAGCCGACACGCTGGAAGGTATTTACGTCGAGCTGGAAAAAGTCAGCGCCAAGGTGCTGTCTGGCGACGTGACCGACGTGCTGGCGGGCGAGGTGCTGGGCGCGATTGCGCGGCACGAGGACTTGAATGGCCGCATCCGCCGCAACATGATGGACACGCGCCGTGCGGTCAGCTTCATGATGCGCAGCAAAATGCTCAATGGCGAGCAGTTTGAAGAGGCCCGGCAAATTTTGCGCGACATTGACTCGCTCGATTCGCACACCGCTTTTCTCTTCGACAAAATCAACTTTCTGATGGACGCGACGGTCGGTTTCATCAACATCAACCAGAACAAGATCATCAAAATCTTCTCGGTGGCCAGCGTGGCACTGCTGCCGCCCACGCTGATTGCCAGCGTCTACGGCATGAACTTCAAGTTCATGCCCGAGCTGGACTGGAGCCTCGGCTACCCCTACGCCCTGGCACTGATGGCGGCCAGTGCCGTGGTGCCAATGTGGTACTTCAGAAAGCGCGGCTGGCTGAAATAAGGCCTGAAAACGGGTTCAAACCCCGTTTTTAGCTGTTTTAGGTGATTTTTAGGTGCCTTTTCAGCTTTTAGCCCAATGGATTCGGGCGCAAGCAGCTACTA
The DNA here is from genome assembly GCA_031417995.1 of Polaromonas sp. GTDB lineage: Bacteria > Pseudomonadota > Gammaproteobacteria > Burkholderiales > Burkholderiaceae_C > Polaromonas. The sequence continues at coordinate 29,202 of JANOWR010000106.1, read as the reverse complement.
TTTTTATAGCGTCCCTAAAAATTGTGCAACGATCACTTGCGCATAGCGGCTGGCCACCTGGTCTGCAAAACTCGGGAAATCCACATGTGCCGTGTCGTCGGCGCGGTCCGAGATGGTTCGTACGGCCGCAAACGGCACGCCGTAGTCATGACAGACCTGCGCCACTGCCGCGCATTCCATCTCAACGGCCAGCACGTCATGGCCTGCCAACAGCAACGCATTTCGCAGCGTGCTTGATTCGTGGGCACCTGACACAAATCGGTCACCACTGGCCACCAGGCCCAGGTGCACTTTGGCCGCCGGATAGGCCCCACACAGCTGCGGGTTTGCCAAGGCAGCATGGGCTGCGGCGTAAAGCAAGGCCGTCAAGTCCGCATCGCCATCGAATCGGGTTTTGCCGTAGAGCGGCACTTCGTAGCGCGGGAACAGCGGCGACGAGTCCAGGTCGTGCTGCACAAAGCTTTGCCCCACCACCACATCGCCAACGTGGATGCCCGTGCCCAGCCCACCGGCCACTCCCGTAAACACAATGCGCTGTACGCCAAACCGCTCGATCAGTGCCGTCGTGGTTGTGGCCGCCGATACTTTGCCAATTTTGGACAAGGCCAGCACCACGCTCTGTCCGTGCAGCACGCCAAGCCAAAAGTCACGGCCTGCATGTGTGACTTTGCTGGGGCGTTGCAACAGCTCGATCAGGCCGTGTTGTTCTTGGGCTAAGGCGCTGAGGATGGCAGTGGGTTGCATGGTTTGATTTTGCCAATAAAAAAGGGGCAGCTTGCGCTGCCCCTTTTTTCTGGTGTTGTGCTTTTACTTCTTGTCGCGCAACTCGCGACGCAAGATTTTGCCAACCGGGGTTTTGGGCAATTCTGTACGGAACTCCACCACCTTGGGCTGCTTGTAACCGGTCAGATTTTCTTTGCAGTAAGCACGAACTTGCGCTTCGGTCAAATCCGGGTTTTTCTTGACGATCACCAGCTTGACGGCTTCGCCGGATTTTTCGTCGGCCACGCCCACGCAGGCACATTCCATCACGCCTTCGAGCTTGCCGACCACGTCTTCAATCTCGTTCGGGTAGACATTAAAGCCGCTGACCAGAATCATGTCTTTCTTGCGGTCCACGATTTTGAAGAACCCGTTGTCGTCCAGAATGCCGACGTCGCCAGATTTGAAGTAGCCGTCAGCCGTCATGACCTTGTCGGTCTCGTCAGGACGCTGCCAGTAGCCAGCCATGACCTGTGGACCCTTGATGGCGATTTCGCCCGGCTGGCCTTGCGGTACTTCGTTGCCGTCATCATCTAACAGTTTGAAGTAAGTGCCTGGAATTGGCACGCCAATCGTGCCGCTGAAGGCTTTGCTGTTGGTGGGGTTGCAACTGGCCGATGGTGAGGTTTCGCTCAATCCATAACCTTCGACAATTGGGCAACCGGTTTTCTCAAGCCACAGCTTGGCCACCGCGCTGGTCACGGCCATGCCGCCACCGAGCGAGACTTTCAGTTGCGACCAGTCCACCGTGTTGAAGTCAGGGTGGTTGGCCAAGCCATTAAACAGTGTGTTGACCGCCGGGAAGCTGTTGACCTTGTGCTTGGCCAGCTCTTTGAGCACAGCGGGCAGGTCGCGCGGGTTCGGGATCAAAATGTTTTTGCCGCCGGTGCGCATGCCCAGCATCATGTTGACGGTAAAAGCGAAGATGTGGTACAGCGGCAATGCGCACACATACACCGGCTGCACACCCGGTTGCATGCTGGCCATGGCCGGAATGTTCCAGGCCTCAGACTGCAGCACGTTGGCAATCACATTGCTGTGCAGCAACACCGCGCCTTTTGACACGCCGGTTGTGCCGCCCGTGTATTGCAGCACGGCAACGTCAGATGGTTTCAGCTCGGGACGCTTGAGCGTGGCAGACGTGCCTTTGGCCAGCGCGTCGTTAAAGCGCACCGCCCCCGGCAGATTGAAAGCGGGGACCATTTTCTTGACATTGCGCACCACGTAATTGACCAGCGCACCTTTGAGCAAGCCCAGCCTGTCGCCCATGGCGCAGAGGATGACGTTTTTAACTGGCGTGTTGGCAATGCACTGCTCCAGCGTGTTGGCAAAGTTTTCAATGATCACAATCGCTTTTGAGCCCGAGTCCTTGAGCTGATGCTCCAGCTCACGCGGTGTGTACAGCGGGTTGACGTTCACCACCACAAAGCCGGCACGCAAAATGGCGGCGACGGTAATGGGGTATTGCGGCACGTTGGGCATCATGATGGCAACGCGGTCGCCTTTGACCAAACCCAGGCTTTGCAGATAAGCACCAAAGGCAATCGACAGGCTGTCGGTTTCGCCGAAAGTAACCTCTTTGCCCATGAAGCTGTAGGCCACTTTGCTGGCGTTCTTTTTAAAGGCTTCTTCCATCAGCGCCACCAGCGAGGTGTACTGGCTGGTGTCTACGTCATAAGGAACGCCAGGTGGGTAGGCTTTGAGCCAGGGGCGGTCTAGGGTGGCTACAGTCATGCTGGTCTTCTCCATTGTGGTTTTTACTTACAGCCTTGGATTCTCAAGGCTGGTCTGGTACGCGTCTATTGCGTTTTCCCTAGGATTCGCCGTGAATTTGAAGGGAGTTGCCTCTAACCGGAGCCCACTATTCAATCGCTTTTCCCATGTCCTCGATGACCTTCTTGGCATCCCCAAACACCATCATGGTTTTGTCCATGTAGAAGAGCTCGTTGTCCAGGCCCGCATAGCCTGCGGCCATCGAGCGCTTGTTGACGATCACCGTCTTGGCCTTGTAGGCTTCCAGAATCGGCATGCCGTAAATGGCGCTGCCCTTGACGTGCGCCGCAGGGTTGACCACGTCGTTGGCACCCAGAATAATCGCCACATCGGCCTGACCAAATTCGGCATTGATGTCTTCCATCTCGTGCACCTGGTCATAGGGCACTTCGGCCTCGGCCAGGAGCACGTTCATGTGGCCGGGCATGCGGCCTGCCACCGGGTGAATCGCGTACTTGACGGTGATACCGCGTTCCGTCAGCTTGGCAGCCAGCTCTTTGACCGAATGCTGCGCACGCGCCACCGCCAGGCCGTAGCCCGGCACGATGATGACGGTTTCGGCATTGCCCAAAATAAAGGCGGCATCGTCAGCAGAGCCAGATTTGACCGGTCGCTGCTCTTTGCTGCCTGTCGCGGCGGTGGTCGCTTCACCACCAAAGCCACCCAAGATAACGCTGAAAAAAGAGCGGTTCATGGCCTTGCACATGATGTACGACAGGATGGCCCCGGACGAACCGACCAGCGAACCCGCAATGATCAGCATCGAGTTGTTCAGGCTAAAACCAATGCCCGCTGCCGCCCAGCCCGAGTAGCTGTTCAGCATTGACACCACCACCGGCATGTCGGCACCGCCAATCGGGATGATGATCAGCACGCCCATCACAAAGGCAAGTGCCAGCATGGCAAAAAACGCTGTCCAGCTGCCAGTAAACATGAAGGTCAAGCCGAGACCCAGCATGACCAGACCCAGCACCAGGTTCACCATGTGCTGGCCCGCAAAGGTGACGGGCGCGCCCTGAAACAAGCGGAACTTGTACTTGCCGCTGAGCTTGCCAAACGCAATCACCGAGCCGCTGAAAGTAACCGCGCCGATGGCAGCACCCAGAAACAGCTCAAGCCGGTTACCCGCCGGAATCTGCGCCGTGCCCATGCCCTTGGCCACAATGCCAAATGCAAAAGGCTCGGCCACCGCCGCCACGCCAATAAAGACCGCAGCCAGGCCAATCATGCTGTGCATGAAAGCCACCAGCTCCGGCATTTTGGTCATCTCGACACGTTTGGCCATCACGGTACCAGCAGCGCCGCCAATGGCCAGGGCCACCAGCACATTGACCATGCCCAAGGCCTTGCCGCCCGAGGTTTCAACAATCAGCGCGCCGGTGGTCAGCACGGCAATCGTCATGCCGACCATGCCAAACAGGTTACCGCGCAGCGATGTGGTGGGGTGGCTCAGGCCTTTCAAAGCCTGAATAAAAAAGACAGAAGCTACCAGATAAAGCAGCGTGACAATGTTCATGCTCATTTCGCGGCTCCTTCAGCAGCTGGGGCTTTTTTTTCTTTTTTCCTGAACATCTCCAGCATTCGCCGCGTGACCAAAAACCCGCCAAAGACATTGACAGCCGCCAGCACCACGGCCAAAAAGCCCATGGTTTTGCCAAGCGGTGTCTCGGTCAGCGCAGCAGCCAGCATGGCCCCGACGATAACAATGGCTGAAATGGCGTTGGTCACCGCCATCAGCGGCGTGTGCAGCGCAGGTGTGACGGTCCACACCACGTGGTAGCCCACATAGATGGCAAGCACAAAAATAATCAGGTTGATGATGGTGGGTGACACGGCTTCCATGAGCTTCTCCAGACGGTGCAGTTAAATTATTTGCGTTTCACTTCGCCGGCTTGCGTCATCAGGCAGGCAGCCACAATGTCGTCGGCCATGTCGATGTTCAAAGCGCCTTCTTTGGTGATGATGAGCTTTAAAAAGTCGAGCAGGTTGCGGGCGTACAAGGCGCTCGCGTCTGCGGCCACCAGTGACGCGATGTTGGTTTCGCCAATCAGCGTCACGCCGTGTTTGACCACGGTTTTACCGGGCTCAGTCAGCGGGCAGTTGCCGCCTTGCGGGGCTGCCAGGTCAACAATCACGCTGCCGGGTTTCATGGCCTTGACCATTTCTTCGGTCACCAGCACAGGCGCTGCCCGGCCCGGAATAAGAGCGGTGGTGATCACGATGTCGGCATTGGCCACACGCTTGGCCACTTCGTCTTTTTGGCGTGCCAGCCAGCTTGGCGGCATGGGCTTGGCGTAGCCGCCCACACCGACAGCGGCTTCGCGTTCTTCATCGGTCTCATACGGTACGTCAATAAACTTGGCGCCCAGTGATTCAACCTGTTCTTTCACGCTGGGGCGAACGTCGCTTGCCTCAATGACGGCACCCAGGCGCTTGGCAGTGGCAATGGCTTGCAGGCCCGCCACGCCCACACCCAAAATCACCACGCGCGCTGCTTTGACGGTGCCCGCAGCGGTCATCAGCATGGGCATAAAGCGCTGGTAAGCGTTAGCGGCCATCATCACGGCCTTGTAGCCTGCAATGTTGGCCTGTGACGACAGCACGTCCATGCTTTGCGCACGGCTGGTGCGTGGCGCGGCTTCAAGCGCAAAAGACGTGAGCTGTGCTGTAGCCAGGCGCTGCAAGCCAGCCGCATCAAAAGGGTTCAACATGCCAACCAGCACACCGCCAGATTTGACGTGTGGAACTTCACTGTCCAGCGGACAACGAACCTTGAGCACGATGTCGGCTGCATAGGCACCCGCAGCATCGGTGATCTCGGCACCGACCGCGGCATAAGCGTCGTCAGGCACGCTGGCGGCAACACCTGCGCCTGCCTGCACACGAATCGTATGGCCCTGGGCTTTAAGTTTTTTGGCCGTTTCCGGCGTGATGGCGACACGTGTTTCGCCGTCGATGATTTCGGCAGGTACCCCAATCAGCATGGGTTTCTCCTCAAGTAAACGTTGGTTTTTTCGGGCTTTTTGGCCTGTCTGTTAGCTTACATGAGTTTTTAAGGACTTCTGAATGGGTATTCCATAACTACTGGCTTGTTTACTTGGCGGTTGGCATGACAAACTCCGCCCCCTTACCAATGCTTTCTGGCCAGCGCTGCATGATTGATTTTTGCTTGGTATAAAAACGCACGCCTTCCTCGCCATAGGCATGCATGTCTCCAAACAAACTCTTCTTCCAGCCGCCAAAACCGTGCCAGGCCATCGGCACGGGTATGGGCACGTTGATGCCGACCATACCGACCTGAATTCGGCGACTGAATTCGCGTGCCACATTGCCGTCACGGGTAAAGCAGCTCACGCCGTTGCCAAACTCGTGGGCGTTGATGAGATCGACTGCCTCGGCAAGATCCTTCACACGTACGCAGCCGAGCACCGGGCCAAAAATTTCTTCTTTGTAAATGCGCATGTCGGGCGTGACGTGGTCAAACAGCGTGCCGCCCATCCAGTAGCCGTTTTCGCAGTCTTTGCCAGCGTCTTTGCCAGTGAAAGTACGGCCATCAACCAGCAACTTCGCGCCTTCTTCAACACCCAGGTCAATGTAGCCTGTGATGCGCTTGTGCGCGATGCTGGTGACGATGGGGCCCATTTCAGCGTCGAGGTTCACGCCGTTCTTGATCACCAGTGTTTTGGCTCGGGCTGTCAGCATCGGCAGCAGGCGCTCGGCCACATCACCCACCAACACAGCCACAGAAATCGCCATGCAGCGTTCGCCGGCAGAGCCATAGCCCGCGCCAATCAGGGCATCCACCGCCTGTTCCAGGTCGGCATCAGGCATGACGACCATGTGGTTTTTGGCACCGCCCAGGGCTTGCACACGCTTGCCGTGGTGCGCGCCCGTCTCATAGATGTAGTTGGCAATCGGTGTTGAACCAACGAACGACACGGCCTTGATGTCGGGGTGCACCAGCAGCGCATCCACGGCCTCTTTGTCGCCCTGCACGACGTTAAACACGCCATCTGGCAAACCGGCTTGCCTGAGCAGCTCGGCCATAAACAAACTGGCGCTGGGGTCAATCGGGCTGGGCTTTAAAACAAAACAGTTGCCCGCAGCAATCGCCACCGGAAACATCCACATCGGCACCATCACCGGAAAGTTAAACGGCGTGATGCCCGCCACCACACCCAGCGGTTGCCTCAGCGTCCAGTTGTCGATGCCCGTACTCACCTGGTCGGTAAAATCACCTTTGAGCAGTTGCGGCATGCCGCAGGCAAACTCCACAATGTCGATACCGCGCGAGACCTCGCCTTGCGCGTCGGTAAACACCTTGCCGTGCTCGGCGGTGATCAAATGCGCCAGCTTGTCTTTGTTGGCGTTGAGCAGTTCCAGAAATTTAAACATCACCCGCGCGCGGCGAATCGGCGGTGTGTCTGACCATGCTGCAAATGCTGCCTGGCTGGATGCCACAGCCGCAGCCACATCTGCCGCGCTGGCCAGCAACACGTGGCCCGTCACCGCGCCGGTGGCGGGGTTGAACACGTCCTGGCTGCGCGATGCAGCAGGCGCTACGACTTGCCCGTTGATGTAGTGACCGATGGCGTTAACTGACATGGTGAGTGACATGGTGAATCCTTCAGTGTGATGAACACCTAGTCTAGGTTCGCACAGCAGATTTGATAATCCCTCCATTTGTGATTACATTGTTCACTTATATGAACAATAAGACCCCGCCATGTCAACAGACCAACTCTCTCCCCTCGTCGCTGACCTGCACCTGCTGACGGTGCTGGCAGCCACCAAAAGCTTTACCGAAACCGCCCGCCGCCTGGGCACGTCAAAGGCGTCGGTCAGCATGCGCATCAGTGAGCTGGAGCGCACGGCAGGTGTGCTGCTGGTGCGGCGCACCACGCGGTCGGTGGGGCTGACAGAGGCCGGGCAGCAGATGGTCAACGACATGCAACCTGCGTTCGAGCGCATTGCAGGCAGCTACAGCGCGGCCCGCGACCTGGTAGGCAAGCCGCGCGGACTGGTTCGGGTGACAGCACCTGTGGCGCTGGGGCGGCAGCATCTGGCACGCATCGTGGCCGACTTTTTAAAGCAATTCCCGGACATTCATATCGAACTGGAACTGACTGACCGCTTTGTCAACCTTGCCAACGAGGGTTTTGATCTGGCCATACGCCACACGAATGTGGTGCCCGAAACCCACGTGGCCTGGGTGCTGTGCGAGACGCGCTCGGTACTGGTAGCGAGCGCTGACTACCTCGCGCGGCGCGGCATGCCCACACACCCAAATGATCTGGCAGCGCACGACTGCCTGCTGTACCTGGGCAACCATGTCGGTAGCTGGACGTTTGCCAAGACCGCGAAAAGAAAATCTACCGAGCGCGTGGGCGTCAACATCCGTGGCTCGCTCAAGGCCAATAACAGCTAGGTGCTGCGTGACGCATTGCTGGCGGGTTTGGGTATTGGGCTGCTACCCGACTTCAGTCTTCCGCTGCCCGCTGAAGGCAAACCTCAACTGACTCACGTGCTGCCAGACTGGCAAGTACAAGGCTTTTTCGGCGAAAAAATCTACGCGCTCCGGCCTTGGTCAGCCCAGGTACCCAAAGCAGTGCAATGTCTGGTGGCGCATTTGCGAATCAGCTTTGCAAACGGGTTTACCCATGCTGGCGCTGGCTCATAATCTCCCCCCATGAAAGCCCGATTCAAACCCAGCGTCACCGTCGCCTCCGTCATTGCCCAAGACTTTGATGGTGTTCAAAAATTCTTGCTGGTGGAAGAAGAAACGCGCGACGGCCTCAAGTACAACAACCCGGCCGGGCACCTGGACCCCGGTGAAAGCTTGCCCCAAGCGTGCGCACGCGAAACGCTGGAAGAAACCGCTTTTCACTTCACGCCGACGGAGGTGGTGGGGGTGTACATGTCGCGCTTTCAGCGTGCCAGTGCAGATGCCCCGGACGAGCAAGAAGACATCACTTACCTGCGCTTTGCGTTTTGCGGCGAGCTGGGCGCGCATGTGGCTGGCCAGGCGCTGGACGAAGGCATTGTGCGCACCGTGTGGCTGACGGCTGATGAAGTCCGGGCCAGTGTTGAGCGACATCGCAGTCCGCTGCTGCTCAAGTGCATGGAAGATTATCTGGCCGGGCAGCGCTTCCCTTTGGCTTTGGTGACGACCGACAGTTCAGTGTTTTTAAGCTGATTTTTAACCAAGCACATGCAACCTTTAAAAGGCATCACGGTCGTCACGCTTGAGCACGCGATTGCCGCACCGTTTGCCACGCGCCAACTGGCCGACATGGGTGCTCGCGTCATCAAAATTGAACGCCCAGGCGTGGGCGACTTTGCGCGTGGCTACGACGACCGTGTGCGTGGCCTGGCCTCGCACTTTGTGTGGACGAATCGCTCCAAAGAAAGCCTCACGCTGGATGTCAAACATGCCGAAGCTCAAACAATCCTGATGCGCCTGATCGTTGAACAAGCCGATGTGGTGGTGCAAAATCTGGCACCGGGCGCTGCGGCGCGGCTGGGCTTGTCTTATGAGGCCCTGTCAAAACTCAAGCCCGGCATCATTGTTTGCGACATTTCGGGCTACGGTGACGACCCACAAAACCCCGGCACTTACCGTGACAAAAAAGCCTACGACCTCCTGATTCAAAGTGAAGCCGGTTTTGTGTCGGTGACGGGCACGCCTGACGAACCTGCCAAGTCCGGCAACTCGATTGCCGACATTGCGGCTGGCATGTACGCCTACACCAACATCCTGGCGGCGCTGATGCACAGGCAGCAAACCGGTCAGGGCCAGCGCATTGATGTGTCCATGCTTGAATCACTGACCGAGTGGATGGGTTTCCCGCTGTATTACGCGTTTGAGGGGGCCAGCCCGCCGCCCAGAGCAGGTGCCAGCCACGCCACCATTTACCCGTATGGCCCCTTCCTGGCGGGCGATGGCAAAACCGTGATGCTAGGCTTGCAAAACGAACGCGAATGGAAAGTGTTTTGCGACAAGGTGCTGATGAACCCCGCGCTGGCGATTGACGAGCGCTTTTCAAACAACGCCAAACGCAGTGCTGCGCGGGCTGATTTATCAAAGCTGATTGCTGAAGTATTTTCAAAACACACAGCCAGCGCAGTGGTCGAGCTGCTGGAAAGCGCTGGCATCGCCAACGCCCAGGTACGCACGATGGCCGAGGTATGGGCGCACCCGCAGTTGCAAGCGCGTGAACGCTGGCGTGAGGTGGACACGCCTGCCGGGCCGGTTCCTGCCCTGCTGCCACCGGGTTCATGGCAACACAGCGCACCGCGCATGGACGCCGTGCCCGCGCTGGGCCAGCACACCGATGCGATTTTGGCGACGCAGGGCTACAGCGCCGAGCAGATAGCTGGCCTGCGCGACAGCGGTGTTATTTAAGGGTGCCCCTGACGATTGCTTTGCTGCTGGGATAATTGCCCCATGAGTAACGACAAGACAAAACAGCGCGTGAAACAACGCGTGGTGGTGGGCTTAAGCGGCGGTGTGGACTCAGCCGTGACCGCCTACCTGCTCAAGCAGCAGGGGTATGAGGTTATTGGCATCTTCATGAAAAATTGGGAGGGCGATGACAACGACGAGTTCTGTTCTTCGAATGTTGACTTTGTAGATGCCGCTGCGGTGGCCGATGTGCTGGGCATCGAGATTGAGCACGTCAACTTTGCAGCTGAATACAAAGACCGTGTGTTTGCTGAATTTCTGCGTGAATACCAGGCAGGCCGCACGCCCAACCCCGACATCCTGTGCAACGCCGAGATCAAGTTCAAGGCTTTTTTAGACCATGCCATGCGGCTGGGGGCAGAAAAAATCGCGACCGGGCACTATGCCCGGGTGCGGCTGAACGAGACCAACGGGCTGCACGAGCTGCTCAAAGGCCTGGACCCAACCAAAGACCAGAGCTATTTTTTGCACCGTCTGAACCAGGCGCAGTTGTCAAAAACGCTGTTCCCCGTGGGCGAGTTGAAAAAGACAGAAGTCCGCCGAATTGCCGACGAGATTGGTCTGCCCAACGCCAAAAAGAAAGACTCCACCGGCATCTGCTTTATTGGCGAAAGGCCGTTCAGGGATTTTTTAAACCAGTACATCGCCATGGCACCGGGCCCCATCAAAAGCGACAAGGGGCGGGTGCTGGGCCAGCATGTGGGCCTGAGCTTTTACACGCTGGGTCAGCGGTCTGGCTTGGGTATAGGCGGTGTCAAAGCCAAAGGCGCAGACCTGAAAGCCGTGCAGGCTTTGGGCCAGCGCGGCGTGGGCGCGCACGAGCCGTGGTTTGTGGCCCGCAAAGACATGGCCACCAACACCCTGTGGGCCGTGCAAGGCCACGACCACCCGTGGCTGCAATCCACTGAACTTGCCGCGCAGGACTGTAGCTGGGTGGCAGGCAGCGCACCTGCTGTCGGCCCGCTGGCCGCCAAAACCCGTTACCGCCAGGCGGACGCGCCCTGTGAGCTGGTGGCGAGCAGCAGCACACAGTGCGAGCTGGCCTTTGCACAAGCCCAATGGGCCGTCACCCCTGGCCAGTCGGCCGTGCTGTACGACGGCGACGTGTGCCTGGGTGGCGGCGTGATTGCCAGCAGCAACGTGCAGAACACCCCAAAATAGCCGTTTCAAGGCTGTTTTGGGCCGCTTTTAGGTATTAAAAAGACCTGTAGCCCAATAAATTCGGGCGCAAGCAGCTACTTAAATAATAGCAATCATGCAACGACTCAAGGCTGAACGCTGTCAATCACGAGCGTCAATTTACCGCCGCCTGCCTTGACGGGTGCGCTCTGGCCGACCAGGTCACCGCTTTGTGGCAAAGCGTTTCCTGACTTGGACACCCTTGCGCCGACGATTACGATCTCGAACCTGGAGAGTTTGAGCTCGTCTGCCATGGCGGTGCTGTCGTCCAGCGTGAAGGCAATCGGCAGTTCGCTGGCTTTGCGCTTCAAGATGGCCAGTGGCATGCGGGGGCCTTGGGCTGCTCGGGCGAAGATGAAGACGGTGTCGTCTGGGGCGACTTTGCTTTTTAAGGCAGGCGATAAGCTGACGACGCCTTGAATATTGGCGGACACTGCTGCGGGTGCTGACCTGGCAACTGCCTGTGGTGCGCCGGATGCTGCGCGCGCCTCTTCAACACTGCTGGCCAGGCCTTTCGCAAAGTCGCTGCCCGGCGGCGCCAGGCCCTGGGCTTTGCTCCAGAATTGAATCGCCTTGGCAAAGTCTTTTTTCTCAAACGCGGCGCTGCCGGCCAGTGCCAGGGCTTTGAGGTTGTTCGGGTCCAGCACCAGGGCACGTTCAAACAGTTTGGTTGGCTCGCCCACCATGCTCTGGCCTTGCAGCATGGCCACCACATCGGCGTGGTCGGCCAGCATCTGGGCGTTGCCGGGGTTTAGCTCCACCGCACGTTTGTAGGCCTTGTTGGCTTCGGTAAACTTTTGCATCGCAGCATACGACCGGGACAGCATTTCCCAGGCTTTGGGGTCTGGCGGCTGGTTGGGGGGCACGGCCTCCAGGCGGGCGGCGAAGGCGCTGACCATCGCTTCGATTTGCTCTGGCGTGGGGTCAGTGTCGGCCTTGGCTTGCAGGTTGGCGGGGTCCAGCGCCTGCATGTTGCCTAAAAAACCGTAAATGCCGAGTGCCAGCAACGGAATGGTCAAGCCAAGCGCCCAAGCGGTACGTTTTGACCTGACTGGGGCCACGGCAGTTTCTGGCGCACTTTCTTCTTCCAGCGCGCGGCGTTCAATTTCACTCTTGGCCAGCGCCAATTGGTCAGTGTTGATGCTGCCCGCTGCAAAATCAGCATCAAGCTGCGTGAGCTGGCTGCGCAAGACGGACAGGTTGGCTTGCGCAGCGCCGTTGGTGGCATTGTCAGTGTTGATTTTTGACTTGAGCAAAGCAGGCAGGACCAGTACAAGAGCCAACACCAGCAGCAGGGCGGCGGAAATCCAGAAAGCGATCATTATTTTTTTAATTTTGAGGTGGGTTGGCCAGCAGCTCGCGCGCTTTGGCAATGTCTGCGTCGCTCAATGCCGCAGGTTGGGCACTGCGCCTGCGCCGCCTGACGTTCAGCACCAGCATCAGCACGGCAATCGCCAGCAGCGTGAACGGGCCCAGCCACAGCAGCACGGTGGTGTTTTTAAGCGGCGGGCGGTACAGCACAAAGTCGCCGTAGCGCTCGACCATGAAGTCCAGAATCTGCTTTTGCGACTGACCTTGGGCGAGCTTGATGCGGATCTGATTTTTCAAATCAATCGCCAAATCTGCATGCGATGCGGCAATGGTTTCGTTCTGGCAAACCAGGCAACGCAGCTCTTCGGCAATCACCATCATGCGCGCTTCAAGGGCAGGGTCAGCCGATGTGTTGGGGGCGACTTTGGCTTGAAGCGACAAGCTCAGGAAGAGCGAAAGCGCTATAAAAAAAACTTTCATGGGCTAGCTTGCTGACAGTTTCTTAACCAGCGGCAAAATCGTGTACCGCAGTGCCTCAGGCGTGACCGGGCCAATGTGTTTGTGGCGAATCACGCCTTGCTTGTCGACCACAAAAGTCTCTGGCACGCCGTATACACCCAGGTCAATGCCCACCAGGCCATCACCATCGACAAGTGATGCGGTATATGGGTTGCCAAAATTGCCCAGCCAGGCAATCGCAGCGGGGGACTTGTCTTTGTAGTTCAGGCCGTAAATCGGCACCTGCTTGGTTTTGGCCAGCTCAACCAGCACCGGGTGCTCAATGCGGCAAGCCACGCACCAGGAGGCCCACACATTGAGCAACCAGACTTGGCCAGCCAAGTCTTGAGCGGCAATGGTTTTGTCGGGTTGGCTCAACACCGCCAGCTTGAATGGTGGCAGCGGTTTGTTGATGAGCGGCGAGGGCACTTCACGCGGATTAAGCGTGAGGCCAATGGCTAAAAAGCCCACCAGCACGATAAAAATGCCCAGCGGTAAAAACCGCTTGAAGGTGGTGCTGTTCATCAGGCCTGAACCGTCATGTTTTCTTTGGCTGCAATGGGCGCTGCGGGGATGGCGGTAGATGGCTCAATCACTGGCGCAACCTTTTTAGCCGCAACCTTCACCGCCCGGTAGCGCCTGTCCAGCACCGCCAGCAAACCGCCGAATGCCATCAGCACGCAGCCAAACCAGATCCAGTTGACAAACGGTTTGTGGTGCAGGCGCACGCTCCAGGCCGTGCTGCTGACAGGCTCGCCCAGCGCTACATACAAGTCACGCGTGACACCCCGGTCAATCGCGACTTCGGTCATGGGCATGCTGCGCACCGTGTAAATGCGGCGCTCGGGGCGCAGGGTGGCAATCACTTTGTCGCCATCCGTCACCGTCAGTGTGGCTCTGGCTGACGTGTAGTTCGGCCCTTTGGCCTGCACCACATCGTCCAGCTTGAAGGTGTAGCCGCCAACGGTGGCCGTTTCACCCGGCTCCATGCGCACATCGTTTTCGCTTTGAAAGCTGCTCACCACCGTCACGCCGACGATGAACACCGCAATGCCAAAGTGCGCCAGCAGCATGCCGTAATAACTGCCGGGTTGTGCGGCAAAACGTGCCAGCAAGCTGGGTGCGCGATGCTCGCGTACTTTCACAATCAAGTTGAGCACGGCCGTGCTGGCCACCCAAGCCGCCAGCAGCAAGCCCAGGCCTGTCATCGGTGTCCAGCTGCCCAGCAGCATGGGTGCAATGATGGCGCTTGCAACGCTGACGCCGATTGCCCAGCGCAGCCGTTTGGCCAAATCCATCACCTCAGCCTGACGCCAGCGCGTCATCGGGCCCACGCCCATCAAAAACAAGGCCGGGGCAATCAACGGCACAAACACCGCCACAAAGTACGGCGGGCCGACCGACAGCTTGCCCATGCCGAGTGCGTCAATCACCAGTGGGTACAGCGTGCCCAGCAACACAGCTGCTGCGGCAACGACCAGCAGCACGTTGTTGGCCAGCAGCATCGACTCACGCGAGACAGGTTCAAAGCTGCCGCCCAAACCGACACGCGGTGCGCGCCAGGCAAACAGTGCCAAAGACCCGCCAATGACCAGTGCCAGAAAACCCAAAATAAAAACGCCGCGCGCTGGGTCAGTTGCAAAGGCGTGTACAGACGAGAGCACACCCGAGCGAACAATGAACGTACCCAGCAGCGAGAGCGAAAACGTCATGATGGCCAGCAGCGCCGTCCACATTTTGAAGCCACCACGTTTTTCAGTCACAGCGAGCGAGTGGATCAGCGCTGTGCCTACCAACCACGGCATGAAAGACGCGTTTTCTACCGGGTCCCAAAACCACCAGCCGCCCCAGCCCAGCTCGTAATAAGCCCAAAAGCTGCCCAGTGCAATACCCACGGTTAAAAAGCACCAGGCCACGGTTGTCCACGGACGTGACCAGCGCGCCCAGGCGGCGTCTAACCTGCCGGACAGCAGCGCCGCAATGGCAAACGCAAAGGCCACCACAAAGCCCACATAGCCCATGTACAGCATCGGCGGGTGAATGATCATGCCCGGGTCTTGCAGCAAAGGGTTCAGGTCTTGCCCGTCCGGCGCGGCGGGCAACAGGCGGGTGAAGGGGTTAGAGGTAAGCAGCGTGAACAGAATAAAACCGCAGCTGATCAGCCCCATCACGCCAAGGACCCGGGCGATCATGCGGTCGTCAAGCTGTTTGGAGAAAATCGACACCGCCAATGTCCAGCCCGCCAAAATCAATGACCAGAGCAATATGGAGCCTTCGTGGTTGCCCCATACAGCGGTGAATTTATAGATCAACGGCAACATGCTGTTGGAATGCTGCGCTGCAAGCTGCACTGAAAAGTCGTTGGTGACAAACGCATAGGTCAGACAGCCGTAGGCAATGGCGACAAACACAAATTGCCCGCGCGCTGACGGCCGTGCCAGCGCCATCCATGCCGCGTTGCCTTTGTGCGCGCCGATCAGCGGCAACACGCTTTGCATGAGCGCCATCATGAAAGCCAAAATAAGGGCGAAGTGGCCGAGTTCACTGATCATTTTTTATGGGCTCAAGGAGTTGATTTAAGCGTCGCGCTGGTCTGCTGGGGCTTGCCTGCCGCAGCGTTTTTCAAGGCCTCGGCGGCTTCGGGCGGCATGTAGTTTTCATCGTGCTTGGCCAGTACCTGGTCGGCCCTGAAGATGCCGTCAGCGCCCAGCTTGCCCTGCGCCACCACGCCTTTGCCTTCTTTGAACAAATCAGGCAGCAGGCCGGTGTAAGTCACTGGAATCGTCTTGGCCAAATCGGTCACGACAAAACGTGTTGTCAGGCCTTTGCTTTCACGTTGAATGCTGCCTTGCTCCACCAGGCCGCCAATGCGAAAGCTGCGGCCCTGCGGTGCTTCATTGGCCGCAACCTGTGTGGGGCTGAAGAAAAACACCAGATTGCTGTTGAATGCATTGAGCACCAGTGCCGTGGCCACACCCAGGGCGGCGAGTCCGCAGCCAATGGCGATCAGTCGTTTGCTTCTTGGTTTCATGCGTCCAATTGTCCCGTATCTGGTGCGTCTTGCCCACGCACCTCGGCCAAAAGCGCACGGCGGTTGAGGTTAAGCGTGTTGGGTTCAATGAGGCAAACCAGCAGGCATACGCCCACAGAACCCCAAACATACAGACCGTAGCCGCCCATGGCTAAAAATTCTGAGAAGCTTTTCCAAGTCATAGGACCCCCACGTTTGCCGCTAACACGGCTGCACTGCCCCCCGAGGGGGCGCGAGCTTGCTTGAAGCGGTTCTGCGCGGCGCTCACATGGCCCCCATCTCAGCCCGCGCCCAGGCGGTGTGGCGTTCACGTTCCAGAATAATCAATCGCACCCGCATCAAGGCCAAAGCAATGCAATATGCCCAAAAAGCCAGCGCCATCACCAGCATGCCCATCAGCATGGGTGTGGCCATGCTCGCGCCTTTGATGGTGACCGACGCTCCCTGATGCAAGGTGTTCCACCATTTGACCGAGAAGTAAATGATGGGCACGTTGACCACGCCAACCAATGCGAGCAAGCCGGCGGCGCGGTCAGCCCGGCGCACGTCGTCAATCGACGCATGCAGCGACATGAAGCCAATGTATAAAAACAGCAGCACCAGCTCAGACGTCAGGCGCGCGTCCCACACCCACCACGCGCCCCAGGTGGGCTTGCCCCATAACGCACCTGTCCACAGTGCCAGCACAGTCATCAGCGCGCCTGTTGGTGCCAGTGCGCAAGCCATCATGGACGACAGGCGTGAGTTAAACACCAGCCCGGCGCCTGCCCAGCCGGCCATGGCAACGTAAATCACCATCGACATCCACGCGGTGGGCACGTGAACAAAAATAATCCGGTAGGCCTGGCCTTGTGTTGCGTCAGTGGGTGCCACCCACAAGCCCAGGTACAGGCCGTATACCGCTAGCAGAACACCTATCGCCGCAAACCATGGCACCAGCTTCCCGCCAGCGGGTAAAAGCGTTGCGGCGCGGCAAATTGAAACCAGTTGATCTTGCTAATCTTGTCGGTGGGCACTTGTCTGTTTTCCTAAATCTGTTCAGCAATTTTATTCAGCGCGCCAAAACGTTATTCCATCGAAATCCGCAGTGCCGCAGCCGCCACCCAAGGCGCGGCCATCAGTCCCACAATCAGCAGCGCGCCCAGCAACGAGAAATGCCCCGCCACACCCAGGCCCGCGGTGTGCGCTTCAACGGCGCCTGCGCCAAATATCAACACCGGAATCGTCAAAGGCAGCACCAGCAACGACAGCAACACGCTGGCACCCCGCAGGCCGACAGTAAGCGCCGCACCAATCGCACCTACCAGGCTCAGTACAGGCGTGCCCAGCAGCAGCGACAGCATCAGCACACCCGTGGCAGAAGCAGACAAGTCAAACTGCAAAGCCAGTAGCGGCGACAGCAGCACCAGGGGCAAACCAGAGCCCACCCAGTGCGCCAGCGTTTTGCCCAGCACCAGCCAACCCAGCCCATGGGTGGACAGCAGCATCTGCTCTAAAGTTCCATCGCTATAGTCATCGGCAAACAAACGCGGCAGTGACAGCATCGAGGCCAGCATGGCGGCGACCCATAACACGCCAGGGGCCATGGTGCGCAGCAGCTGCGGCTCAGGCCCCACGCCCAGGGGGAACAGGCTCACCACCATGACGAAAAAAATCAGCGCCGCAAACGTGTCACTGCGCCGCCTCAGGGCCACGCGAAGGTCGCGCTGCAGCACCACCATGAAGCCGCTCATCGTGCCGCTCATAGCGTCAGATCCAGTTGATTCGATGCAGCGAGGGCCAAGTCCTGGTGGCTGGTCAGCACCACGATGCCTGCGTTTTGCAGATGCGCTTCGATCAGGCCCGTGAGCCAGGCGTTGGCAGCGGTGTCCAGCGCATTGAAGGGCTCATCAAGGATCCACAGGGGCGCGGTTTGGCTCAATGCCAGACGTGCCAAAGCGCTGCGCCGCCTTTGGCCTTGCGACAGGCGCCTGACAGGGGTGCGCTCAAAGCCGCGCAGGCCAGCGCCTTTGAGCGCGACCAGTGCAGCGGGGATATCGGGTTTGTGCCCACCCAGTGCGCAGGCATCGAGCAAATTTTCAAGCGGAGACAGCTCGTCTTTCAGCGCCGCTGCGTGGCCCAGGTAGACCAGGCTGTGGCCAAACACATCACGCTGGCTGGCCAGGGGTTGACCGCACCACAGCACCTGGCCCTGTGTGGGCTGCAGCAGGCCGCACAGCATGCGCAACAAGCTGGTTTTGCCTGCGCCGTTGGCACCACGCACGCGAAGCAACTGGCCTGCCATCACATGCTGCGTAACACCCGTAAAAAGCTGGCGGCCACCCCGTGTGCAGCTCAACTGGCTCAAGGTGAGTACGCCAGGCATTTCAAAAGTGTCGGATGGAATGGTCAAAGTGGGCGTAAACAGTTGTCATAGGGGGTTGACGCCGCATATTATGGCGAGACATGAACAGATGCTCGCCAGTTTATGGATCACATCTGGTGGGCGTGTCCATTTTAGGCAAGCTCGGGGCCTATTTTGCAGCAACCCAGATGGTGTGAAATCCTGAAAGCACAGACCGCCTGTATGCAAAACAACTGAGATGCCTTTGCCAGCTCTGCATGTTTATAAAACCCCGTATCTGTCGGGGTTTTTTACAGTAGTATTGCCTATTTGCTTGTTCACCTACATGGATTGTCAACTTTTGCTTACAAACACAGGGCGCGACATCAGCGCCTCAAAGTTAGCATTTCAGGCTTGCAAGTTACGATTTGCCTGAAATAATTAATCGCCCGCCTCCCATAAAACATCCATGATGAAACATCGCCCACTTGTAACCGCCTGTTTGCTGGCCTTCACGGCCCTGGCTTGCACGCCCGCAGCGGCAGACGGCATAGAGCCGCTGACAGATATTTTGAACACCCCTGGCAGCGCTGGCATGGGCTTGGCGACGCGCATCACCACGTCGCCCTACCAGGGCGGCGGGACGCGCTATGACCTGGTGCCACTGTATTTGTACGAAGGCGATCGGCTTTTTTTGCATGCCAACCGGGCCGGTATCAAGCTTTTAAACGACGGTGACCGCGAAAGCGGCCAGCGCTTTGACGTGTTTGTAGAGCAGCGCTTTGAAGGCTTTCCGGCAGAAAAACTGCCCGCCAGCCTGGCAGGCATGGGCACGCGTGACTCGGGCATTGACCTGGGGCTGGCGTACCGCATGCGCAGGCCCTGGGGCACGCTGCGCGCCGAGCTGGTGCGCGATGTGGGCAGTGCATCGCGCGGCACAGAGGCACGCTTGGGCTATTCGTATGAATGGCGCTCCGGGCCGTGGTCGTTGCGACCCGATGCATCGGTGTCTTGGCGCGATGCCAAACTCAACAATTATTACTACGGTGTGCGGGCCAATGAGGCCACCCCAGGCCGCCCTGCCTACGCGCCGGGTGCAGGCATGCAGTCGCAATTGGGGCTGTATGGCTCTTACGATGTGTCTGAGCGCTGGCGCCTGCTGGCGGGTGTATCGGCTACGGTATTGGGAACGTCGGTTAAAAACAGCCCCATCGTGCAAAAACGCGTGTTGCCTGCCCTGTACATTGGTGCGGCCTATGACTTTGGTGGCCACAAGCGTGAATGGGCTCAAGAGGGCTCGCCCACCTACTTCAAGCTGATGTACGGCAAAGCCACTGAAGACGGTTGCCACCTGGCGCGCATCATCACGGCGCGCTGTCTGTCTACCGCCAAAGTCAATGGCACCAACATCGCCGGGGTACAAGTTGGCAAACCGTTTATTCAAGGGCTGAACGGCTGGCCGCTCGACTTTGCAGGCTATGTGGGCCTGACCTACCACGACGAGCGCGGCCTGCAGGCCAACGGTGCGCAGCTGGATGTGTTCATGAAAGCGATTTACTACGGCTTTCCGTGGAGCAGCCGCGTCAAAACCCGGCTCGGCGTGGGTGTAGGCCTGTCAGCTGCGCAGCGCGTGCCATACACCGAGGTCACCAGCCAGAACGGTAAAACCACGTCACGCCTGCTGAACTACCTGGACCCGACGATTGACATCAGCGTTGGTGACTTGCTGGGTGTGCGGTCACTGAAAGAAACCTTCTTCGGTTTTGGCGTGTCGCACCGTTCAGGTATTTTTGGCGCGTCACGACTGCTGGGCAATGTCAGTGGCGGTTCAAACTACATCTACACATACGTGGAGTCAGCGTTCTAAGCCAGCGTCAACACTATTAAAAAAGTAGCTGCTTGCGCCCGGATTGATTGGGCTACAGGTCTTTTTAATACCTGAAAAGCACTAAAAAAGACCAACTTCAGGCGTGGTGATGCCGAACAGGCCCAGCCGTCCGGTTGGGGCACTTGTCTTTGGTGCAGTTGGCGTAAATCGACAGCGAATGGTCGGCAATCGTGAACCCTTTGGCCTTGGCCACGGCATGCTGGCGCTTTTCAATTTCAGCGTCGTAGAACTCTTCGACCTTGCCGCAGTCCAGGCACACCAGGTGGTCATGGTGCTGGCCTTCGTTCAGCTCGTACACGGCCTTGCCCGACTCAAAATTGCTGCGATTCAGCAGGCCAGCCTGCTCAAACTGGGTCAGTACCCGGTAAACCGTGGCCAGGCCCACGTCGGAGCGGTCTTCCAGCAGCACCCGAAAGACATCCTCAGCCGTCATGTGGCGCTGCTTGCCGGTCTGAAATATTTCAAGTATCTTCAGGCGCGGCAAGGTGGCCTTGAGACCGGTATTTTTAAGTTCTTTGATATTGCTCATGGACTCTTCCCTCAGAGGTGCGGCTGCTTGCCCTTGGGGCCAGCATTGGGGCGGCCCGCCCAAATACCCAGCCGCTACAATGTTTCATCATATCGCTACACCCTACCCCATGTCCGCAAATACTGGCTATCGCATCCCATCAGCACTCAAATTGTCAGTGCTCGCCGCCCTGGCCTGCATGGCAGCCACGGGGCTGACCGCGTGCAGCGGGCGCAGCATCAGCTCGGTCAACCCGGTCAACTGGATCACGCCTTACAAAGTTGATGTGATTCAAGGCAACTTCGTGTCCAAAGAGCAGGTGGACTTTCTCAAGCCTGGCATGACGCGTGCGCAGGTCAAGGATATTTTGGGCACGCCGCTGTTGTCCAGCCTTTTTCATGCTGACCGCTGGGACTATGTTTTTACCCTCAAGCGCCAGGGCACGCAGCCCCAGTCCTTCAAATACACCGTGTTTTTCAAGGGCGACCTGCTTGAGCGCTTTGAAGGCGATGCCATGCCCAGCGATGCGGAATTTATTGCCACGCTGGCCAATGGCAGAAAACTGGGGAAAGTGCCTGTGCTGGAAGCGACTGAAGAGCAGCTCAAGGCGGCTGAAAAACCTTCTTTGTCGCAGGCAGCAACTGGCAATGCAGCCAAGCCTGCGGTTGCCAGCCAGCCCACGACCGCAGCGCCCATTGTTTACCCGCCACTGGAAAGCGGCGCGCGGTGAGTGGCCGTGCTGCGCATAAAGTTGCGGTAGCCGGTGCCAGTGGCCGCATGGGTCACATGCTGATTGAGGCGATTACCCAAAGTGACGACTGCAAATTAAGCGGCGCGCTGGATGTCTCGGGCAGCCCCGCCATCGGCCTGGACGCTGCAGCCTTCTCAGGCCATGCAAGCGGCGTGCTGATTGATGCTGATATTCGCCAAGGTCTTAAAAACGCCAGCGTCCTGATTGACTTCACCCGCCCCGAAGGCACGATGGCGCACCTGGCGGTTTGCCGCGAGCTGGGCGTGAAAATGGTGATTGGTACAACCGGTTTTACCGATGCACAAAAGGCTGAGATTGCCGAGGCCGCCAAACACATCGCCATCGTCATGGCCCCCAACATGAGCGTGGGCGTGAATGTCACCCTCAAACTGCTGGAGATGGCTGCGAAAGCACTCGGCACAGGCTACGACATCGAAATTGTTGAAACGCACCATCGCCACAAGGTCGATGCACCGTCAGGCACGGCGCTAAAAATGGGCGAGGTGATTGCTGCTGCACTGGGCCGCGACCTGAAAGAATGCGGCGTGTTGTCACGTGAAGGCGTGACGGGAGCGCGTGACCCATCGACCATCGGTTTTGCCGCCGTGCGCGGCGGTGATGTGGTGGGTGACCACAACGTCATGTTTTTAGGCGACGGCGAGCGCATTGAAATTACCCACAAATCTTCAAGCCGCACCACCTATGCGCAGGGCAGTTTGCGCGCGGCGCGGTTTTTGGCGGGCAAGACATCGGGCTTGTATGACATGTTTGATGTGCTTGATCTCAAGTCCATCGCCTAAGCAGTACACATAAGCAGCACATAAGGCGAGCGACAGATGAATTTCATGAGCTTGATGACCCAGGGCGGCGCTGTCAGTGTGATTGTTGCGGTGCTTTTGCTGTGCATGTCCATTGCCAGTTGGGTCGTGATTCTGTGGAAAGCCTGGCTGCTCAAACGTGCGGTGGGTGACGTGGCACGCAGCACGGCAGCCTTCTGGCAATCGGCATCGATGGACGAAGCGCTGGTCAAAGTCACCGCGTTTGACCGTGAAGCGCTGGTGCTGCCCCTGTTAGCCGCCAGTAACATTGCGGCAGGCAACACACTGGCCACGCGCGGTGACAAGTCCCAGCAGCTCACCCGTGTGCTGCGCGATGCGCTGCATAAAGTTTTGCTCAAGCTGCAATATGGTCAGGTGCTGTTGGCCACCGTTGGCTCTACTGCGCCGTTTGTCGGCTTGCTCGGTACGGTCTGGGGCATCTACCACGCGCTGATTGCGATTGCATCAGCCGGGCAAATCACCATCGACAAGGTGTCGGGCCCGGTGGGTGAAGCACTCATCATGACGGCGGCGGGCTTGGCTGTGGCGATCCCGGCTGTGCTGGCGTACAACATTTTTGGCCGGTATGTCGGGCGGATTGAGGCTGACCTGGAGGGTTTTGCCAGAGACCTGCGAGAACTGTTGGTACAGGATTCATCAAAATGAGTTTTGGCCGGTTAGAGCGCTCCAAAGGCTCTGAGCCAATGAGCGAAATCAACGTCACGCCAATGGTTGATGTGATGCTGGTGCTGCTGGTGATTTTCATCTTGACGGCACCGCTGATGGCCAGCTCCATCAAACTCGACTTGCCCAAAACAGATGCAGCCAAGGCATCAGAAGCGCCAAAATTTGTGACCCTGGTGGTTGACAAAACAGGCCAGATTTTCCTCAACGACAAACCCATCGTCATCGACGAGCTGCGTACCAGCTTGAGCCAAACCGCTGTCAAAAACCCGGACACCGAAGTACAACTGCGCGCCGACGAAGCCGTACCCTACGGCAAGGTGGTCGAGGTCATGGGTGCAGCACAAAAAGCGGGTTTGAACCGCATTGGTTTTGTGGCTGACGCGCCCGCCTCGACCCCCAACCCAGCGTCACCCTTGCCCACTCGTTGATCTGTCAAGGTCAGCATCTAAAATCCGCTATCCGCAGCGATTGGCTGCCCGGCCTGCTTTACCAGTTGTAACAGGCATTTCCCGCCCCAGAACGACCTTCCATGCAAGCTACAGAACAACCCAAGCCGTACGACCACAAGCCTGTTGAGGCCGCCGCCCAGACCCACTGGACGGCCAATAACGCCTACCGTGTCGAAAATCACGATGCGCCCAACAAGCCGCTGGGCAAGTACTACGCGTGTTCGATGCTGCCTTACCCCAGCGGCAAGCTGCACATGGGCCATGTGCGCAACTACACCATCAACGACATGCTGACCCGCTACCTGCGCATGAAAGGCTACAACGTGTTGATGCCGATGGGCTGGGATGCGTTTGGTTTGCCGGCTGAAAACGCCGCCATGAAAAACGGCGTGCCGCCCGCGCAATGGACCTACGACAACATCGCCTACATGAAGCAGCAGATGCAGGCGCTTGGCCTGGCGATTGACTGGTCGCGTGAAGTAGCCACGTGTGACGCCAGCTACTACAAATGGAACCAGTGGCTGTTTTTGAAGATGCTTGAAAAAGGCATTGCCTACCGCAAGACACAAGTCGTGAACTGGGACCCGATTGACCAGACCGTGCTGGCTAATGAGCAGGTGATAGATGGCAAGGGCTGGCGCACCGGAGCAGTGGTTGAAAAGCGCGAAATTCCGGGCTATTACCTGAAGATCACCGCCTACGCTGAAGAGCTGCTGGGCCATGTCAAGGACGGTTTGCCCGGCTGGCCAGAGCGTGTCAAGCTGATGCAGGAAAACTGGATTGGCAAAAGCGAAGGCGTGCGGTTTGCTTTCACACATGACATCAAGGATGCAGGCGGTAAATTGATTGGCGACGGCAGGATGTATGTCTTCACCACCCGTGCCGACACCATCATGGGCGTGACGTTTTGCGCCGTGGCACCTGAGCATCCGCTGGCGCTGCATGCAGCGACAACGAATCCAAAACTCGCAGCTTTTATTGAAGACTGCAAGTCGGGTGGCACAACCGAAGCCGAGTTGGCGACGCAAGAGAAAAAAGGCGAGCGCACGGGCTTGTTTGTCACGCATCCGCTTGATGGCGAGCAGGTTGAAGTGTGGGTCGGCAACTACGTGCTGATGAGCTACGGCGATGGCGCGGTGATGGGCGTGCCCGCGCATGATGAGCGGGACTTTGAGTTTGCCAATAAATATGGGATTGAAGTCAAGCAGGTAATCGAAAATCTTATTCAACATAGTTTTGCGGTGAAAAACCGTATGGCATTAGGCGTATACCCTGGCACTTTCACGTTTGACTCCGCCGAGTGGAAGGATTGGTATGCCTCCAAGTCTGGTGATGAGTTAGCGATTGTTAATTCTGGCAAATACGACGGTATGTCGATTAAGCAAGCTTGCGATGCAGTTGCTTCCGACCTCGCCGCTAAAAACCTGGGCGAGAAAAAAACCACCTGGCGTTTGCGCGACTGGGGCGTGAGCCGCCAGCGCTACTGGGGCACACCGATTCCGATCATCCATTGCGCTGAACATGGTGCCGTGCCCGTGCCTGAAAAAGACCTGCCGGTCGTGCTGCCGCAAGACTGCGTGCCGGATGGCTCGGGTAACCCGCTGCTCAAGCATGAAGGTTTTCATGCGGGTGTGGTGTGCCCGGTGTGCGGCAAGCCAGGCAGGCGTGAGACGGATACGATGGATACGTTTGTAGACAGCTCGTGGTACTACATGCGGTATTGCGATCCAAAGAATAGTGAAGCCATGGTTGCAGAAGGCGCGAACTACTGGATGCCGATGGACCAGTACATCGGCGGTATCGAGCATGCGATTTTGCATTTGCTCTACGCCCGCTTCTGGACCAAAGTCATGCGTGACATTGGGCTGGTCAAGGCCGATGAACCGTTTACCAAGCTGTTGACCCAGGGCATGGTGCTGAACCACATTTACTCGCGCAAAACCGATAAGGGCGGCATGGACTACTTCTGGCCGAAAGAAGTTGAAGACATTCATGATGCGGATGGCAAAGTGCGCACGGCCAAACGCAGGACCGATGGTTTGATCGTGAACTACGAAGGTGTGGGCACGATGAGCAAGAGCAAAAACAACGGCGTGGACCCGCAGGATCTGATTGAAAAATACGGCGCAGACACTGCCCGGCTGTACACCATGTTCACCGCCCCGCCCGAGGCGACGCTGGAGTGGAATGATGCGGGTGTGGAAGGTTCGTATCGTTTCTTGCGCCGCGTCTGGAACTTTGGTACAAAACTGAACGCTACCAATTCAGTAGCTGCTTACACCCGAATTGATTGGGCTACAGGCACTTTTTTCAAGGAAATCAAGGCTCTGAGACTTGAAATCCATACAGTATTGAAGCAAATCGACTATGACTACCAGCGCATGCAGTACAACACGGTAGTGTCAGGCTCGATGAAGCTGCTCAATGCGCTAGAAGATTTCAAATCTGATGCAAGCGAAGCTTCAAATGCAGCGCTGTATGAAGGCTTCAACATCCTGCTGCGTTGCCTGTACCCTGCTTGCCCGCACCTGGCGCATGCACTTTGGGTTGATTTGGGCTATGCCAAACAACACGGTAATTTGCTGGACGCGCCTTGGCCGCAGGTGGACGCCAGCGCCTTGCAGCAAGATGAAATCGAACTCATGCTGCAAATCAACGGCAAGTTGCGTGGCTCTGTCACCGTTAGCGCAACAGCAGACAAACCAAGCATTGAAGCCGCTGCGCTGGCCACTGAAGCCTTTATCAAACAGGCTGCGGGTGCTGTGCCCAAAAAAGTCATCGTCGTTCCCGGTCGACTTGTGAATATTGTTGTCTGATGAACACAAAGGAAAATACATGCAACGCCGTTTTTGCCTGACCCTGCTGGCCTCTGGCGCAGCGCTTGGTGTGGCTGGCTGCGGCTTTCAGCTGCGCAAGGCACCCAACTTTGCGTTCAAAACGCTCTTCTCGCCTTTTGCTGAAAGCTCCACGCTGGGCACCGAGCTCAAGCGCTCGCTGGAGTCCAACGGCAATGTGCGGGTCATCAGTGACGTGCGCCAGATTGACCAGGCCGATGTGATTCTGGATATGTTGATAGACAGGCGCGAAAAAACCGTGGTCGGCCTGAATGCATCTGGCCAGGTACGTGAATTTCAGTTGCGTATCCGTTTTTCATTCAAGCTGCGCACGCCTGGCGGCAAAGAGCTGATTGGACCCACTGAAATTCTGCAACAGCGCGACATCAGCTTTAATGAGTCAGCCGTGCTGGCCAAAGAAACCGAAGAGGGCCTGCTGTACCGCGAGATGCAAAGCGACATCGTCCAGCAAATCATGCGTCGCCTGGCAGCGGTGACGCCCGACAAACTTTAGCCAGCAACTCAGCCCTGAATTTAGCCACAAACCTAGCCTTATTCCCGGCATGAACCTGTCCCCCAGCCAACTGCCCGAGCACCTGAAACGCGGCATCAAAAACCTGTACACCCTGCATGGCGACGAGCCGCTGTTGCTGCAAGAGTTTGCCGACAGCTTGCGCGCGCATGCCAGAAGCGTGGGCTACACCGAACGCACCGTGCATGTGGTGGCTGGTGCACATTTTGACTGGAGCGAGGTGCTGGCCAGTGGTGGTTCACTCAGCTTGTTTGCCGACAAACAGATCATTGAAATCCGAATCCCCAGCGGCAAGCCCGGCAAAGACGGCTCTGTCGCCTTGCAGCAAATTGCCGAGCGCGCGCAGGGCGACGATTCAACCCTCACCCTCATCATGCTGCCCCGGCTCGACAGCATGACGGCCAAAGGCGCGTGGTTTGGCGCGCTGGAGAGTTACGGCATCACGGTCAAGTTTGACCCGATTGATCGCCGCAATTTGCCGCAATGGATTTCTCAGCGCTTGAGCGCCCAGGGCCAGCGCGTGGCAGCGGGCGAAGAAGGCCAGCGCACGCTGCAGTTTTTCTCAGACCGGGTGGAAGGCAACCTGCTGGCTGCGCATCAGGAGATTCAAAAACTCGGTCTGTTGTACGGCACAGCTGATGGCGGTGTCCTCAGCTTTGAGCAGGTTGAAAACGCCGTGCTAAATGTGGCGCGCTACGACGTGTTCAAGTTGTCTGAAGCAGTACTGGGCGGCCAGACTTCTCGTGTGGCCCGCATGCTGGACGGCCTGCAGGCTGAGGGTGAGTCAGAAGTGCTGGTGCACTGGGCCATCAGTGAAGACATCCGCAGCATGAAGCGCGTGAAAGACGCCATCAATGCCGGCCGGCCCATGCCGATGGCCCTGCGCGAGAACCGCATCTGGGGCATCAAGGAAAAGCTGTACGAGCGTGTGCTGCCCGGCATGACTGACACCACACTGGCCAATTTACTGACTGCTGCGCACAAGGTAGACGGCATTTGCAAAGGCTTAAAGCAACCCGACTGGCCCGCGAGCGGATGGCAGGCACTGCACCGGCTGGCGGCTCTGGTATGCGAGCAATGCGCCATGCGTGCAAAATAGCTGCATGACTGACCAGAACATCACAGACCTCATGCACGCCATGGGAGCCAAGGCAAAAGCTGCCTCAGCCCAGGTAGCACGCGCGCAAACAGCTACTAAAAACGCAGCACTTTTGGGCCTGACTGCGCTGCTGCGCCAAAACACGGCGCAACTTGCTGCGGCTAACCAGCAAGACCTGGCACGCGCCGCCAGTACGGGCTTGGCAGGCCCGATGCTGGACCGCCTCAAGCTCACCCCCAAAGACATTGAAACCGTGGCCATCGGCTGCGAACAACTGGCCGCCATGCCCGACGTGATTGGCGACATCACCGGCATGAAGCAACAGCCCAGCGGCATTCGCGTGGGGCAAATGCGCGTGCCAATTGGCGTGTTCGGCATGATTTACGAAAGCCGCCCCAACGTGACGATTGAGGCTGCCAGCCTGGCCATCAAAAGCGGTAACGCCTGCATTTTGCGCGGCGGCTCGGAGGCGATTGAGTCGAACAAGGCGCTGGCTGCACTTGTCTCGCAAGCGCTGATCAGTGCTGGCCTGCCTGCCGATGCGGTGCAACTGGTGCCCACCACCGACCGTGAGGCCGTTGGCCACCTGATTGCCATGCCGCAGTATGTTGATGTGATCATTCCGCGCGGCGGCAAGGGGCTGATCGAACGCATCAGCCGTGACGCCAAAGTGCCCGTCATCAAGCACCTCGACGGCAACTGCCACGTGTATGTTGACGACCCCTGCGACATCGCCATGGCCGTCAAGGTGGCCGACAACGCCAAAACCCAGAAATACAGCCCTTGCAACGCCGCAGAAGGCCTGCTGGTCGCACGCGGCGTGGCCGAGGCGTTTTTACCCAAAATTGCCGCGATTTATGCTGAAAAAGGCGTAGAAATACGTGCTGATGCGACTGCATCCCAAATAATTCGGGCGCAAGCAGCTATGAAATCAATAGTAGTTAAAGATGCAACCGAGCAAGACTGGTACGAAGAATACCTGGCCCCCATCATCAGCATCAAGGTGGTGGAGAGCGTTGACGAAGCCATTGCCCACATCAATAAATACAGCAGCCACCACACCGACGCCATCATCACGACGAACCACATTCACGCTCAAAAGTTTCTGCGGGAAGTCGATTCAGCCAGCGTGATGGTCAACACCAGCACCCGCTTCGCCGACGGTTTTGAGTTCGGCCTGGGCGCTGAAATCGGTATCAGCACAGACAAGTTTCACGCGCGCGGGCCGGTCGGAATTGAGGGGCTGACGTCGCTGAAGTATGTGGTTTTGGGGGACGGGGAAGTTCGAGGGTGA
>JANOWR010000105.1:0-30564 GCA_031417995.1 Polaromonas sp. | reverse complement strand
ACAGTCAAAAACAACACTTTTGAAGGGAAAATAGGTATGAAATATGGCTCTAGCCCAATAGATACGTGCGCAAGCAGCTATAAAAAGTATAGTAATTTTTAGAAAAGTTTGATGGCCAAATCATCTACCCAGCGAATTTTATGCCGCATTTTCTCAGGATGTGGTGATTTACTTGGAGTTAAAAAATCCACCTTTCTAATCGTTACTCCCACCCCAACGCAAACAAAGATAACCTAGACTTCGTCGATGGCACACATCACTGAAATTTCAATCGAAGGTCTGCTAGGTAGACCTGAGCCAATTAAATTGACCCTCAACCGAGGAGTCAACATATTCTTTGGAGAGAACGGTTGCGGTAAAACCACCCTCCTCAAGGTGCTTGATGCCGCCTTATCTCGCGACGCCGCTGCGATGGAAAGGTTGCCCGTAAGTAAGGCGACAGTTGACATATTTTCTATCACTGATAACAAGATTTACCGTCATATTTGGGAGCGCCGCGCTCCAGTATCGATACATGAGATGACACAACGTCAACTAGAACTGCGTGACAGAGAGTATTTTGAGACACAGGACGGTCAGCTACTCATCCACCATGGTCGACCTGAGTCTGAATGGCGTTTGTCGCCTACCAGGAAGGAGAAAGGAAAAACTCCTGCCACGCGCTGGGCACACACATTCCTACCAACTACACGCCTCTATTTCAGCGAAATAGGGCCGGGCAGACTAACTGGTAGTCGCTCCCAACTTTCTGAAAAGGAGTTAGACCAAGCCTTTAGCGAGTCGGTCAACAGGGCTTGGCTTCAGTTTTATTCGCGTACGCTCAATGAGGTGCGCAGCATTCAGGAGTCCGGCCTCAGAGCTGTCCTCAGGCATGTTGTGAATCCGGCTACGACGAGCAGAGTAGACGTAACACGTGATGCCGCAGCGGTGTACACCAGAGTTGCCAACTTTCTGGCTAGGCAACCGCAAGGCGAGCAAATTTCTCTGGGTTCGGAGAAGACCTTTCGTCGCCGCTACGAAGAAGACACAAATCTTAGAACCATTATTGATAATCTCGATGGAGTTGAGCGAAGCATTGAACAGTCCATGGTTCCGATCAATAGGTTTCTTGAAACCATGTCGCGACTCTTTTCTCGAGGGAAGACGCTTGGATTGACCGACAGTGAGCTCCAAATTCATCTGACTGACGGACGAGTTCTCCCAATTGCACAGCTTTCATCTGGTGAAAAGCATTTAATCAAGATACTCCTTACAGCAATGACATCGGGATCTAATGCTGTTTTGATTGATGAGCCAGAGCTGTCCTTGCATCTCGATTGGCAACGCCTTTTTGTTCAGACCATTCTTTCTCTCAATCCGACCTGCCAGCTGATCCTGGCTTCCCACTCACCAGAAGTGATGGCAGAGGTGCAAGATGAGTGCATATTCAAACTATGACACGGCTAACCCATTCAAATGGCGGGTTCGTTCGCTCACTTCAAATGTCGTCGGCTCGGGTCTTTGCTTTCGTAGAGGGAAGACTTGATCGTCCGTTCTTTGATCGCCTCCTCTCGCAAATTTGCAATCCAACCACGATTGCATATCAAGTCTTCGCAATGAAGGAACTCCCTGGGGGGACTGGTGGTAAGTCTGCGCTAATTGCTACCTTTCAGCAGTTTCGCCAAAATGGTTTGCTAGCTTGCAATGCATTTGGTAAGTCAATGGTCTGCATGTTTTTGGCGGACAAGGACTCTGACGATTTCACTAGAAAACAGCTGCGCTCGCCTCATTTGCTTTACTCCCCGACCTACGATTTAGAAGGCCACTTGTTTACATGCGGAGATCTCAACAGAGCGTTAGCAGACGCAACTGGTATCACAGTAGCCCAGGCGAGGGCACTTGTTCCTGATTCAAGCGCTTGGCTTCAAAGTGCGGCTACTCACTGGAAAGACTGGATTGCACTGTGTCTGATAAGCCAGTCCAGAGGGGTGAACTGCGGATGTACGTATGACCGCACTTCCCAAGTGAATCCAGATCCTCTTGCACCGCCGAACTCAACACAAGTGGCAACCTTCAAATCGCGGCTCGCCTTAACGCTCTCGATTAGTCAAAATGATCTAGAAACAGAGTTTGTCGCTGCCTTGAAGCGAGTCGAGCGCTCGATAAATGCCGGACAGCCGCTTAGGTTTTTTAAAGGAAAGTGGCTTAGTCACCTAATCCAGCGCTACTTAGAAAGTAAACCCAGAATTCCGGATGCTCTTATCTCAGGGGTTGGTGAGCGAATTGGCATTTCATTGCTTGCGCACGTCGCGTTGCATGCGAACTGCACTTGTTGTGCAGCCTACTTACCCCGTATGCAAAGTCTTGTCGGACGAATTTAAGTGCTGATCAGGCACTGTGCGCTGAGTCAGCGAAAACCTAACAGCAAACACGGATTGCTGTAGCTTCGAAAGACTGGTTACGAACCCATTCACCTGTTTAAAGACGATTTTTAGTTGCTTCTTAGCCTTTTTAGGCATCATTTAGGCCTCTAGCTCAATGGATTCGTGCGCAAGCAGCTATTAAATGAGTAGCGACTATCGAACCAGGCGAGACCCAGGCCATGAAACCCAGAACCAGCGTTTGTCTGACCCCGCCATAGCCGCTTGGACCACGCCATCAGCATCGCGAACCTTTCACAGTGAATTTGCAGCAAGCTTTCTGCTCGCCCAAGCATTGACCACTTCAAGGAGCGCACATGACCTCACCCACCCCTCTGACGACAGACGTCAAACCTGTTGACCCAGACCTTGCCGAGCAGGCAGTTCTTGGGCATGGCGTTCCCTCCCAAGATCCTGAAGCTGCGGCTCAGGTTGGCCTCAGCCCCGCAGAAGCCGAGCGGGAGTCAAAGTCTGCTTTGATTGGAGGTGGGCTGGTGGCTGGTTTGGCTGCGGGTGCAGCCGTGGGTGCCGTGGTGGCAGGCCCGGTCGGCGTTGTGGTGGGCGGCACAGTGGGTGCCATCGCTGGCGTGGCTGGCAGCAATGCGGCTGGCGAGTTGGTCAATGCGAAGGACAAGAGAACAACGGACAACAGCAACTCCCCAACCCAGAGGTAAAAAATGGCTGAAGCTTCGTCACGGGTTTTATGGAAAGGAGCGATCAGTTTTGGACTGGTGAACATACCTGTCGGTCTGCACTCGGCCACGACCGAATCGGGTCTGGACTTTGACTGGCTCGACAAACGCAGCATGGACCCGGTGGGCTACAAGCGCATCAACAAAAAAACCGGCAAGGACATCACCAAAGAAAACATCGTCAAAGGCATCGCCTATGAAGAGGGCCAGTACGTTGTGCTGAGTGACCAGGAAATTGCGGATGCCTACCCCAAGACGACGCAAACAATTGAGATTGAGGCGTTTGTCAATGCGGGTGATATTCCTTTTGTTTACCTCGAGCGGCCCTATTACGTTGCACCCATCAACAAGGGCGCCAAGGTGTACGCGCTGCTGCGCGAGGCGCTGCTTAAAACCGGCAAGGTTGGCGTGGCACGGGTGGTGATTCAAACCAAACAGCACCTGGCAGCGCTGATTCCATCAGGGCGCGGCATGGTGCTTAACTTGCTGCGCTGGGGCGATGAAATCCGGCCGTGGACAAATCTTGATCTGCCGCCTGAAGGTGTCAAGCCAGCCGGCCTGGCTGACGCTGAAATGAAGATGGCTGAACAGCTGGTGGCTAGCATGAGCACGGCGTGGAAACCCGACACGTACAAAGACGAGTTCAAGGACGCCATCATGAACCTGGTTGAACAGCGCGTGAAGGCGGGTAAAACTGAAAGCGTGACACCGCTTGAACACCTTGAAGAGGGTGCAGCAGCAGGCGCGCAAATTATTGACCTGACCGAGTTGCTTAAGCGCAGCCTGAAAAAACCGGCAGACAGCAAACACGTGGCAGCAAAAAAAATTGTCGCAGCGGACTCGTCCAAATCAAAGCCTTCAGCGCCCAAGAAGCGGGCAGCTTGAAATTTTTGCCGGCATGAGTAGCCTGAATGGATGACCTGGATCTGTTAGCCAGCTATCGCCAAAAGCGAAACTTTGCTGTCACGCCTGAGCCAGCGCACGGCGGCAAACCCAGCACCAAGGCTTTACGATTTGTGGTTCAAAAGCATTGGGCCAGAAATCTTCACTATGACTTTCGTCTGGAGTTTGATGGCACGCTAAAAAGTTGGGCTGTCCCCAAAGGCCCAAGCCTGGATCCACACATCAAACGCATGGCGGTGCAGGTTGAAGATCACCCGCTTTCGTATGGCGATTTTGAGGGCGTGATTCCGGCCAAACAATACGGCGCAGGGAAAGTCATCGTTTGGGACAGTGGGGTGTGGCTGCCAACAGTCGATGCGGCTCAGGGTTTTAAAGATGGCAAACTGAAATTTGAGTTGCGTGGCCACAAACTTCAAGGTCGCTGGACTTTGGTGCGCATGCGCGGCCATGGCGAAAAGCAGGTGGCATGGCTGCTGATCAAAGAGCACGACAAGTTTGAGCGGCCATCAGGCGAATACGACATCACCCAAGCCTTGCCAGACAGCATCGATACCACTAACCACACCCCAATCCAGGGCTTAGCAACCAGTGCAAAGCGGACAGCGCCTGCAATTAAAAAAATAACCAAAGCAGTTGCAATTCTTGAACATACTGACTTGCCAGCAGGCGCTGTAAAAGCAGGTTTGCCGCTTAAGTTAGCCCCCCAACTGGCTACGTTGGCGGAATCGCCTCCCGAACACGGTGAATGGGTGTACGAGCTGAAATTTGACGGCTACCGACTGATGGCACGGTTGGACAATGCTTCGGTTCATTGCTTCACGCGCAATGGCCATGACTGGACGGCAAAGCTGCCGCATCTGGCCAAGTCTCTTGCCACTTTGGGCATGGAGGGCACCTGGCTGGATGGTGAAATAGTCGTTCATAACGCCGAGGGTTTGCCTGATTTTCAGTTGCTGCAAAAAGCCTTTGAAGCCCCGAGCCGGGGCGACGTTAAAGCGGCTATCACGTACTACGTTTTTGACATGCCGTTTTTCCAGGGCTACGACTTGCGAGGCATTGCGCTCACGCAGCGCCGGGCGCTGCTTGAAAATCTGCTTGATCAACAGAAAACCGGGAACATCAAGTTCAGTGCAGCATTTGACGCGCCCTCCAAAGATTTGATGCTGTCGGCTTGCAAGCTGGGGCTGGAAGGGCTGATTGGCAAACGCGCAGATTCACCTTACGAGTCGCGCCGATCGCCCAACTGGATCAAACTCAAATGCGGCAAGCGCCAGTCATTTTTAATCTGCGGCTATACCGACCCGAAGGGCGCACGCACTGGTCTAGGGGCGGTGTTGCTGGGTCATCATGACGAGGGCGGCGTATTGCAATATGCGGGTAACGTGGGCAGCGGCTTCAGTGAAAAAACGCTGGCCGAACTGACGCAGGTATTGAAAAACCTTTCTAAATCCGAATCACCTTTTACGAATAAACCGTCGATTGCAGGCAAGCCGCATTGGGTCAAACCCACCTTATGGGCTGATGTCTCGTTTGCCGAGCTGACAAACACGGGCCGCATTCGCCACGGCGTCTTTCATGGTTTGACAAGTGACAAAAAAGCACAAGCGATGACCCCTGAAGCACACCCAAAAAAACCTGCGCCACAGGTCAGCCTGCCAGCATCGCTGCGG
The DNA here is from genome assembly GCA_031417995.1 of Polaromonas sp. Lineage (GTDB taxonomy): Bacteria > Pseudomonadota > Gammaproteobacteria > Burkholderiales > Burkholderiaceae_C > Polaromonas. Next base: position 24,900 of record JANOWR010000105.1, on the reverse strand, counting down.
CTCACGCATCCTGAGCGAGTCATTGACACGCAAAGTGGCTTGACCAAATTGGACATGGTCAAGCATTACGCCCTGGTTGCAGCGGTCATGCTCCCGCATTTAAAAGGCCGACCCGTCTCGCTGGTTCGCGCACCCGCAGGCACCACTGGAGAGCTGTTTTTTCAGAAGCATGCAAAGCCCGGAGAAATTCCCGGCGTCACATTGCTGCCGCAGGCATTAGACCCCGGCCATGCCAGCCTGCTGGAAATTAAAAACCTGACGGGTTTGCTGTCAGCAGCCCAAATGAACACGCTGGAATTTCACACCTGGAACGGCGTAGCCACATCGATTGCCAAACCTGACCGCATGATTTTTGACCTCGACCCAGGCGACAAAGTCAGCTGGCCAGACATGCAGGAAGCCGCCCTGCTGGTACGCACCTTGCTGGAGGCACTAAACCTGTTGTCATTTATCAAGACCAGCGGCGGCAAGGGCTTGCATGTGGTGGTGCCACTAAAAAAACTGCACGACTGGGACACCGTCAAGGGATTTTCTCAAGCCGTGGTGCAGCACCTGGCCAAAACCATTCCGCAAAAGTTTGTCGCCAAAAGCGGCCCGAAAAACCGGGTTGGCAAAATTTTTGTGGATTACCTGCGCAATGGTTTTGGTGCCACCACCGTCAGTGCCTGGTCGGCACGGGCAAGGCCGGGGCTGGGTGTGTCGGTTCCGATTGCCTGGGATGAATTGCAACAATTGACCAGCAGCGCGCACTGGACAATTGAGAACATTACCGAACGCATCACCGTGGGCAACAGCATATGGGGTGGCTATGCAAAGTCTGCGCGCAGCCTGAAAGAAGCCATGAAAATGCTGGGCTACAAAAATTCATGAGGTATGTAGGGATGCTCTGCATAACTCGCTTCAACTACCACTTGACGGCGTTGCCGCCTACACAATTTTGATGGCTGAAGAATAGCCTTCATAAAAGTTACTGCTCAGATTGTTCGTCTGTGACTGCAAACTGCATTTCCTGTAGCAGGCTTTAAACGTTGATAAAAATTTAATCAGCTGTAGTTAGCCCACTCAGCTTCATCTCTAAATTAATCAGGAATTCATCATGAAAGTTCAGGCTTATGTCACGTTTGGTGGCCGCTGCGAAGAGGCGCTGGAGTTTTACAAAAGGTCGGTTGGTGCCGAAGTCACCAGCCTGCTGCGCTGGAAGGATAGCCCCGACGCAGAAATGAAGCCGCCACCCGGCTACGAAGAGAAAGTGATGAACGCGGCCTTTCGCATTGGCGATACGGAGCTGATGGCAGATGACGGTATGGGTGAGGCACCAGCGCAGTTCAAGGGCATGACGCTGGCCATTGAGGTGGCCGACGATGGAGAAGCCAAGCGTGTTTTCACAGCCCTTGGTGAAGGCGGAATCGTGACCATGCCTTTGGCAAAGACGTTTTGGACGTCGTCGTTTGGCATGCTGACCGACAAGTTTGGTGTGCCCTGGATGGTGAACGTTGCAGCGTCAAAAGCGTGAGTTCCACCATTGCAATGGAGGCACGTCATGAACACCGAAACACCCACTAAATGAGACTGACAATGCCTAACAAAAACACCATCTGCATTTGGTACGAGGGCGGGGCTGAAGAAGCCGCGCGGTTCTATGCCAAGACCTTTCCCGACAGCGCGCTCGACGCGATTCGATACGCGCCAGCCGACTATCCTTCCGGCAAAAAAGGCGACGTGCTGACGGTGGAATTCACCGTCTGCGGCATTCCATGCGTCGGACTCAACGGCGGGCCTGCGTTCAAGCAAAGCGAGGCGTTCTCGTTTCAGATCGCCACTGATGACCAGCCAGAGACTGACCGCCTGTGGAACGCCGTCGTTGGCAACGGCGGACAGGAAAGCCAATGTGGCTGGTGCAAAGACAAGTGGGGCGTTTCCTGGCAGATCACGCCACGCGTGTTGCTCGACGCGGTCACTGGCCCCGACCCGGTTGCGGCTCAACGCGCGTTCATGGCGATGATGCCGATGAAAAAGATCGACATCGCAAAGATCGAGACAGCGTTGCGCGGCTGAATCGGCCATGTACTTTAAAGAGCACTTGATAGGGAATTGGTGTCAAGCCCCAATACTGTTAGCTTTAGCCTCCGCTTGTCATCCCCGACTCGATCCGGGATCCATGACTTCTGCGGTGCTAGCAGGAAACGGGGTTATGGATTGCGGATCAAGTCCGCAATGACAAATTTAAAAATTGCCAAAACCATAGTTATTGGGTCAAACACCCATTCACACGTGCAGCGTGTTCACCAACCCGAAACGGTGATTCACCTTTTTTCGTAACTACAGCAGCGAATGGAGAATGAAATGACAACACCATCAAAGACACTCATCGAACTGGAAACAAAGTTCTGGCAGTCGATGGTTGACCAGGATACGACCGCTGCCTTGCAGTTGTTGCACGACCCAGCGTGCATGGCCAGCGCGCACGGTGCGATGAAGTTCGACCATGCGGGCTATCGAAAGATGGCAGAGCAGGGCTCGATGGTCGTGACGTCCTTTGCGTTAAGCGATGTCGAAGTCATGTTCCCGACCGACACAACTGCCGTGATGACCTACCGCGTCAAGCAGTCCGTTGGCGCGCGGGATGGCGGCAACAGCACCACACAGAACATGTCCGACACATCCACCTGGGTGCACTTGGGCAACCGCTGGCAGTGTGTTCTGCATACTGAATCGCCGATGGAGACGACACCGGCAAAGCACTGACGAAATTGACTCAATGGAGATGACCATGACTGAATCGAGCAAACTAAAGCCCGCCGCCGAGATGGTGAAGGCAAATAACGCCCAGGTTTTGTACGAGAGCAAGGCGTACCGGCAGGCGCGCAATGCCTTGGCGGCTGAAGAGATAGAACTCAGGCGCCACATCGTTCGGGTTGCAGAGCAGCGCCGGGCGCTGCCCCCAGGTGGCGAGGTCAAGAAGGACTACCGCTTTGACGGCAAAACCGGAGCTGTCGGTTTCAACGAGCTGTTTGGCGACAAGGACACCTTGGTGATTTACAGCATGATGTACGGGCCGCAGCGCAAAACAGGCTGCCCGATGTGCACGTCGCAGCTCAGCGCCTGGGATGGCATTGCCCCTCACGTCAAGCAGCGTGCGGCGTTGGTCATCACGGCCCGCTCGCCGATCGAGCGCATCCTGGCTTATGGCAAAGAGCGCGGCTGGGTCAATCTTCAGCTCTACGCTGACCCAAGCGGGGACTACACCCGCGACTACGTCAGCGCCGAGGACGCCGACATGCCTGGCTACAACGTCTTTAACCGCAAGGACGGGGTCATCCGCCATTTCTGGCGCGGTGAAGGCGGCAAGGAAACCGCCGACCCCGGCCAGGATTCACACGACGCGCCGGACATGTCGGCGCTGTGGACGATTCTGGACACAACGCCCGAAGGACGCGGGACGGACTGGTATCCGAAGCTGGACGACAAATGATTCCGACCATCATCCCGGTCTTGCGTTACCGCGACGCACCTGCTGCCATCAAGCACACATCATGATTTCAGGAAGCTGCCACTGCGGCCAAATCACCTTTCGTATTGACGGCGACATCCCCGCAACATTGACGCGCTACACCTGCTCGTTTTGCTCAAAGCGCGGCGTGCTGAATGCGTATTATTCGCCCGAACAATTTCACCTGACAAGCACCACAGGTGATGCGATTTACAGGTGGCAAAGCAAACTCGTGGCGCACCACTTTTGTGCTGCCTGCGGATGCGGCACTTACAGCGACAGTCCTGCTTTTGAGCCGGATGGCAGCTGGGACAAAACCACGCGCCGTATCAGCGTCAATGCGCGGCTGTTTGACAACTTTGATGCTGCTGTTGCGCCCGTTGTGGTGATTGACGGGGAAAATCTTTGGTAGTCACCAGGGCAAGTTCATGGATTGCGGATCAAGCCCGCAATGACGTGTAAAAGAGCTGCGTTTTGTCTTTTTAAGCATCATTTAGAGCTGTAGCCTAATAGATTCGGGCGCAAGCAGCTCCTGAATTAATAGCAATATAAAAACCATCAACGCATCAATTCGTAAACACCGCCACGCTCAATCGCCCGCTGGTACGCTGGCCGTGCGTGGATGCGCTGCAAATAGTCCATCAGTCTGGGGCGACCGGCATCCAGACCGCCACGTGCTGCCGCTGCCTCGATGGGGAAGCTCAATTGCACATCAGCCGCCGTGAACTTGTCACCCACAAACCATTTGGCCTTGCCCAGCTCAACCTCCAGATAATCCAGATGCGCGTTGATTTGCGGCATGATGAAAGTGCTTTTGGCTTTGCCTGAAATGGCTTTGGCGATAGGTTTGGCAAAAAACGGCATGGGCGATGTTTCAATCTTGTCAAACACCAATTTGAGCAGCAGCGGCGGCATCAACGAGCCCTCGGCGTAATGCAGCCAGTAGCGGTAGCGCAGGTAAGCGGGTAGCTCGCGGGCTGGTGCCAAGCAGCCGTCGCCATAACGCTCGACCAGATATTCAATGATGGCGCCTGACTCGGCCAGCTTCAGGTCGCCGTCCGTCAGCACAGGCGACTTGCCCAAAGGGTGAACCTTGCGCAGCTCAGGCGGTGCCAACATGGTTTTTTTGTCGCGCTCGTAGCGCTTGATGTCGTAGTCAAGTCCTAATTCTTCAAGTAACCACAGTACACGTTGAGAGCGGGAATTGTTCAGGTGGTGGACAACAATCATGATGCTTTCCTTGCGAACAGAAAATGCCATTGTGCAGGGTGGGCGCAAAGTGTGCCCGCAAAGCTTAAAATGCGCCAGTGACTACACAACATGCCGCCTTCATTCTCAATGCCGACCTCCACTGCCATTCCGTTGTCTCGGACGGCACATTAACCCCTGAAGTATTGGCAGAGCGTGCCAAAACCAATGGCGTTGAGCTGTGGGCGCTGACGGACCATGACGAGATTGGTGGCCAAAAACGCGCAGCTGCGGCAGCCAAAGCGCAAGGACTGAAATACCTGACAGGCACTGAAATATCAGTCACCTTTGCCAATGAAACCGTGCATATTGTTGGCCTGGGTTTTGATGCTGATGACGTTGCGATGCTGCAAGGCCTGAAGGCCACACGCGGCGGGCGTACCGAACGCGCCAAAGAAATGTCTGATGGTCTGGCCAAAGTCGGTATCAAAGGCGCATATGAAGGCGCATTGAAATTTGTGGGTAACCCCGAGTTGATTTCACGCACCCACTTTGCGCGTTTTTTGGTAGAGAGCGGCGTGTGCAGCGAAACCAGCGAAGTCTTTCGCAAATATTTGACCGAGGGCAAGCCCGGTTACGTGCCGCATCGCTGGGCGTCGCTCAAAGACGCGGTGAGCTGGATTACCAACGCCAAAGGCCTTGCCATCATTGCGCACCCGGCGCGCTACAAGTTCACGCCCAATGAAGAGTACGCACTGTTCACTGAATTCAAGGCCCACGGAGGGCGCGGTGTTGAAGTGGTGACAGGCAGCCACACAGCGGCTGAATACGTGAAGTACGCCGACACCGCCAAAGAGTTTGGCCTGGCCGCCTCGCGCGGCAGCGACTTTCATAGCCCCGAAGAAAGCCGCATCGACCTGGGCACGCTGCCGTTTTTACCGGGTGAATTAACGCCCGTTTGGGAGCTGCTGGCGGACCGCATTCAGTGAGCGGTACAGCAAGCAAGCCAGCCACGACACTGGCTGGTATTGGGTTAGCAATAATCGCCATGGCCTGCTTCGCCACACTGGACTCGCTGACCAAATACATCAGCACTGGCGTACCGGTGTTCATGGCCATCTGGTTTCGCTACACGGTGCAAGCCGTTTTAACCACCGCTGTGGTGCTGCCTTTGCGCGGCAAGCGGGTTTTGTATACGGCGCATCCCAAGTTTCAAGTGCTGCGTGGTGTGCTGCTGGTCAGTACCAGTTTGCTGGCTTATGTGAGCCTTCGCTTTATGCCAGTTGGCGAGTTCACGGCGATTGTGATGATTGCGCCGCTCATCATCACCCTGCTGGCGGCCACCTTGCTGGGAGAAAAGGTGTCACCCCTGCGCTGGGCGCTGGTAGCAGGCGGCTTTACTGGCACCTTGATCATCATCCGGCCAGGGCACGATATTTTTGAATGGCACACGCTGCTGCCTGTTGCCCTGGCTTTTTTGATGGCCTGGTTTCAAACCCTGACCAGCAAGCTGGCCAAAACTGAAGACCCTGCAACCATGCACTTGTACACCGGCTGGGCCGGTGCGTTGGTCAGCGCGCTGGGTTTGCCGTTTGTGTGGCAAAGCCTGCCTTCTTTCAAGCTTTGGGGCTTGATGGCGTTCATCGGTGTGCTGGGCGCGGTGGGCCATTTTTTGTTGATATTGGCTTACCAGCGAGCGCCTGCGGCCACCGTCACGCCCTACCTTTACACCCAGATTGGTTTTGCCATGCTGGGCGGCTGGCTGCTTTTTTCACATGTGCCAGATGGTTACGCCATTTTTGGCATGGCCATGATTGCCGTTTGCGGCGCTCTGGGCGCATGGCTGGTGGTGCGAGAGGGCAAGATGATCATTGAACCCGCCGATTCATAAAACAAACCATGTCCCAGTTTTTTCAAGTCCACCCTGACAACCCCCAGCCCCGGCTGCTCAAGCAAACAGTAGCCCTGCTGGCACGCGGCGGCATTGCAGCCGTGCCCACCGACTCCAGTTACGCGCTGGTTTGCCACCTGGACGACAAAGCCGCCGCTGATGCGCTGCGGCGTATTCGCGGCGTTGACGACAAACACCACCTGACGCTGCTGTGCCGCGACTTGTCAGAACTTAGCGCGTATGCGCGGGTCGATAACAAGCAGTTCCGTTTGTTGAAAGCGGCAACACCTGGGCCATACACCTTCATTCTGGAGGCCAGCAAAGAAGTGCCACGCCGCCTGAGCCACCCATCACGCAAAACCATTGGACTGCGCGTGCCGGAGCACAAAACCTTGCAGGCGCTGCTTGAACTGCACGGCGCACCGCTACTGGCCACCACACTCATCCCGCTTGGCGCCAGCGAGCCCCTCAATGACGCGAACGAGATTCGTGACCTGATGGAGCATGAACTGGCCGCTGTGGTGGATGCAGGCGCTTGCCACCAGGAGCCCACCACCGTGATTGACCTGACGGCCATGGGCGATGGCGGGGAGGCTCTCGTCACGCGAATGGGGCGTGGAGACATTGCAGTGTTGGGCCTGCAAGCCTGACGTTCTTGCTGGCAAGGATAATCAGCCCATGGATATTGCAAACCTGATTCAAACTGTCGCCATTTACGCCCTGCCCGTACTGTTCGCCATCACGATTCATGAGGCGGCGCATGGCTACGTTGCCAAATATTTTGGCGACAACACCGCCTGGACCTTAGGCCGCGTGACGTTAAACCCGATCAAACACATTGACCCGATAGGCACCATTGCGATGCCGCTGATGCTTTACATCGCCACATCAGGCGCTTTTTTATTCGGCTATGCCAAGCCAGTGCCGGTGCAGTTTGGCAAGCTGCGCAACCCCAAACGCGACATGATCTGGGTGGCGCTGGCCGGGCCTGCGTCCAACCTGATACAGGCCCTGCTGTGGGGCATCCTGTTTTATCTGCTGCAAGGCGCGGGCACCACAGAGCCGTTTTTTATCAAAATGTGCCAGGCTGGCCTGCTGGTCAACGTGGTGATGTTTGTGTTTAATTTGTTTCCGCTGCCGCCGCTGGATGGTGGCCGCATTCTGGTGGGCTTGTTGCCCTACAAGCAGGCGGTGCTGGTGTCACGCATAGAGCCCTGGGGCTTTTTTGTGGTGATGGCGCTGGTGCTGACGGGCGTGGTCAGCACCGTCTGGATGAAGCCGCTGATGTCGGCCACCTACACTTTCTTGCAAACCGTACTGACACCCCTGGCCATGCTGGTGAAATGATGACCCAACCGCAACGCTTTTTAACCGGCATTACCACCTCGGGCACGCCGCACCTGGGCAACTATGTGGGCTCGATTCGCCCGTCAGTCGCAGCCAGCAAGGGGGCAGGCGCAGAGAGCTTTTACTTTCTGGCCGACTACCACGCATTGATCAAATGCGATGAGCCCGCGCGCATCCAGCGCTCAACACTGGAGATTGCCGCCAGTTGGCTGGCCGCCGGGCTGGACCCGGAGCGCGTCACGTTTTACCGCCAGTCTGACATCCCCCAAATCCCTGAACTCACTTGGCTTTTAACCTGCGTGTTGGGCAAAGGCGTGTTGAACCGTGCGCACGCCTACAAGGCACAAGTTGATAAAAACCTGGGCAATGGTGTTGATGCAGACGCAGACGTGACGGCCGGTTTGTTCATGTACCCCGTGCTGATGGGGGCTGATATTTTGCTGTTCAAGGCCCACAAGGTGCCGGTGGGTCGAGACCAGATTCAGCACATCGAAATGGCACGCGACATGGCCAAGGGCTTTAACCATTTGTATGGTGAGCATCTGGTGCTGCCCGAGGCATTGATTGAAGAGTCAGTCGCCACCCTGCCTGGGCTGGATGGCCGAAAAATGAGCAAAAGCTATGACAACACCATCCCGTTGTTTTCATCGCGCGAGCAACTGAAAAAACTCATTGCAGGCATTGTCACGGACTCGAACGCGCCGGGCGTTGCCAAACAGACCGAAGGTTCGGCGTTGTTTCAGATGTACCAGGCCTTTGCCAGCTTTGATGAAACAGCAGCCATGCGGCGCGCCTACGCAGACGGCATTGCCTGGGGTGATGCCAAGCAACTGCTGTTTGAACGCATTGACCAGGACATCGCACCCATGCGCGAGCAGTACCAGGCATTGATGGCTGACCCGGCAAAAATCGAAGCCATTTTGCTGGCTGGTGCGGCCAAAGCCACCGCCCTGTCTGCGCCCTTCATGCGCGAGCTGCGTGAAGCTGTCGGCTTGCGCAAACTGGCAGCACCTGCTGTTGTCGCCAGCAAACAAAAGTCAGCAAAAAGCATTCTGCCCAGCTTCAAGCAATACCGCGAAGCCGATGGCCAGTTTTACTTCAAACTGCTCAGCAGCAGCGGAACACTGCTTTTGCAAAGCCACGGTTTTGCTGCCGCAAAAGATGCTGCACTGGCAATTGCGGCGTTGCAGCAACACGGTACGGGCGCGTTGCCTGCGTTGGCAGACAAGCTGCAAGCCGCGCCAGACATCATGGCTGCGGATGCCACCGTAGCCTTGACGCAACTGATGCAGAGTCAAAAATCAAATTAATTAAAAATCATTAGCTTGCACAGCAAAGCCAGAACTGTTGAGTTAACTGTTGATTTAACTGTTGCTTTAATAGGTAACTGCTGCGACAAAATACCGTTTTTTAAAATTCATTAGGTGCCGTCAATTCATTCATGAACGGTTATGCTTGACTTGTAAAAAGTTTTGTCTAACCAAACGTTGCCATGAGTATTTTTGTTATAGATGATCACCCCCTGATGCGTGAAGCCATTGCGATGCTCGTTCGTCGCATGAGCCCAAACACCACAGTTGTCGAATTAGGGCGTATCGCCCTGGTCGCGCAGGCGGTGGAACAAAACGGCATGCCGCAGTTGATATGTCTTGACTTGAAACTGCCCGACACGCACGGTGTCTCTGGTATTCGGGAACTTAAATCCACCTACCCGGATGTACCCATCTTGGTACTGACGGCATCCCCAGCCAGTGACTATGAAGACCTGGCCGTTGAAGCTGGTGCAGATGCTTTTTTGGAAAAGTCAGTCGGCGCCACTGAAATCACACATGTGTTGAGGGCTTTTCTGACAGAAGAAGCTGATACCGGTACCGAAGCATCGGTTTCTTTTGGCAAACTTTCCAAACGTCAAAAACAGCTGCTGATCCTACTCGACAAAGGCCTGAGCAACCGCGACATTGCAGAAGCCCTGCAAATCAGCGAGCACACTGTCAAAGTTCATCTGTGGCGTCTGTTCAGGCGGCTGAACGTGAAAAGCCGTTCACAGGCCAGCCATCTGGCTAGAACACAAGGTCTTTTGTAGCCAGGCCATCTTTGGCAACGGCATTAACAACGTCCCGGCCCTCAATACAGAAAACACTGCCTCGCCCAGGTGTGGAACGCATTTTGACCACCAGCCCCAGCACTTGACTCAGCCGCGACACGATGGCCAAGCCCAATCCGAAACCATCTTGCGTACCCTGGCTTGGTACGCGATAAAACTCCTTGAAAATAGCTTCCTGATGCTTGGGCTCAATCCCCACGCCGGTGTCCCAGACCTCGATGCGCCAGTGCCCTGCCCGTTGGCGCAATGCCAGCAGCACGCCACCTTGCCGGGTGTTTTTCAGGGCATTTGAAATCAGGTTGCCAAGCAGGCGCCTGAGCAGCACCGGGTCTGACACTGCGCTAACACTGGTGCTGGCGTTACGCAGCCTCAACTGCAAGCCATTCTGCTGTGCTGAGGGTGCGTACTGGTGCTGCAAATCAACCAGCAACTCTGTCAGGTTCACCTGCTGCAAATCAACCTGTAACGTATCTGCATTCAGTCCAGAAAAATCAAACAGCGAACTGAACAGGTCATTGACTGCACTGGTACAGCGCACGATATGTGGTGCCACTTGCGGGCTGAGTTCGGGCTCGTCCACCAGCCAGCTGGCGTACAGGTTCAGCGCGTGAACTGGTTGCCGTAAATCATGCGCGGCGCTGGCAATAAAGCGGTTTTTATTTTCTACCGCCTCCAGTGCGGCGGTGCTTTTAGCCGTTAGAGATTCAATCAGTTCGTAATTGTCAAACTGCAATTGCAGGCTTTGCGTCTGCAGTGCGTGAAAACGAATCCCAAAATAACGCACCATCAATTGAAAAACAACCGCCAGAAAAATCAGGCCCAGGCTGTCGCGGGTAGAAGGCAATGCCTGCTCAATCAAAAGCTGGTAGATAAAAACCGCCACCGCAGTGCCTGCTAGCGCATTGGTAATTGATAAAATGATTCGCAGGCGTGAGGCGTTCGAGTACACCGAATAGCAGGAGACACCAATCAGAATCAGGCCACAAATAAACTGCTCGAAGCCGCTGGATTTTCCGAAAAATAAAAAGCTTGACGCACCCCAAAGGACACCGCCAAACACCCAAAGCGGGTCATACCGGACCAGAAAAGCACGTAGCGCGGGGCCGCTCACGCCGCGCATGCTGCTTTGATATTGAAGAGCAACCAGAAAGCGAAACAGAATCACAAGATTGGAAAGCGCCAGCCAGATCACCAGCAAGAGTTGCGGCGCAGCCTTGTACAGTACCGCTGCGATTGTCCAGGTCACCACCATTGACGCTGGCATGGAGCGCTTGGTGTCTTGCATGAAGCTTTTGGCAAGCTGCATCTCGACCCAGTCACCACGCTCAAGTCCGCTGGGTGCCAGAGGAGTCGAAATGGAACCTGGGGGTGGGGATGTAGCTGCTGGCACGGTTACAACCTGTGTGTCTGAATCAGTGGCTGAACAAACTGATGACATGGGGCAACTGGCGGAAAGGGTGGGATTCGAACCCACGGTACCTTGCGGTACGCCTGATTTCGAGTCAGGTACATTCGGCCACTCTGCCACCTTTCCGCTCGACTGTTGATTCTATCAGCCGAGCATTGTCAGCCCGCCCATGTAGGGCCGCAGTGCCGCCGGAATGTCGATACCGCCGTCTTCACGCTGGTAATTCTCTAGGACGGCAACCAAGGTACGCCCCACCGCCAGACCCGAGCCATTCAAGGTATGAACAAATTCGTTTTTGCCTTGCGCATTTTTAAACCGGGCCTGCAGGCGGCGTGCCTGAAAAGCTTCGCAATTCGAGACAGAGCTGATCTCGCGGTAGGTGTTTTGTGCGGGCAACCAGACTTCCAGGTCATAGGTTTTGCTCGCACCAAAACCCATGTCGCCCGTGCACAGCAACATGACCCGGTAGGGCAAGCCGAGCTTTTGCAAAATCGCCTCCGCATGGCCGGTCATCGCCTCAAGTGCTTCGTAGCTTTTGTCGGGATGCACGATTTGCACCATCTCGACTTTGTCAAACTGGTGCTGGCGAATCATGCCGCGTGTGTCGCGACCGTAGCTGCCCGCCTCAGACCGAAAGCACGGCGTGTGGGCAGTAAATTTGAGCGGCAAGTCAGACTCGGGCGTGATGACGTCGCGCACGAAGTTGGTCAGCGGCACTTCGGAGGTGGGGATCAAATACAGCGCGGTGTTTTCAGCTGCGCCTTCTTGCCCACCCTTTTTGGCGGCAAACAGGTCTTCTTCAAACTTGGGCAACTGCCCCGTACCACGCAGTGAATCAGCGTTGACGATGTAGGGCACATAGCATTCGGTGTAGCCATGCTCTTGCGTTTGCACGTCGAGCATAAAGGCGGCCAAGGCCCGATGCAGGCGCGCCAGGCCGCCCTGCAAGACGGTAAAGCGTGAGCCGGTGAGCTTGGTGCCCAGTTCAAAATCAAGCCCCAGCGGTTGGCCCACATCGACATGGTCTTTGACCTCGAACCCATAGGCCTTGGGTGTGCCCCAACTGCGCACCACAACATTGCCGTCCTCGCCTTTGCCCAGTGGCACGCTGGCGTGCGGCAAGTTGGGCACGGCGAGCAGCAACTGTTGTAGCTCAAGTTGAATCTGGTCCAGCCGCGCGCTGGACGTTTCCAGCTCGGCTTTGGAACTGCTGACCTGCGCCATCACCGCAGCGGCATCTTCACCTTTGGCTTTGAGCTGGCCGATTTGTTTGGACAGGGTGTTGCGCAGGTTTTGCAACTCTTCGGTACGGGTTTGAATGGTTTTACGCTCTTGCTCCAGCGCGGTGAAGGCATCCACATTCAAAAAAGCCTGAGGCGACTTGCGGGTCTCCAGCCGGGCGATGGCCGAGCCTAAGTCTTTGCGTAAAAGTGTGATGTCAAGCATAAAAGTGGTTTGAAAAGGTTGAAAAATGTCTTTTTCAGGTATTAAAAATGTCCGTAGCCCAATAGATTCGGGCGCAAGCAGCTATTAAATATAGAGCATCACGTTTGCTGATGCAACGTGCTTTGTCCCGCAGTCAACTCGCCCTGCGCATCAAGCTTCAGGCCCTTGGGCAAAGGGAACTTGATGGTCTCTTCTATCCCGTCCATCTTGCGCACCGACACCGCACCCAGCGCCTTGATGCGGTCAATTACCTGCTTGACCAGCACTTCAGGCGCAGACGCACCAGCCGTCAAGCCAACTTTGGCCTTGCCAACAAACCAGCTTTCTTTCAGCTCGCTGGCGTCGTCGACCATGTAGGCCTCAGTGCCCAGCTTGTTGGCCAGCTCGGCCAGACGGTTGCTGTTGGAACTGGTGGGGCTGCCGACCACAATCAATATATCGACCTGCGAGCTCATCACCTTCACCGCGTCCTGCCGGTTTTGCGTGGCGTAGCAAATGTCCTGCATCTTGGGGCTGCGCACCATCGGAAAGCGTGCCTTGACGGCAGCGGTGATTTCGGCGGCGTCGTCCACGCTCAGCGTGGTTTGCGTGACGACAGCCAGCAACTGCGTTTGCTGCGGGTTGATGCTCAGCACGTCTTCAACGTGTTCGACCAGGTGAATGCCGCTGTCGAGCTGGCCCATCGTGCCCTCTACCTCGGGGTGGCCCTTGTGGCCAATCATGATGAACTCGTAACCTTCCTTGTGCAGCTTGGCCACTTCTACGTGTACCTTGGTCACCAGCGGGCAGGTGGCATCAAATATCTGAAACCCGCGCCGCTGGGCCTCCTGCTGGATGGCCTTGCTCACACCATGCGCGCTGAAGACCAGCGTGGCACCGGCTGGCACATCGGCCAGCTCTTCAATAAAAATTGCGCCCTTTTGTTTCAGGTCATTGACCACATAGGTGTTGTGAACAATCTCGTGGCGCACATAAATAGGCGCGCCGAATTTGGTCAGTGCGCGCTCCACAATTTCAATCGCGCGGTCAACACCCGCACAAAAGCCGCGTGGCTCGGCCAACAGGATTTCTTGTGGAAGAGTCGTCATAACACGCCTATTATTTGAACTTCAAAAGTCACGGGTTGCCCGGCCAGCGGATGGTTAAAGTCAAACTGCACGGCATCGTCCATGGTTTTGACCTGCACCACGCTGCCTGCATACTGCCCTGCCCCATCCGGTGTGGGGAACTGCACCACATCACCCACCTTGTAAGCCTCGTCTGCATCACCCAGCTCATTGAGCAGCTTGCGCGCCACCCACTGCATCAGGTCAGCATTGCGTTCGCCAAAGGCAGCGCCTGCTGGCAGCTCAAACGTGGTGTGCGTGCCTTCAGGCAAACCCAGCAAATGCTGTTCAATGGCGGGAGACAACTGGCCCGTGCCCAGGCTCAGGGTGGCAGGCTTGCCGCCAAAGGTGTTGATGATGTCCACACCGTCAGGCCCTGCCATGCGGTAGTGCAGGGTCAGGAAAGACCCGGCTTGAATCATCGGAGTGGCCATAAGCTGATCAACGGACATAAAACTCTCTGACGTGGCTTGAAAGCCAGGAACTGTTTGTAAACTGGCCCTATTGTAGAAAGTTAGCCGTTCAATCCCTCATGCTGCTTAAAGACCTGCCCCAAGATGCCCGCCCACGCGAAAAACTGCTGGCCCGTGGCCCCGGCGCACTCAGCGATGCGGAGCTGCTGGCGCTGCTGCTGCGCACCGGCCTGCCGGGTAAAAACGCGCTGCAAATGGGCCAGGAGTTGGTGGACACGTTTGGCGGCGTGGCTGGCTTGCTAAATACCCCCGCAGAAGCACTGAAAAAAATCAAAGGCCTGGGCCCAGCCAAACGCGCCGAGATTGTGGCGGTGCTTGAACTGGCCCGGCGCGCCCTCGCCAGCCAATTACAAGAAAAAACCATGTTCAGCAACCCGCAGGTCATACGCGACTACTTGCAGTTGCAACTCGGTAGCCGTGAGCACGAGATTTTTGCAGTGCTGTTTCTGGACGCAAGCCACCGCCTGATCGTGCTGGAAGAAATGTTCAGGGGCACATTGACGCAAACCAGCGTTTACCCACGTGAAGTGGTGGTGCGCGCGCTCGCCCTGAACGCCGCCAACGTGGTGCTGGCCCACAACCACCCCAGCGGCACAGCCCAGGCATCACGCGCTGACGAAGCCATCACGCACACACTGAAGGCCGCGCTGGCATTGATCGACGTGCGGGTGCTTGACCACTTTATCGTGACATCAACTGAAGCGGTGTCGATGGCTGAGCTGGGACTGATGTAGAAATGAAAGCCGCGGCCATCAAGGATTTGAAGGGCCTGAAAGTCGTCAAGGCCGAGCTGGAGGCGCGCGTCAAACTGGCCAAAGAGCAGGAGGCCGCCAAAAAAGCTGCGGCGGCCAAAGCCAAGGCCGAGGAAGAGTTCTTTGCAAGGGCCGTCGGCATCGTCAAACCGCTTCCGCCAAAGCATCGCCCCGGCCACCGTGCCAGCCTGCCAAACGTACAAGCTGCTCCGATTGCCTTGCAGCATCAGCTGGACGAGGAGGCTGTGATGCGCGAGGCGCTGTCAGACGAGTTTGACGTCGAAACGCTGCTCGACACCGACGATGCCCTGAGCTACCGCCGACCGGGCATAGGCACCGATGTGACCCGCAAACTGCGCAAAGGCGGCTGGAGCATTCAGGGCCAGGTGGATTTGCACGGCCTGCGGCGTGAAGACGCGCGTGAGGCGCTGGTTGACTTCATCAAAGATGCCGCACGCATGGGTTGGCGCTGCGTGCGCGTGGTGCATGGCAAGGGGCTGGGCTCACCCGGCAAAACACCGGTGCTCAAAGGCAAGGTACAAAGCTGGCTGATTCAAAAGCAGGAGGTGCTGGCCTTTGTGCAGGCCCGGCCTGCGCATGGCGGTGCCGGGGCGCTGGTGGTGCTGCTGGCGCAGAACTAAAATTGCTATTTATTCAGTAGCTGCTTTCGCCCGAATCTATTGGTTTTGAGGCACTTTTTTATATTTGAAAATGGCCTGAAAACCGCTTTTCAAGGCATGGGGTGACGCTTTTTGTAATTTTTGAGCTTCTTTTTTGACGTTTTTTGAGCATTTTCAGGTGCCAAATGATGCTGTAGCCCAATGGATTCGGGCGCGAGCAGCTCTTTATTCAGGAGCACATAGTCAACCCCGCCTACTCGCCCTTGTTACGCATCCAGTCCGCCGTTTGAAAAAACGAGGTGTTCAAGCGGCTTCGTAACGCCTCGTCAACACCTGTTTCAACCATGGCCTGGTTCATGCAGGCGAGCCACTGGTCGCGCTCTTTAATACCAATTGAGCCGCCGCCGGTTTGCTGGGGCATGTGGCGCATCCGCAGCATCGGGTGGCCAAACTTTTCTGTGTAGTACTGCGGTCCGCCCAGCCAGCCGCACAGGAACCAGAACAGGCGCTGACGGGCGTTGTCGAGTGGCCCGGCGTGGGCGGCGCGCAGGACGCTGTAGCCCGGCTCCAGGTCCATCAGGTCATAAAAGCGCTCAACCAGTGCCTTGACCGGGGCTTCGCCGCCTATCCACTCGTAAGGGGTGTCGAATTTGGGTTTCTCTTGAATCTGCATCGTCAGATTATTGCGCCTTGCGCAGCGTCTCGACCACCGGGGTATTGAGCACCGACCGCAAACCCCACCAGCCCGCGGCCAAGGCCAGCGCAGCACCGGCCAAGCTGCCAAACAGCGGTACTGTCCAAGAGCCTGTCCAGGCAAAGTCAAACACAAACCGGGCCAGACCCCAGCCGACTGCCAGCGCCACGACGGATGCCAAAAAGCCTGCCAGCAAGCCCACACCGGCCAGTTCGGCGCGCTGCACCTGCCTGAGCAGCGACGAGCGCGCACCAACCGCTCGCATGATGGCGAACTCTTTGGCGCGTTCTTCGCGCGTGGCGGTAATGGCTGCAAACAGCACCACCAGCCCGGCAGCCAGCGTGAAACCAAACAAATATTCGACAGCCCGACTGACCTGATCAAGCACGCGCCGGACTTGAGCCACTGTGCTGGTGGTGTCGATGTTGGTGATGTTGGGAAAAGCCTTGACCAGCCTGTTGTCAAAACTTTGCCCGCCGCTGCCAGAGGCAAGCGGTGCTTTAAACGCGCTGATGAAAGATACTGGCACATCCGCCACATTGGCCACCGGAAACATCACAAAAAAGTTGACCCGCATCGAGCCCCAATCCACCTTGCGCAGACTGGTGATTTTGGCGCTGCTGACTTGCCCGCCAATGTCAAAGCTCAAGGCATCGCCAAGCTTTAAACCCAGCGTTTTGGCAATGCCTTCTTCAACGCTGATGGCGTCTTTTTCTTCCACCGTCCATTGACCGGCCACAGTTTTGTTGTGGGCGGGTTGGTTGGATGCGTTCGAGAGATTGAACTCGCGGTCTACCAGGCGTTTGGCGCGGTCGTCCGCGAAGTCGTCTGGCGTGACTGCTTTGCCGTTGACTGCCACCAGGCGGCCGCGAATCATCGGGTACCAGTCGTATCTGGCAACGCCGCCATCGCTCAGCGCTTTTTTAAACGCCTCGCTTTGCTCGGGCTGGATGTTGATGATGAAACGGTTTGGCGCATCAGGCGGCGTGGCCTTGCGCCAGCTGTCGACCAGATCGGTGCGGAGCAACACCAGCAGCATTAGCGCCAACAAGCCGACGGCCAATGCGCTGGTTTGCACCACGGCGTACGCAGGCCGGGCCGACAACTGGCGTGTGGCCAGCACCAGCCAGCGCGGTGCCACGTCTTCATTCACGCTGGCCCTTAACAACTTGACTGCCACGTAGCTGCTGGCGGCAAACAGCAGCACCGCACCGGCAAAACCGCCGACAGCAATCAGCCCCAGTTTCAGGTCACTGCTGGCCGCCACCAGTAGCGCCGCAAAACCCAGCATGCCCACGCCGAGCACGGCGATTGATGCAGGCTTCAGGTTACCGACATCACGGCGAATCACCCGCAGGGGCGGCACCGATGCAAGCTGCAACACGGGCGGCAAGCCAAAGGCCAGCAACAGCGTCAAACCCATGCCCATGCCGAACAGCACCGGCCATATCGTGGCTGCGGGCAATGCAGTTTCAACCAGACCGGCCAGCAGCAGCACAAAACCGTAATGCACAGCAAAACCAATCGCCACACCCAGCGCGCTGGCAAACAGGCCAACCAGCACAAACTCGAACGCATAAGCCAGCGCAATGGTGCGCTGCGGCTGGCCCAGCACGCGCAGCATGGCGCAGTCGTCAAGATGCCTGGCTGCAAAACCGCGCGCCACAATCGCCACCGCCACGGCACTGAGCAGCGCGGCCAGCAGCGCCACCAGATTTAAAAACTTTTCGGCGCGGTCCAGCGTTTGCCGCATCTCGGGGCTGCCGGACTCCAGCGATTCAAGCCGCACGCCGCGAATGCCAGATTGCTCAAACGGTTTTTTGATCTCCAGCGCCACCCACTTCACGTATTCGGCCACGGCCTTGTCGTCACCTGCCACAGCAAAGCGGTAGTTGGTACGGCTGGCAGGTTGAATCAGATTTGTTGCGGCCACATCCGCCGTGTTAATCATGGCACGCGGTGAAAAGCTGATAAAGCCCGCGCCCCTGTCGGGCTCTTGCAGGATGATGCGGGTGACTTTGAAACTGGCATCGCCCATCAGCAAAGTCTGGCCGATTTTGAGGCCCAGCGCGTCGAGCAGCGATGGGTCAACCCAGGCTGTGCCAGGGGCAGGAATGTCCCGGGTGTTTGCGCCCGCACCCTCGGCTGTGTCGGTTACTTTCAGGCTGCCGCGCAACGGGTAGCCCGGAGGCACGGCCTTGAAGGCCGCAAGCTTGCTGGCTCCGCCGTCGGCATCGGTGGCCCGCGCCATGGTCGGAAAGCTGACGCTGGCCACCGTCTGCAAACCCAGCGCTTTGGCCTTGGCCATAAAAACTGCTGGCGTAGCTTCGTCACTGCGCAGCACCGCATCACCGCCCAGCAACTGCCGGGCGTCGCGCTGCAAGCCGCCTTTGAGCCGGTCAGCAAAAAAACCAACGGCAGTCAATGCAGCAACCGCCAACGTAACGGCGACTATCAACAGCCTGAGCTCACCAGCGCGCAAGTCGCGCCACAGGGTGCGCCAGCCGAGTTTGATGAAAAGTGTGTTCATGGCGCTAGGTTAGCCTAAAGCGCCAATCCCTAGCTGGTGAGGGGCTGGGCCACCAAACCGGGCTGCAACACCAAGCGCTGTGTGCTGGTGTAACAAACAAAGCGTTTGTTGGTGGCACGGCCAATCGCGCACAGCTTAACGGCTTGCGCCACCTGATGGCCCATTTGCGTGATGCCGCTGCGCGACACGACAATGGGCACGCCCATCTGGGCGGATTTGATGACCATTTCGCTGGTCAGGCGGCCGGTGGTATAAAAAACCAGTTCGCTGCCCGTCAATTTATCGTGGTTCATCGACATCCAGCCTGCGATGGTGTCTATAGCGTTGTGGCGGCCCACATCTTCTACAAAAATCAGCATTTTTGGGTCGCTGAGCGCGCTGTCAAACAGCGCACAGGCATGCACCGACCCGGCCGATTTGTAGGTGGTTTCTTTGAGGCGAATGGTGTTGACCAGCGCGTACAACTGGCTCTGGCTGATGCTGGCATTTGCAGGCAACCGGATCTGGTCCACCTCGTCCATCAAACCGCCAAACACACTGCCCTGGCCGCAGCCGGTGGTCACCACGCGTTTTGAGGTTTTTTCTTCAATGTCTGCAATACCGTGTCGGGTTTTAACGGCCGCAGCCCCCACATCCCAATCGACCGTGATGGACTCAATCTCTTTAATGTCTTTGACCAAGCGCTGATTGCGCAAATAGCCCATTACCAACAGCTCGGGAAATGCTCCTAATGTCATCAGCGTGACCAGCTCGCGTTTATCGACATAGACAGTCAGCGCACGCTCAGCAGGAATCGAGACGGTGATGCGTTCGCCAAATTCATTGACGGCAGATATCTCGCAGGTCAAATGTGCCTGCGCTTGGGTCAAGTAAGGAAGCTTCATATGCATAGGCTACAACAAAAAAGCCGACACCTTGCGGGTCGGCTTTTAAGATTTTGAAGAAAAAGACTCAGACTTTTTTGGCGGGAGGAGTTGCTGCCTTATTTCCTGGATTGATCACAGCATCAGGCACCTTGGTGTTGGGTGGGCTGGCGGCTGTGGCGGGTGGTGAATGCGCGCCTGCTGCCTCAAGCGGCTTTGTGGCTTCAACGGGTTTGGCTGCTTCAGGCGGTACATAAGCGAAAGCACCAGGGTCGGCACAGGGTGGCGTTGCAGCGGCAGGTTTTGTATCTTTGCCTGTTGCTTTGGCTGTTTTGTAATAGCTGGCAGCAACTTTGTCTTGCGACTTGCAAAGCAGATAATTGTCAACCTTGCCAGTCCAGGCCGTCTTGGCTGCTACCTCGGCAGCTTTGGCTTTGGCTTCGTCGCTAGGAGCGGGCAGCTTGGCAAGCACAACAGAAGATGCAGTGGTGATCAACAGGGAAATGAGAAGTTTCTTCATGACGTGTATCTCAAAAAAATTAAATCTGTACCGTCTGGCCGGGCACGGCGGGCTCGCTGCGTTGAGCCGGGATTTTGCCCGCCTTGACATCGTCGTACCAATGTTCGTGATGTTCTTTGGCCCAGGTTTCATCGACGTAGCCAGTTCTCATGCCGCCATAAGCGCCCTGCATGCCGACGGTTCCAATGTAGATGTGGCCGATGAACAAAGCCATCATCAGGACTGTGGCTGTACCATGAATCATGCTGGCGATCTGCATGGTGCTTCGCTCATAAATCAGGCCCGGGATGAGTTTGTCAAGCACCAGGCCCGACGCCACAACAACAACGCCCAACAACATGACACCACCCCAAAACACAATTTTTTCGCCGGCATTGAAGCGGTGTGAAGGCATTTCATTGCCTTGCAGAATGCCGCCGCCTTTCAGCAACCAGGCCAGATCACCACGCCTGGGCATGTTGTCCTTGACGAAGGTGAAAAACACAATTGCCAGAGATACCGCGAACAGCGGGCCTGCAAAGTTGTGCAGGTTTTTGAGCGCATAGGTTAACCAGCCAAACAGTGTGGCGCCCATGATGGGTAACAGAAAGAACTTGCCGAAAGCCATCACGACACCCGACACAGCCAGTGCCACAAACGCAATCGCGTTAGACCAGTGGGCTGCGCGTTCGAACGGTGTAAATCGCTCGATTTTTCGACCCGTATCGGGTGCATGGTTTTTAATCATGCCCTTGGTTTTGTAAAAGATCGCGATGGCCAGCAACACAATCACCAGGAGCGAGCCGCCATAAGGAATCAGCCAGTTGTTGCGCACCTGCCGCCATGCTTCACCTGCGTTGGTCAGGTTGGAACCCGGGTATTTGACGAACGGCTGAATCATATTGCCTGCCTCGGGGGCCTGGCTTTTCGGAAGACTGGAATAACCCGTGACACCACTGCCGACCTGACGCCACATGGGCGCATTGTTACCGGGTTGAACCTTGGCGCGCTCCGCATTGGTCTGGCCTGCATATTTTGGGTCTTGATCTGCATCAGGTTTGACCTCAAAAATGTTTTGCCCCTGGATGCCACCCGTCGCTGGCGCTGCTGCGACTGGTGCAGCCACTTGCGCAGATGCAGGAGCCTGCGCATACACCCATCCCGCAAGGCTCAATGCTATTGAAAATATAGCTAGTTGCGCACGTATCATATGGCCTCCAGCATTATTTTGTAGCAGTACGGGTGTATTCATTCTGGGTATTCTGGGTTCTGGCTTTCAGCGCCTGCTCCCAGCTGGTTTTGTCGCCAGCCTTCCAGCCAGGGGCTGCGTATTTGGCTTCTGCACCTTGAAATGGCGCAACGTCACCCTTCACGCCACCTGCGGACTGTGGTTTGTCACCACAGGCCGACAGGCAAAACGCAGCAACAACTGAAGAAATCAGCAAAGAAACGCGCATCATGATTTTGCTCCCACAGGCGGCTGGCCTGCCTGCTTCGAACCATATGCCGTGCCCCAGCCCCAAACCTCTGCACCTTTGCCACGCTGTAGCACGCGGTTGCGGAAAATGTCCGCCACCACATCCCCGTCGCCACCCAAAAGCGCCTTGGTCGAACACATCTCGGCACAGATCGGCAACTTTCCTTCTGCCAGGCGATTGCGACCGTATTTTTCAAATTCGGCCTCACTGCCATTGGCTTCAGGCCCACCCGCACAGAAAGTGCACTTGTCCATCTTGCCGCGTACACCGAAGGTGCCGGCTGAAGGAAATTGCGGTGCACCAAACGGGCAGGCATACGAGCAGTAGCCGCAGCCAATGCAGACATCCTTGTCATGCAACACCACGCCCTCGTCAGTACGGTAAAAGCAGTTGACCGGGCAAACGGCCATACACGGTGCGTCGCTGCAATGCATGCAGGCGACCGAGATGGACTTTTCACCGGGAACACCGTCGTTCAATGTCACTACGCGGCGGCGGTTAACGCCCCACGGCACCTCATGCTCCGCCTTGCAGGCGGTGACGCAGCCATTGCACTCAATGCAACGCTCCGCGTCACAGATGAATTTCATTCTTGCCATATCGTTCCCCTTATTCGTTCATCTCAGGCAGCCCGCTCGATTTGGCAAACGGTAGTTTTGGTTTCTTGCATCATCGTGACGATGTCATAACCGTAGGTGGTGATTGTGTTGACGGCTTCACCCCGCACAATGGGCGCCGCGCCGCCAGGGTAATAGGCTTTCATATCTGCACCCTGCCAATGCCCGGCAAAGTGGTAAGGCATGAAGGCGGTTTCCTTGTCAACCCGCTCAGTCACCAAGGCCATGACCTTGATACGCGCGCCAGTGGGGCTTGAGACCCATACCTGGTCGCCATTGCGGATGTTTCGATCGTTGGCAGCTTTTGGATTGATCTCAACGAACATGTCCTGCTGCAACTCTGCAAGATAGCGGTTTGAACGGGTTTCGTCGCCACCACCTTCGTACTCGACCAATCGCCCACTGGTGAGGATGATCGGAAACTGCTTGCCAATGTCTTTGTTCTTCTCTTGAAGAGATTTGAACAAAACGGGAAGCCGCCAAGCCGTTTTGCGGTCATCGTGCGTCGGATACTTGGCCACAAGCTCTGGCCGGGTGGAGTAAATCGGCTCACGGTGCTGCGGAATGGGATCCGGGAAGTTCCAGACCACAGCCCGCGCCTTGGCATTGCCAAACGGGTGGCAGCCATGGTTTTGCATAAACACGCGGATCATGCTGCCGCTTGGGTCGGTTTTCCAGTTTTTCCCCTCGGCAACCTTTTGCTCGGCCTCGCTCAACTCGCCCCACCAACCCAGCTTCTTGAGCAGCACATGATCAAGCTCAGGGTAGCCTGTCGTGATGTCGGCACCCTTGGAGTGGGAGCCATCCTCAGCAAGCAAACTTGTGCCTTCGCGCTCAACACCAAAGTTGGCGCGGAAATTCCCGCCACCGTCCATGACATGCTTGGAGGTGTCATACAGGTTGGGCGATCCAGGGTGCTTGAGCTCGGGTGTGCCGTAGCAGGGCCACGGCAGGCCGAAATAGTCGCCGTCCAGCTTGTAGCCGGTTGCCTTGTCCACGCCACCCTTGGCCTTGAGCGTGTTGACATCGAACACATGCATGTTGCGCATGTGGGCTTGCAAACGCTCCGGGCTTTGGCCGGTGTAGCCAATTGTCCAGACCGCGCGGTTCATTTCACGAAGGATGTCATCAGGCACGGGCTCATCCATGCCCTTGACCTTCTGCATCTTGTAGTTCTTGACCAGCTCTTTTCCAAAGCCGAGCTTTTGAGCCAACTGGTACATGATCATGTGGTCAGTGCGCGACTCAAAAAGCGGCTCCATGACCTTCTCACGCCATTGCAACGACCGGTTGGAGGCAGTGACAGAGCCACTGGTCTCAAACTGCGTGGTGGCCGGCAGAAGGTACACCGCGCGGTTCGGGTTGACGTCGGTTTTGCCAGGCATGGCGGCCATGGCAGCCGTGGCACTCGGGAACGGGTCTACCACCACCAGCAAATCGAGTTTGTCCAGCGCGGTCTTCATCTCCAGTCCGCGGGTTTGCGAATTGGGCGCATGGCCCCAATAGAACAAACCACGCAGATTGCTGTCCTGGTCGATCAGCTCGTTTTTCTCAAGCACGCCATCCACCCAGCGCGATACAGTCATGCCGGGCTTGGTCATCATGCCCGGTGCGTAACGGCCTTTCATCCACTCAAATTCAACACCCCAATTGGCGGCGTAATGCTTGAATGCGCCTTCAGCCAGGCCGTAATAACCAGGCAAGGAATCCGGGTTGCAGCCGATGTCGGTGATACCTTGCACGTTGTCGTGCCCACGGAAAATGTTGGCCCCACCACCGCTCTTGCCGATGTTGCCCAAGGCCAGTTGCAGCAAACACGACGCACGCACCATGGCGTTGCCGATGGTGTGCTGGGTATGACCCACGCACCACACCAGCGTGCTGGGGCGGTTCTCGGCCATGGTCTTGGCCACGTTGAAGCAGGTGGCTTCATCGACGCCACAGGCCTCCAGCACCTTGTCCGGCGTCCACTTGGCCAGCACGTCGTCGCGCACCTTGTCCATGCCCCAAACGCGGTCATTGATGTATTTTTTGTCCTCCCATCCGTTCTTGAAGACGTGCCACATCACGCCAAAAAGAAATGGAATGTCTGACCCCGACCGGATTCGCACGTATTGGTCGGCTCTGGCCGCCGTGCGGGTGAACCGGGGGTCCACCACGATCATTTTTGCGCCTCTTTCCTTCGCGTTCAACATGTGCATCAACGATACCGGATGTGCTTCGGCTGCATTCGAGCCGATGTACATCGCAGCTTTCGTGTTCTGCATGTCGTTGTACGAGTTGGTCATCGCACCGTATCCCCACGTATTCGCCACACCGGCGACTGTAGTGGAGTGACATATTCGTGCCTGATGGTCGCAGTTATTACTCCCCCACATGCTCATCCACTTGCGC
>JANOWR010000104.1:0-15912 GCA_031417995.1 Polaromonas sp. | reverse complement strand
CATTGCTTACATTCAACGACGAGTTGCGACACGCTTAAGGGATTGTAAGAACACCTGGTTAGGTGTCTTAAATCCCAATCTTTTGCGAGGTCGGTTGTTCAGCCTGTCCAGGATCATGTCAAGCTCGTCTTGTGTCACCGTAGACAGGTCACGCTGTTTGGGCAGGTACTGGCGAAACAAACCATTGAGGTTCTCATTGCTGCCGCGTTGCCAGCTGGCGTACGGTCTGCAAAAGTAGGACTGACAGCCCAGCTCAGCATCAAGCTCCTGATGCCTGGCAAACTCCTTGCCATTGTCCGTCGTCACCGTCTTGACCCGGCCAGCAAAGGGTTTCAACAATCGGATCATGGCTTGACAAGCGCTTTCGGCGCTGCCGTCGGCCAGCAACGCCGCCACAGCAAAGCCAGACTTGCGCTCAACACCAGTGAGCAGACGACTGCCATGAAACGGCCCGACAACAGAGTCAAACTCCCAATGACCGATTTGAACCCGGTCTTCAATGTGGGCTGGGCGCTCGTCAATGCGCACCTGATTGGCAATGAAGCCGCGCCTGTTGCGGTTGCTGCCGCTACAGCGCTTCCTGTAGGGCTTTTGGCAGCGAAGATACCAATGCCAGCACCCGCCTGCCCGCTTGTCGCGGTAGATGTAGCGATAGATCGTTTCGTGACTGATGTCCAGCTTGTCAGAGATTTGCTCAGGACTTTGATCAAACAGCAAATAGTGCTCCACGCGGTGCCAAGTCATCTGTGCGATGGTTAAACCATTGCGTGAACGAGCAGCGCGCTTGCTGGCTCTTTGCTGGGCAAAGTGGGCATCGTAGCCAGCGCCTCCAGAGTTTCTGGCGATCTCGCGATGCACTGTACTTTTACTGTAGCCAATACCTTGCGCAATAGCGCTAACGGGAAGGCCTTGGGTAATGCCGATTTGAATTTGGTATCGTTCGTTTGAGCCGAGGTGTTTGTTCATGTGTTGCTAACTTTGACTGTGGTAGGTCGGTAAATCCTCGCAGCGAATGCCGCTTCGGCTCACCTTCCCACACTATAAAAGTCGCAACTCGTAGTTGAATCTGTCTTGGGTTAATGGCTAATTTAATACCTGAAAAAGCTCAAAAATACGGGTTTTTGATGCCTGGCCCCGCCAAAATCGCCCTTCGCGCGCCGCGACTGTTATTCAACAGTTGGACGTCACCCGGTTTCGTAGACATATTTCAGCTTCCAGTGCATTCCAGTCGGCCACCAGCAATGTCGGCAAGCTATAGTCAATGTCGCCTTTAGGGTAGTTGGTTCAAAATCGTGAAATTCCGCTGTGTCGTCGATAGCGGTCAATTAGTGGCCGAGGCTATTTAGCGTACCCTATCGAAAATCCCGGCTCTGTGAACCCAGCTTCCCGAGCAGGGGCGTCAAGTCAAACAAGATGTCTGCAATGAGATTGGAAACATCATTGACGACCTGCCAGTAACCGTAGACGCCCATCAGGCGCGATTCAAGCAGTTCCCTGCGCTGCCTTTCGCGAAGGCTTTTCCAGACAATCACCTGTACGCTGCCATGTTCGTCTTCCAGCGACACAAAGACGGTGCCCTTGGCGGTTTCGGGTTGTTGCCGTAGCGTCACGATGCCGCAAACATGAACCATTTCGCCGTCTTCACGGGTACGCAAATCAGCCGACGACAGATAGCCTTTATCGGCCACGCGCTGCCGAAGCAACGCCATCGGATGTCGCCTCAAGGTCAGCCCGGTTGAGGCATAGTCCCAGACGATTTCCTCCCCTTCAGGTGCCTCGGGCAATTCAAGAATGTCTTCGTCAATCGGTGCATCACGAAGTAGCTCGGGCAACTGGCGAAGGCCAGCGGCATCCCAAACCTGTTGCCGCCTGTGACCTGACAGGCTGACCAATGCATCAGCAGCCGCCAGCATCTTCATTTCATGCAGTTCAATGCCGGCTCTTCTGGCTAAATCGTCAGCGCTTGTGAAGGGGCTGTCCAGCCGGGCGTTCGCAATTTTTTGAGCAGACGCCTGTCGGAACCCGGATATGACCCGAAAGCCCAGCCTGACCGCAGGCTGGTAATCAATATCCTCAAGTGTGCAATCGACCTCGCTGGCCATCACATCAACCGGGCGTACCTCCACGCCGTGTCGGCGGGCGTCCTGTATCAGTTGACTGGTCGAATAAAAACCCAGAGGTTGGGAGTTGATCATGGCGGCCAGAAAAGCCGCAGGTTCGTGACACTTGATCCAGCAACTGGCATAGACCAGCAGGGCAAATGAGGCCGCATGTGACTCGGGGAAGCCATATTCCGAGAAGCCTTTGATCTGCTCAAAAATCGCTTCAGCGAATGATTTCTCATAGCCTTGTGCTGTCATGCCGTCAACGATTTTGGAGTAGTACTTTTCAAGGCCACCTTTGCGCTTCCACGCCGCCATGGCGCGGCGCAAACCATCCGCTTCGCCCGCTGTAAAGCCCGCAGCCAGTATCGAAATTTGCATCACCTGCTCCTGAAACACCGGGATGCCGAGTGTTCTTCCCAATGCCTCTTCAAGAGCGGCGCTCGGATATTCAACAGGCTCAAGTCCCTGCCTGCGGCGAAGGTAAGGGTGCACCATGCCGCCTTGAATAGGGCCTGGTCGTACCAGCGCCACTTCTATGACCAGGTCATAAAAGCATCGAGGCCTCAAGCGCGGCAACATGCCCATCTGCGCCCGGCTCTCAATCTGGAACACGCCCAGCGTGTCGGCCTTGCAGATCATGTCGTAGGTCACACTGTCTTCCGCAGGAATATCCTGCATTTCAAACTCGTAGCGGCGACGCTGGCTGATGAATGCCAGGCTCTTGCGCAGCGCGGTCAGCATGCCGAGTGCCAGCACATCGACCTTGAGCAGACCCATGGCATCCAGATCATCCTTGTCCCATTCGATGACGGTGCGGCCAGCCATGCTGGCGTTTTCAATCGGGACGATTCGGGACAGAGGCCCTTTGGTCAGGACAAAGCCGCCGGTGTGTTGGGAGAGGTGACGAGGGAAGCCCAGAATTTCCCCAGTGAGTTTCAGGAGTTGTTTGAGCCGAAGTTCCTCCTCAACGCCAAGACCCAGTTCGGCCAATCGCTCAGGCTGAATCGTTCGGCCATCCCACCACTGATGTTCTTTGGCCAAAGCGTCAACCGTTTCAAGGTTTAAGCCGAGCGCTTTTCCCACATCGCGTAATGCACTGCGTGGTCGGTATGAGATAACGGTAGCTGTCAGCGCCGCCCTGTCGCGGCCATACTTCTTATAGAGATACTGAATGACCTCCTCACGACGCTCATGCTCAAAGTCCACATCAATGTCAGGGGGCTCGTTGCGCTCGCGGCTGATAAAGCGCTCGAAAAGCACTGCCATCCGTCCAGGGTCAACCTCGGTCACCCCCAGGCAGTAACAAACGACCGAGTTTGCTGCGCTTCCGCGCCCCTGGCAAAGAATGTGCTGACTACGCGCGAAGGCCACGATGTCAGCGACTGTGAGGAAATAGTGCTCATAACTGAGTTCAGAAATCAGCGTCAACTCATGCTCAATCTGGAGTTGCACCTTTTCCAGGATGCCATCGGGCCATCGACGTCCAGCGCCTTCATAGGTTAGTTGCCGCAGGTGAGAGCCTGGTGTTGCACCCTCGGGCACGACCTCCGAGGGATATTCATAGCGGAGCTCGTCTAGGCTGAAGTTGCAGCGGTTGGCTATCGCAACGGTTTCAGAGAGCAAGTCAGATGAATAAAGGTAGCTCAGCCTCAGGCGCGACCGCAAGTGCCTTTCAGCACTGCCTTGCAGCTCCAGACCGCATTCGGTCAGTGGTTTGCCTACTCTTATCGCCGTCACCACATCTTGCAGCGGCTTGCGTGAACGGACATGCATATGCACATCGCCTGCGGCCACCAGTGGTATTGCCGTGGCTTGCGACAACTCACGGAGTTTGTGTAGCCACACAGCATCCGCAATATGGTGAAGCAGTTCCACGACCAGCCAGCAACGGCCACTGAAGAGACGCAGAGTCCATTGACCTAACCGCAGCAGTTCATCGGTAGTAGATGTTTTGTTCGGGATGATGAGGATGAGGCAGTCACGTAATGCTTCACCTTTGATGTTCTCCTGGCTGAGTTGATAGGTTCCCTTTTCAGACGAGCGCCGCAACCCGGTGATGAATTGGCAGAGGTTGCCGTAGCTCTCGCGGTTGGTCGCCAGCACCACCATCTTGAACGGCACTGCCGCGTCTACTTTGAACTCACTACCAACAATGAGTTTGAAGTCTGGATGTTCTTTGGCTGCGACATGCGCCCTTACAACGCCAGCCAGGGAGCATTCATCGGTCAACGCCAAGGCCGAATAGCCCAGCTCAACAGAGCGGTCTACAAGCTCACTGGCGTGCGATGCCCCGCGAAGAAAGGAGAAGTTGGACAGGCAGTGCAGCTCTGCATAGAAGGGAAGGGCGGACATGGCGGCAACTCACGCAAACACGCCATGAAGATACCAGTTGATATGGTCATGCGCCAGTCGCTCCTGAAACACCCACAGGATGCCTGCATGTTTGCTTAGGGCAATCCAGTAATCTCTTTGCACATTCTGTGTTGACTGAGCGCCATCGCTACCTTGAGTACGGTGCCACCAGCCTCCCTCGACGCGATGTGGCCCCACAACAAGCTGTAGCGGCCCTTGGTACATGGGCCGCTCGCTGGCGACGGCAAGTTTCAACGGCTTCGGCAGCACCCAGCTTGGTTGGGGAATATCCACCATGCGCGGCAACTTAGCTGACCGCGTCTTGGCATGGCCTGATGCTGGCAGCCAGGTCTGCATCCATTCGACGCGATGGTCTTCCTGAAGTACCGGGCGCATGACCCGCTCGGGGCCGAGCCGCGCTGCAATGCGCTCCAACACCAATCCCAACTCTTCTCCAGAACGCATGGTGTCAGGTATGAGTGATTTGCTGTCATGGCCCAGCGAATGCACCTCAAGCGCCTCGATGCCGATATCTCCGACTGGTGCCAGCAACTCAACCTTGGCAAGATGTTCGCCAAGCAGCCGACCGAGGTGCTTGACGTCCCGACTGGGCTCTGCCGTCCGTATGACCAGTTCGCCGCCTTCTCCAGCGGTCTTGGAGCGCAGTGTGTCGTGATACCACCGCATGACGAAGGATGTTGCGCCGGAGTTGCGTGCCGCCAGCCAACCGCACATTTGCAGTAGCAGACGGTTGGCGCCAAACATCAAAGAGTCTGCAGATTCCACACGCCCCGGCAATTCCAGCTTCACCGAGAAACTTTCAGGCAACATCACCCACTCGTGCGCTACAGGCCTGAGCCCATATGCCTGGTCAAGCGCCGTCAGGACGTTTTGGTCAAAGCGCCTGCTGATGCCGCCTCTTGGCAGGCGGCGCACATCACCCAAAGTCTTGCATCCGAGACGGGCGAGAACTGGGTGATGGTGCCGCACCGCCGTCAACGCTTCAAGCGGAATCCGGTCCAGCAGTTTGGCCAAAGGTTCGGTAAAGCCATCGGAAACACCGCAACGTGCGAAAGCCAAAGCGGCAAGGCTGGTAGGTGCCCAACCGATGCGTTGTACGCCTTGCTCCAGCGACTCTTCTGTCACACGCGCTCGAAGCGACTTTTCGCCTCCAAATAGGCGCAAGCAGGATTCCACCTCGATAACCACAGCCTCGTCCAGATGAGCCACGCGCGGTGTGAACTGAAGTGCCCACACCGCGATACTGCGACCATCAATGAACGAGTTGGTGTCCGGCGGCGGAATGATGAGCGCTGCCCAATGTTCCGACACTTGGAGTCTCCGAAGTTGGAGCGAGGTGACTTGGCTGCCGCAGGCGCGGTGTCAGCACGTCAGCCAGGCTCTGAGGGATTGAATACAAGCGCAAGCGCTGGTCATGCACAGGGCCCCGGCGTTTGAATACCTGAACGTCGAGCTTCCAATCGGCAGCAAGATCCACAAGCAAGCGCAACGGCGCGGGAGACGCATCGAACTGCGCCGTTGCCGGTCTGAACAGGAATACTGGTGAATCGCATGATTGCGCGTGCACTTGAAGCCGCCGCAGTTGCTCTTGACGGGCTTGCGGTAGCCAGGAAAGAATCGCGCCTGCTGGATTGGCCTTGATAAGTTGTTCAGTAGTCCAAAGCCGTTCAGCCGGAGTCTTTGCATCGAGCCAAACAATCTGGTTTTGATGGAGGCCATGCTGCATCAAGCCAGGCAAATGGGGATGCTTTGGAGGACTGATGAGGACGACCTGGCCTCCGCTTGCCACTATGCGCTGAAGACTGTTGCCCAACAAGCGCCACTCACATAGGGATGGCTGTGGTTGAAGTATCTCGGTCAGTGAACGGCAGGGCCACCCACCGCCGGGAAGCTCTGCGTCCAGCGCATCAAAGCCAGTGGCGATAACCTCGCGCTGCGCCGAAGACCCTAGTTCGCTTCCCCTCCACATGGCTTTGCCAGCCAGTTCGGGCAGGCGCAGCACGTCGCCAGTGCGCGCGGCTGTCGCGGGCGAAGCGGCGTTCTGGGAAGGATGGGCAAATTGAACGGTGGTCACTTTAGGGTTTAAAATACTGTACGTTTAACCAGTATATGTAGCCCTGACCTTTCCTGACCAGCTTTTTATTTTTGTTTTGAAGATTTAGAACAGTTCGCCGTTTTGAGGTGGTGCTGGGGGAGGCGTTCGTTCTGTTTTGGGCTTGGGCGGCTTATTTGGCTTAGCCGTTGAAACGCTGCTGGCCTTGGGTCCACGCGGAGGCAATGGCGCTGGGTATGCGTCGAGCGGTTTGCGCCACTGCTTGAAGTATTTCTTGGCTTCGCTGACCGGACACGATAGCCAGTCGCTGTATTCGGAAGGGTCAAGGATGACGACCATGCGCTTCTCGTCGCCAGGCGCATGAAACTGGTTCATCAGAGGGTGGTCGTCGGCATTGACAGTCAGCATCGACATACCAAACATTTCGCGGCCGTCAGGGGTTTTCCAGGGCTTGTAGATGCCAGCTATGCCCATTGGCACGCCGCCAGGCAAATTGAAAGCCCAACGGACCGACTTACCGTTCTCGTATTTCGGTTCGTAAAACCCTTCGGTTGGGATAACGCAGCGTTGGCCAGCGCGCCATGCGGGGGCATACGTCGGCTTTGAATCTACAGTCTCGCTTCGGGCGTTGAAGGTCTTTCGCGCCCAATCAACCTTCGCGACGAAGTCTGGGACAAAGCGGAAGATGGCATCGTGAACGATAAGCTCTGGCCGCGAAGTCCCGTCATTCGGTGCCATCCGAATCATGGGGGCAAGACCTGAAGGGAAAATGTCAAGCGCGACCTCATTCCTGGTTCTGGAAACCCCAAAAAATGTCAGCAGCCTGTCTGCACTGGTCACTGGAACGTAGTTGGCACACACGGACGAAGATGTTATCTGATGATCAAAATGATGCGCTCAAACCCTGAGCAGCCAGCGCTTTATGCTCACTTCATCTGTGCTCGGATTACAGCGTCACCCATTTGATCGTTAATTAACGACTCTTAACGACGACAAAGCGGAATTACAGGAGTTTGAACCGCCTGCCCTAAAGGCGACATTGACTATCGCTTGCCGACATTGGTGGTGGCCGACTGAGAGACAACGAAAACCGACTTCAATATGTGAATGCTTAAAGGAAGATTAAACTGAACACCTTCTTTTCAAGCGACTACTACGATGCCCCTGCAACAAGACATACGCTTTTGCACAAGTGCTGATGGTGTAAGGATTGCGACCACTTCTACTGGATCGGGTTTCCCGCTAGTTCGCGCCGGAACCTGGCTTAGCCATCTGGATTGCGACGCTCGTCATGAGGAACCGCAAGCCTACATCCGCGCCCTCAGCAAGGGGTATACCTTTGTACGATATGACTCGCGGGGCTGCGGCTTGTCTGACCGCAAAATTCCCTCGCTTACTTTTGAGGATGGCATCAAGGACTTGGAAGCTGTGGTGGCGGCCCATGGGCTCAAGCGATTCGCCTTGTTTGGCTTATCGATGGGCGCAGCAACATCCATTGCCTACGCGATACGTCACCCGGAGCAGGTCTCCCATCTGGTTTTGTTCAGCGGGTTTGCAACTTCCGTATTCAGTACGCCCAACGTCAGTCAAAAGGCCATCGATGAGGCGGAACTGGTCATTAAAAGCGCTGAGATTGGTTGGAACAGCCCTAAGTCTGTGTTTCGTAAATTGTTCGTGGCTCAACTGCTTGGCAATCCAACCCCCGAGCAACAACTTGAGCTTGAAGAGCGCATGCAGCTCTCAATGTCGCCCGAGATGGCAACTGCCTACTTACGAAACAACTTTTCCATCAATGTGCGCGACGAATGCACTCAGGTCAATGTGCCAACCCTTGTTTTTCACTGCCGTAAGGACGAAACGATAGATTTTGAGCAAGGACGCAAGATGGCCTCACGCATTCCGGGTGCCCGATTTGTGGCGCTGGAGGCGCAGGGGCATGCCATGCTCTCAACTGAACCAGCGATGAAAGTTTTTGAGGCTGAGTTGAGTACCTTCCTTGGAACCGGCGGGCCAACGCCGCAACTCACACCGCGCCAGATTGAAGTTCTGAAAGCTGTGGCGCAGGGGCGAACAGACAAGGAAGTGGCAAAAGTTCTTAATTTAAGCCCGAGGACGGTTGAGATGCATGTGTCCGCTGCCATAAAAGCTTTGGCGTGTTCTACCAGGGCGGAAGCCGTTCATCGTGCTGGGATGATCGGTTTATTGGACATTTAGCAGGCTATATGCTTTGACTACGGTGGCTAGTACCGTAGTTGTGGTCCGCAAATACCGTAATTGGCACACTAGGCCTGCGGCACTGCGAAATTCATACTGACTCCATCAGCAACAACATTGGAGAAGGTCATGAACATCACCCTACGGCTTCCAAATTATCCGTTTTTCGCAATCTCTGCTTGGCTGCTAGCAATGGTCGCTGAGCGTGCCCATCAGACACAAGCCAAATGTCGCCAAAAGAGCGACGAACTGTATTTCTCCCCAAACCAAATTCGAGAGGTTTCGCGCCCCCTGGGTGTTACCGTTGAATGTCGCAAAGGCAGCGTTTGGGTCACCATCGACGGTGATTCGCGAGATGTTATTTTGGGGGCAGGCCAGTCACTGCGCTTGGATCGAGACCGGCGAACACTCATCATGGCACTAGGGCAAGCACATGTATGCTGCATTGATACAGTAGCGGTCTGATCAGCAAGGAGCTTGAATCATGAAAACCGAAACTGCAGGTTTGGTCGAGTATCAAGAAACGGGAAGTGGAACAGCTGTTGTCTTTGTACCTGGATCCTTCTCAACAGGGTCGTCGTGGCGCGGTATCACTGCCCCTTTGTCCAAGAGCTTTCGCACCATCACGACCAGCTTGTGTGGTTATGGCAAGACGCAAGAGCGACGTCTACCGGGTGGTAACTCTATTGAAGACGAGATGGATGTCTTGGAAACCGTTTTGTCGCAGGTAAACGCGCCAGCGCACGTGGTGGCCCATTCATACGGTGGCTTGGTCGCATTGGCATCAGCCATGCGCCGCCCCGTGAAGTTGCTGAGCCTGACTCTGCTGGAACCAACAGTGTTTGATCTGCTTGCGCTCTGCGGTGAATCTGTATTGCATCAGGAAGTCCACGCCCTAGTGGATCACTACACCCAAGAGTGGAGAGCCGGTAATCAAATCGCTGTGCGAGGTATCATCGACTTTTACGGTGGCCCTGGCATGTTTGATGGCTACCCAAGCCAAGTCAAGGAAAAACTCATAAGCCAGACAGCAACCAATATTCTGGATTGGAAGACAGGGTTTGCCGGCGCCGTCAGCATTGCGGAAATTGCAACAATCAAAGTCCCTACTCTCGTTGTTTGTGGCGGCACAAGCCACTTGGCAATGAAACGCAGCAATGAGCTTTTAGTCGCTCACCTGCCGGATTCGCATCTCAGGATGTTGGAGGGAGCCAATCATTTCATGATCGGAACGCATGCAGAGGAGTTGGCCGCAATCATTGAAGGCTTTATACGCCGGCAGGGGCGCACGGGAGCAGGTGGGGTCTGAAGGAACGACTGCTCTAGTATGGATTGAGTTAAAACTTCAGTATTCGTCTTATGCTAAACGCCGATGCGCCCTGTAGCTGAAGTAGCAGCGCTTCTGGACGCAGTTTGGCCCCTCCGAAGTAGTCATTGGCCAATGACTGCACCTTGCGAATTTGACAAATGTCAATCAGGGTAGCCGCCCACTGCTCAAATGATCGACGGCCCACCGCAACCCTGCGATAGCCAGTAAGTTAGCGGCATTCGCGCCCGCTCCAGGGAAGGAAAAAGAATGAGCACCCACCACCGCGTGTCGTCGCACCACCTGCACCAGGGCAAGCGCATAGCGCTGATCAAGGACACGGCCGCGCAACTTTTCAACCTGGACGTGCACCTTGGTGACCTGCAGCCCGAGGCCGCCGCCATCGACATTCAGATTTTCCGCGGGCCACTGGCCAGCGTGATGGAGGTCAACACCTCCTGGAGCGTGGTGGACCGCAGCCGCGCACGCGCCAGCGCGGCGCCATCGGGCAACCTGC
This sequence comes from Polaromonas sp., assembly GCA_031417995.1. Lineage (GTDB taxonomy): Bacteria > Pseudomonadota > Gammaproteobacteria > Burkholderiales > Burkholderiaceae_C > Polaromonas. The sequence continues at coordinate 5,344 of JANOWR010000104.1, read as the reverse complement.
TGGTCTACCTGATCAAGCAGGGCGGTAGCAGCTTTGAGAACAGCAAGGGCGAGCAGTTCACCACCCACGCCGGCTCGGTAGTCATTGGCAGCCAGGACCTGGCCTACAAGGCCGCAGCGGCAGCCGGGCACAACTGGCACTTCCAGGCGATCAGCGTGCCGGAGCAAGCACTGTCTTTCGCCAGCGGGCGGCTCAAGCAAGGCGGCTTCCAACCGCTTCCCACGCATACGCCGCTGGGTGCCTTGCTGGCCTCTTACCTGGGGCACTTGTGCCGGGATTTGCCCAAATTGGACGCCCCTGGTGCTGCCGCCGCGCTGCGCGCCTTCGACCACCTGTTCGCCGGCACCCTGGGCTATGTGGACACGCGGCGTGACGACGTGCAGGCCACACTGTCTGGCGAACGCCTGAGTCAGGTGCGGCATTACATTGAGACGCAGCTGGAATCAGCCAGTCTGTCACCGCAGAGCATTGCCCTGGCCATGAACCTCTCGCCGCGGCAATTGCACCGTTTGTTTGAGCAGACTGACACCAGCGTGGCCGGCGAAATCCGCAACCTGCGGCTGCTGCGCGCACGTTTTTGGCTGCGCAGTCACCCCACCATGTCCATCACCGAAGTCGCTTTCGCCTGCGGCTTCGATTCTCTGGCCACCTTCTATCGGCTGTTCAAGCTGAAGTTCGGTATCACTGCGTCCGAACTGCGCCACAAGCCTTCGGCCTGATCTTTGCCGGCCGGCGCTGGCGCGCAATGAGACCTGCGATGGCGCGCAATGAGAGGTATCGCAACCGCGGCTGTGCCATAGTCAACAGCAGTCCGGTTGCCAAGGTGACCGCAGGCACCGCTGCAATAGAAGGATCGGGACCTATAAGTTGAAGTAGGTTCATTCAAAAAAGGGGGGTATGAATGTTGTTTAAAAAATGGTGCATCGCCGCCGTTATGCTGATCGTTTCGGTGGCAGCAACTGCCCAGTCCGAATTTCCCGCATGGGCTTATCCGTTAACACCCCAAGCCCCCAAACCAGAGCCGGAAGAAGGGGTCGTTCAAAACGTGCCGGGAAGCACCGCAGCCTTAACTATCACGCAGTCGCGTGACCGTTTTGCCGTTCCCGATTGGCATCCTGGTGACCACCCGGTGATGCCTCGAATTGTGTCGAATGGGCGCAAGCCGGATGTCTGGGCCTGCGGCTTCTGTCACCGCCCCACAGGCATCGGGGGCCCGGAGAACGCCAGCCTGACCGGGTTGCCCGCAGACTACATCGAGCAACAGGTCAAAGACATGGCCAGCGGGGCACGTAGCACAGTGCTGCCTAAGCGCGGCCCGCACAGCTTGAAGATACCGATTGCGAAGGGCGTGTCTGAAGAGGAGCTGAAAGAGGCTGCAGCCTATTTCTCATCACTCAAGCCGCAACAGATGCTGGTGGTGAAAGAGGGCGACACGGCGCCGAAGTTGCATCAGCGGCTGTTCTTCTGGGCGCCAACCGATGACGGCGCGCAGGAGCCCATTGGCAACCGCATCGTCGAGTACCCCCAGGACCACAGGCGCTTTGAGGTGCTGCGCGATGCGCGCGTCAAGTTTGTTGTCCACGTGCCTACTGGAAGCATCAGGAAGGGCGAAGCGCTGGTGCGCGCTCCGGGCGGCAAGGCGGAGTTGGCATGCGTGACCTGCCACGGTCCGGACCTGCGTGGCGTGGGCAACTTTCCCTCGATAGCAGGCCGTTCGCCGAGCTATATCGTGCGCCAGTTATGGGACATGCAACAGGGTGCGTGTGCCGGCGCCGGCGCCGCCCTGATGAAGCCGGTTTTGGGCGTGCTGGACAGCAGCGATATGCTCAATATTGCGGCCTATCTGGCAACATTGCGGCCGTAATTCAGTTTGGAGATGACAATGCGGTTTCAACTTCTTTCTGGCAGACATTTTGTTGCTGCTTTCGCGTTGCTGGCTGCAGCACATACCGTCCAAGCACAGGAGGACGCTATGGCAGTTGCCCAACGCATCGCAACCGACCGTATGGCAGCAATTGCTTCCAAAGATGGCAACCGCGTCGTTGACATGTTCACGGAAGACGGCTTACAGGTCCAGTCGCAAGGCGTTTACAAAGGCCGAAAAGAACTCCTCGAGTCCTATACCGCGAGCGCCAAGCGAGGGCTGGTTCGCCAGATCGTCGAACCAGAGGAGGCCCGTCGTTTTGGTGACGTAGTCTATTCATATGGCAAGACCACACAATTCCTGGAAGTCAGCGGCGAGATTAAACAGAGCATAGTGCGCTACAGCAACGTCATCGTCAAAGTAAATGGTCAATGGAAGCTTGCCATGTTGACGGGTTTACCTTACACGCCGGCTCAGTAAACTAATCGCATACCTCATACGAATGCTGGTGTTATCTGAAGATGGATTCGCCGTAAACGTACAGGGAAAATAGATGTGGCCGACGTACAAGCCTTCGGCAACCATTCAGCCAAGCCGTCATGTCGGTCTGAATTTACTCAATGGGCCTCCACTAAACCCAGGGCGTTTCCGAAGGCTCGCCGGGGCAGGAATACCGCACATAAATTGGTAAACCGCCAGATTGATTGATATATTAGATTTGGGCTCACCGCGCAATTGAACGGAGTTTTTATGTATCGATCCACATTCGGTTTATTGATCACAATCTTTGCAGCATTCACGGTCCAAGCTGCCGAAATAAAAGTTCTCTCAACTACCGCAGTCAAGGAAGCATTGACTGAGCTGGCACCACAATTCGAAAAGGTTACTGGTCACAAGCTAACCATTACATGGTCAAGCTCCTCAATAATCCGAAAACAGATACCCGAGGGTGGAAAGTTTGATCTTGTTATCACCAGCGCACCCGACATTGAGAAATTCATCGTTGATCAATTTGTAACGACTGGTTCACGCGTCAACATCGGTAGAACGGGTGTTGCGATAGCCAACAAGAGCACATCTCCAAAGCTGGATATCAGCACTACTGAAAAGGTCAAACAGGCGATCCTTGAAGCAAAGGGGATTGTCTATTCAACGGGGCCCAGTGGTATATATGTTGAGCAAATGATCGGCAATATGGGGATTCTTGATACGGTGAAGCCGAAGATGAAGCAGACCCCGCCAGGAGTTCGTAGCTCAACATGGCTCGTGAGCGGTGAAGCTGATCTTGGATTCCAGCAGATGAGCGAATACGTTCACGAGAGTGGCATCAATATTCTGGGATATCTTCCATCGGAGATCCAGAATTGGACGACTTGGACAACTGGAATTCCCAAGGTGGCAGAGCAAATCGAACCCGCTAAATTACTACAGATATTTCTGACCGGCGCTGGACCGGTTTGGAAATCAAACGGCATCGAGCCACCGCCGAAATAATTTAGGGGTACAAAGCGGCTTACGGTAACCATCCAACTAACTTGAGGATCCCCGAAGCCGCCCTTTGCTCCCGAACTTGCAGGCCAGAGTAACAATGCAAGGTGACAGCCTTTGGTACGGAATGCGCTGTAGCCCAATCAGATCCATCGTCGAAAGTGAAGCGGTTTTGGATGGTAGCTTTAGCGCCATGAAATCGCATACATTTTGATATGTCATAGGCTAATTTTTGAAGTTTGACCAGGCAAATCAGGATGGCTGCTGACCTGCCCACCACCGGACGCGAGTACTATTCAGGCCTTCCCTAGGAGTTGCGAATGAGTGCGTATGTCATCTTTGATGTCGAGATTCGAGACATGTCCCGATACCAAGAGTTTATGAACGGGGTGAAGCCAGCTCTCGACGCTGCAGGCGCGCGCTATCTCGCGCGAGGAGGTGCACACAGGGTCTACGAAGGAGACTGGGAGCCAAGGCGAATCGTTGTGCTTGAGTTTCCATCAGTAGCCGCTTGGGAGGAGTTCTACACAGGACCGGCTTATCAAGGGCTCAAGGCAGTTCGAGACGAGTGTAGTTCTGCCAGGCTGGTGTCGGTGGAGGGCCTTGTGCCCTAGTCAAACCGCGCCGCAAGTGATGGACAGCATTTCGGCCAAGACGGACGCATTGCGGCGTCCGGTCAATCCGCTCCTGCCAAAGTTATCGCGCGATCTGACCTGAATGCGGACATTTGCATAGGACCGCTTTTGGCCCCATCTCAGCCATTCGGCGATTGAGATCGACGTGTGTGTTTACGACTTTAAAAAAGCGTCTCCAAAATGCGACGCCCCGCCAACCCGCATGAATGCTGGAGCGGTGTTTACGACTTTAATGGCTTGTTTACGACTTTAATTGCTCAGAATACGCGCCCTGCGTGCGCGGTGACTGTTATTCAACAGTCACACTCTTTGCAAGATTGCGGGGTTTGTCCACATCCGTCCCCCTCGCACAGGCCGTGTGATACGCCAGCAATTGAAGCGGCACCACGTGCAGCATGGGGCTAAGCGGCCCGTAATGCTCAGGCATGCGGATGACATGCAGGCCTTCGCTGCTGACCAGCTTTGTGCCAGCGTCGGCCAGCACGTACAGCACGCCGCCGCGCGCGCGCACTTCCTGCAAGTTGCTTTTCAGCTTTTCCAGCAGGCTGTCGTTGGGTGCCACGGCCACCACGGGCATGGCGCTTGTCACCAGAGCTAACGGGCCGTGTTTGAGTTCGCCTGCGGGATAGGCCTCGGCGTGAATGTAGCTGATTTCCTTAAGCTTCAGGGCACCTTCCATGGCAATCGGGTAGTGCATACCGCGGCCCAGGAACAAGGCGTTCTCCATCTTGGCAAAGTCGTCAGCCCAGGCGATAACCTGGGGTTCGAGCGCCAGCACGGCTGCCAATGCAACCGGCAGGTGGCGCATGGCTTTGACGTGGGCTGCTTCGTCGCTTTCACTCAAGCGTCCTTTGCTTTGCGCCAGCGCCAGCGTGAGCAAAAACAAGCCCGCCAGCTGCGCCGTAAAGGCTTTGGTGGATGCCACACCAATCTCGACCCCGGCGCGTGTGACGTAAGCCAGCTTGCATTCGCGCACCATGGCAGACGTGGCGACATTGCAGATGGTGAGGGTTTGCGTCATGCCCAAGCTCTGTGCGTGGCGCAGTGCCGCCAGGGTGTCAGCGGTCTCGCCGCTCTGGGTGATGGTCACAACCAGCGTGCGCGGGTTGGGCACGCTGGTGCGGTAGCGGTATTCGCTGGCCACTTCAACCTGGCAGGAGATGCCAGCAATTTCTTCCAGCCAATACTTGGCGGTGCAGCCGCTGTAGTAGCTGGTGCCGCAAGCCAGAATCAGCACCGAGTCAATGTCTTTGAAAACCCGATAAGCCTGGTCGCCAAACAGTTCAGGCGTGATGCCCTCAACGCCTTCCAGCGTGTTGGCAATGGCGCTCGGTTGCTCAAAAATTTCTTTTTGCAT
>JANOWR010000103.1:0-20496 GCA_031417995.1 Polaromonas sp. | reverse complement strand
TTGGGACTCGATGCCGGTCTGACGAAAGTAGCAGAAGAAATTCAGATTAAAAGTGTTGCCTTGGCCGAAGAACTGCATTTGACCAACCTTGAAATACGAGCTGGCGGCACACGGGAAAAATCATTGAAAAACCTAGCCCTTCGCACAGGCGTGGAAGAAATAGACACCTTTGCCGTCATGCTGACGCAAGCGGACAAGTTTGGCACCAGTATTGGAGAATCGCTTCGCGTCTTTTCTGACGACTTGCGACACAAGCGCCAAGTACGCGCCGAAGAACTGGCCGCCAAAATTCCCACAAAAATGCTATTTCCCCTAGTAGTATGTGTATTTCCGTCAATCATCATGGTCATCATGGGTCCGGCGGTTATTCAGGTCATCAGGACGATACTGCCCATGCTAAGTGGCGTAAAGTAATCGTTGATGAAAATTAATCCGCATTTTTTAATAAGAGAAAATTCTCAGCTTCTCAAGCCGTCAACTGCTGTTTATTTAGTCAAATGGTGTTTAACAGCATAGACGTATAACTCAAGGCGATTGCTGACTCCAAGCTTGTGGTAAATGGATGTCAAATGGTTGCGCAAAGTATGTTCAGATATAAAAAGTCGCTCTGCCAAAGCTGCGTTTAACGCACCACTGCCTTCGACAACGGCATAAATTACTTTTTGTTCTCTGGCTGTAAGGCTTGCATGTTTTTCGACGGATGGGTCCCGCTGGGGAGCCGCTTTAGGAACCACGAATTCACTAAACACCCTGCCTAGCGTTTGGCGGTCAAGCCATATTTCACCGGCTGCAGTTTTCTCAATAGCTTTGATCACATGTTCTGCCGACGCATCCTTACGTAATACCCCGCGAGCGCCCTTGAATATCGCCAGATCAAGCGTCTGTTGATCTCGCGCTCCAGTAAAAATCAACACGTTTGACGCCGAATTTGACAGCAGCGCGGGGATAACTTCAAGTGCGCTGGTTCCGTCCAGGTCGAGGTCTAACAAAATGACATCGGGGCGTAACAAGCCGATTTTGGCGAGTGCTTCGTCGCCCGTTGTTGCTGTCCCCACAACATCCATGCGGGGTTTTTCACTTTCAATTAATTTCGTGAGTCCCCACAACATGGTTTGGTGATCATCCACCAGCATGACACGAATTGTTTGAACTGGAAGTTTCTTGGCAACGCTTGTCATACAGGTATTTCAATGTGCACGACCGTGGTACCGTCAGGCTCTTGCAAGACCTGGACGGTGCCTCCAAGTCGCGTTGCCCTTTGACTGATCGACTGTGGCATAAAGCTAACAATAGGCAATAAAGCGCTTTCGTTTTTAACCTGAATTTTTATCCACCCATTGGCATAATTTACAGCGACGGCTCCGCGTTGCGAAAGCGTGTGCCTGCAGATATTACTCAGACCCTCATGAATGAACTGTAGCAATTCCACAGCCAAACGATCATTTAACTGGAGTTCATTCTCCAGCACGATGGAAATCTCAATCCCGTACAACTCACTGATTCGCGCTGCCTCTTTCTGCAAAGCGACATGAAAGATTGATTTATCCTGTTCAACCCCTGTTTTAAACGTCACCGCGTAACGGCGTAAATCGTCAATAACACCTTCAGCCATTCGCACTAATTTATCAACGTCGTGGATAAGCGGATTGTCGATTGAAGCTTTGCTTTTGATCGCATTAAGCCCAAGTTTTAAACCGATATAAGGTTGTATGGTTCTGTCATGTATATCCAGTGAAATTTTTTGACGTTCCTGTGACGCAGCCTCCGATGCCAGTTTGTCAAGACATTCAATGTTTTCGACGACAGGAAAGCTTTGAGTGACAATCTGGTTCAAAAAAAGCGTGTCTTCCTTGTTAAATGCGCCGTTATTTGAGACGACATAGAGTCGGCCTCGTTGCTTCCTCAATGACACAGGCGTACTCATAAAAGAACGTGCGCCGAGAAGTTGTGTCAAATTTTCGTTTGAATGCCCTTCCTGCCTGATCCAGCGTTGCTGAATGCAGTCATATGCCAATGGCTCGGTCAGAAAAAAACCGCTTAGGTTCCAGATGGGGCGAGAGTAGGCAATCAGGTGATCATGCGATTGCGCTATGAGGGGTGACACCATTTCTGCATTGACAGGGTCGTCACTGACAGGTCGCAGGGCATTTTTTTCGTTTACCGTTCGTAAAGAATAACTGCCAGCTTCCTTATCCTGCATCACCAGAATACAGCTGGTGGCACCATAAAACTTCCGTGTCTTGTCGAGAATATTTGCAATGGTTTGATTTACGCCAAACCGTGGATTAGACAAACGACTTACCTCGCGGAGCAAAATCAGCTGATGCATCAGCCTGACTTTTGATTCACCCCAATAAACGCTTATGTAACCTATTGCCAGCAGAAAGGTGGCACGCAATAACAAACGGGACACGTCATTTTCTTCACTCAGTAACCAACCGCAAGAAACGAACAACAAGGTTGAGGCAACAGTGACCTTTGCGCCCTCCACATAACCCCAGCGAAATGAAGACGTAAGAATTGAAAAAAAGAAAAACAGGAAGAAAAAACTGTCAACGCTCCCGGTAAAAGCCACGATCATTGCGAACCAAAGCACGTCGATCCGGTGAGGCGAAACAGTGCGCGTAAACGGGTGATCGATAAAAGTTAAAACATAAATCAGAACGCTATGAAAAAAGTAGCCATAAAAGACGAGCCAGGTAAAACTTTGCGTGGCACTTAACCCTGAAGGGTTGATAAAAACCGCCATCAATACCGAAATTGATAGCGTTAGACGCATGCGGTTTACCAGCCGCAAGTCCGCGCCATCCGTGTAAGGTCTCGCATCCGGAATTACTTGTTTGGTTTGGCTATACGCCAGCATGTTTCTATCCTCGGCAGAAATGTTTCGCTTGGTATTGTTTGCTTACATTAAGCACTGACCAAATGGTCTGGCCAAGGGATTATTTGATGGCCGACTTGTAGGAGGATGTCCCGTGCTAGCTGCTTTTAGTTCTTATCAATGACTGCTGCACGAGCGTGGTTCTGAGTTTGGCTCAGGAGTCGAGCTAATTTTTGCCATGAAACGCTGAGATCGTCTGAGCGGTCTGAACGCGGTCTATTCCAGGCTGCAAGTCCAGTACGCTACAAAGAATATATGCAAACCGACATTGGAACTGGTACCACCAACAGGAATCGAACCTGTATCTAGCGCTTAGGAGGCACTCGTTCTATCCGTTGAACTATGGCGGCAAACTGAAAGCCGGATTGTAAGGGCTGGCTATTTCGACAGAAGCTTCATGGCCTCTTCTAGGCCTTTGATGGTCAGTGGGTACATGCGCTGGTTGACCAGCTGCTGAATGACGCTGATCGACTGGCGGTATTGCCACACGCCCTGCGGTTCAGGGTTTATCCACGCAAATTTGGGGAAGGCGTTGGTCAGGCGCTGCATCCACTCGGCACCGGCTTCCTCGTTGTTGTACTCGACGCTGCCGCCGGGCTGCAAAATCTCGTAAGGGCTCATGGTGGCGTCGCCGACAAAGATCAGTTTGTAGTCTTTGTTGTACTTGCGAATGATGTCCCAGGTCGCAAACTTTTCACTGAAGCGGCGGCGGTTGTTCTTCCACATGAAGTCATACACGCAGTTGTGAAAGTAATAAAACTCAAGATGTTTAAATTCGGTTTTAACGGCTGAAAACATCTCTTCCACCCGGCCAATGTGCTCGTCCATGGTGCCGCCCACGTCCATCAGCAGCAGCACCTTCACATTGTTGTGCCGCTCCGGGATCATCTTGATGTCCAGCCAGCCTGCATTGGCCGCGGTGGAATGAATCGTGTCTGGCAAGTCCAGTTCTTCGACATTGCCCAGGCGCGCAAACTTGCGCAGGCGGCGCAGCGCGACCTTGATGTTGCGCGTGCCCAGCTCTTGGGTGTCGTCGTAGTCTTTGTAGGCGCGCTGGTCCCACACTTTCACCGCGCTTTTATTGCGGCTCTTTTCCTGGCCAATTCGAATGCCCTGCGGGTTGTAGCCGTTCGCCCCAAACGGTGACGTGCCGCCCGTGCCAATCATTTTGCTGCCGCCTTCATGACGTTCTTTTTGTTCTTCAAAACGTTTCTTTAATGTTTCCATGAGCTCGTCCCAGCCCAGTTTTTCAATCTTGGCCTTTTCCTCGGGGCTCAGCTCCAGCTCCAGGTTTTTACGCAGCCATTCAAGTGGAATTTCTTTGGTGAAGTCAGCCAGCATCTCCACGCCCTTGAAGTAGGCGGCAAAGGCGCGGTCAAACTTGTCGTAGTGTTTTTCGTCTTTGACGAGAATGGTGCGGCTGAGGTAGTAAAAGTCATCAATCTTGTACGCGCCTTCACCGATTTCGCCATCGTCATCAAGCGAACCACTGTTCGGCCCCACCACGCCCGCCTGCAAAGCTTCAAGCAGCATCAGGTATTCCTTCACGGAAACCGGCAGCTTGGCCGAACGCAGGGTGTAGAAAAAGTCAATCAGCATGGCAGCGTCAGGTTCTTGGTTTGTCCAGCAAGTAAAGCAATTGCGCTTTGGCCTCGGGCCATTCCCCGGCGCGCATGCTGTACATCACCGTGTCGCGGATGGTGCCATCGCGGCGCATGGCGTGGCCTCTGATCACGCCGTCTTTTTGCGCGCCCAGGCGCTCAATCGCCTGTTGTGACGCAAAGTTGAAATTGTCGGTACGCCAGCCGACCACGTTGCAGCCCAGCGCTTCAAATGCATGCGTCATCAGCAACAGTTTGCAGGTGCTGTTGACATGGGTGCGCTGGCACCGCGCGGCGTACCAGGTGTAGCCAATTTCGACCCGTTTGACGGCTGGCAAGATGTCGTGGTAACTGCTGGAGCCCAGCACTTCGCCACTGGTCGCGTCCGTCACGGCAAAGGCAAAACGGTTGTCTGTTTGAAGCGCTGTTTCGATATAAGCACGGGCTTCGTGCGGTTCAGGCACCGACGACACGCGCAGCTTCCATAGTTGCCCGTCGCTGGCGGCCGCGCTAAGGCCTTCTTCATGTGCAAGGCCCAAAGGCAACAGGCGGACGTTGCGTGCCTGCAAGGTGACAGGTTCAACAAATGCCATTGTCAGTCTTCTTCAGCTTCTTTTGCCTTCTTTGCCAGGTGGGTGGCTCGCACGCGCCGCGCCGTTTGCACGCCAAAGCCGCCGCCCAGCCCCGCTAGGCCAATGGCCACCAGGCTGGCGTTGCTGTAGCCGGGGTCAAAAATATTCAGCCCAAGCAGTTTGCCCAGCCAAAACCCCAGCAAAGCGCCGCCAATAAAACCGATGGCATCGGTCAGACCTTCAACAAGCATGGATTTTTGATTCATGATTTTCTTTTTTAGTGGTTTCTTATCGGTTGTTGCGCTGCATGAACACCAGCTTTTCAAACAGCGTCACGTCCTGTTCATTTTTAAGCAAGGCACCCACCAGCGGCGGCACCGTCACCTTGTCGTCTTTGCTTTGCAGCGCTTCAAGCGGAATGTCTTCCGCCACCAGCAGTTTGAGCCAGTCCAGCAGTTCGCTGGTCGATGGTTTTTTCTTCAGGCCGGGCAGGTTGCGCACATCGTAAAAGGTTTTCATGGCTGCAGCCAGCAGCTCCTTTTTCAAACCCGGGAAATGCACGTCCACAATTTGCCGCATCGTGTCCGCGTCCGGAAATTTGATGTAGTGAAAAAAGCAGCGGCGCAAAAACGCGTCGGGCAACTCTTTTTCATTGTTCGAGGTGATGAACACCAGCGGGCGGTGTTTGGCCTTGATGAGCTCGCGCGTTTCGTACACATAGAACTCCATGCGGTCGATTTCGCGCAGCAGGTCGTTCGGGAACTCAATGTCAGCCTTGTCGATTTCATCAATCAGCAGCGCCACCGGTGTTTCAGACGTGAAAGCCTGCCACAGCACACCTTTGACGATGTAGTTGTGAATGTTTTTGACTTTCTCACCGCCTTCAATGGTTGACAACTGCGAATCTCTGAGGCGCGACACGGCATCGTATTCATACAGGCCCTGTTGGGCCTTGGTGGTGGACTTGATGTGCCATTGCAGCAGCGGCATGCCAAGCGCTTCAGCTACTTCTTCTGCCAGCATGGTTTTGCCGGTGCCGGGTTCGCCCTTGACCAATAACGGCTTTTTAAGGGTGGCGGCGGCATTCACGGCAAGCATCAGGTCTTGCGTGGCGACGTAGTTTTTAGAGCCTTGAAATTTCATGTGTAGCGTTCAATTCTTGTGACGGATGCAACTGATTTATGCGGATTTTCTGACGTTTGGTTGGGTGAGCGGCTTGTTGTGCTTAGCCCAGATATAATCGAACGTTGGTTTTATGCAAAACTTTCCCCCCGAATTCTCTTCTAATTGTGCGCGAAAAATGAATAAGCTGTTAATCAAGATTTCTATTCTGGCTGTCTCATTTGTGACGGTTTCTGCTTTGGCTCAAGACACCAAGGGTGATGTCAAGGCGGGCGAGTCCAAAAACGCCATGTGCTCTGGCTGCCACGCCATCAAGGGCTATCAGGCAAGCTTTCCCGAGATTCATAAAGTCCCGATGATTTCGGGTCAAAGTGCCAAATACATTGTGTCGTCGCTGAATGCCTACAAAAAAGGTGAACGCAAGCACCCCAGCATGCGTGGCATTGCAGAAACGCTGTCTGACCAGGACATGGCTGACCTGGCCGCTTATTACAGCGTTAGCGGCCTGCCAGCCGGCGCCGCCCCGCTGGCCGACAAGCCCTCCAAGGAGGCCAGCTCACAAGTTCAGGCACTTTTGACCAAGGCCAACTGCGCGTCCTGCCATGGCGCCAATTTCAGCAAGCCGATTGACCCGTCTTACCCCAAACTGGGTGGTCAGCATGCTGACTATTTGCTGGTGGCTTTGAAGTCATACAAGGTTGAGAGCAACGCCAAGGTAGGTCGTGGTAACGCCATCATGGCGGGTATGGCCAAGCAGTACACCAATGCAGAATTGAAAGTGCTGGCCAGTTATTTGTCGTCGCTCGACGGTGAATTGAAGACCGTGCCACAGAACCGGTTCCGCTAATCACGGTACACGTCCTATAAATAACCGCTGTTTCAGCGGTTTTTTTACGCCCGTACGGAATCAATCCTTCGTTGCCCGGCGCTGCACGCAGTCGATATAAGCCGCACCGTCTGGCGGGCGGCCTGCACGCTGGCTTTCCCACACCATTTGCCCCAGGCAGTCCATCGTTTCATGGTGCGCGTCGTGTAGTGAATCGCGTTTGGCCGTCAGCAGCTCAACCGCCTGCCGGATGCCGCGTGGCTGGTCGATGGAGCATTGCTCGCTGATCGACAGATGCATCGACAGGTGCAAGAAGGGGTTCGTCCGGCCACCTTCCACGTCGTACATTTTTTCAAGTGCGGCGTCGGTATCGGCAAAGTCAGCGTGGTATTCGGGGTGCTCTTCCAGCCACTGGCTGGCGAGAGTTTCAATTGCCTCCATCGGTTGGCCGGACCGGGACTTTGCGTAAACAGTGCAAAAAAAACGCCGTACATCGGCTTGGGAGGGCGTAAACATGTTTAAAGAATATCACGCGAATATCTTGTGGATAAAGCGGTTGTCGTGTCCTACAGACAAGCGGCACCAACACCTCTAAAGTATGGGTAGCGCAGGCATGTCCCGGGCCCGCCAGCGCTGAATGCACAACCAAACCCGGCGAGGAGAACCCCATGAATGCAGCAAAAATTACAGGAATTATTTTGATCGTTATCGGTCTGGCTGGTCTGTTTACCGGTGGCTTCAGCTTCACCAAAAACACCACAGCGGCCAAAATCGGCCCTATTGAGTTGAAGGTCCAGGAAAAAGAATCGATCAATATTCCCCAGTGGTTAAGCCTGGGCGCATTGGCTTTGGGCGGCCTGGTGCTGGTGATTGGTTTCCGCAAACCATGAGCTGCTGAAAATCTGATTTCCACGTCATTGCCACACTGCCCGCACCTGTGTGGGCTATTATTTCTGCAGGCCAGATATAAGCAGAAATAACGTTGGCGGACCTTGTGCTGTCCGCCGGTGTCGATGGAGATGGACAAGCATGATCAACAAAATTGCCCGCTCAGTCGCAGACGCGCTGGCGGATGTGAAAGACGGCGCCACCGTTTTGATTGGCGGCTTTGGCACGGCGGGTATCCCTGACGAGCTGATTGATGGGCTGATTGCGCAGGGCGCCAAAGACCTGACGGTGGTGAACAACAACGCTGGCAACGCTGATGCGGGGCTGGCGGCGTTGCTAAAAGCCGGGCGCGTGCGCAAAATCATTTGCAGCTTTCCGCGCCAGGCCGACAGCCATGTGTTTGACGGCCTGTACCGCAGCGGCAAGCTTGAACTGGAACTGGTGCCGCAGGGCAACCTCGCCGAGCGCATCCGGGCTGCAGGTGCCGGCATTGGTGCATTTTTCTCACCGACCGGCTACGGCACCGATCTGGCCAAAAACGCCGACGGCAGCCCCAAGGAAACGCGCAAAATCAATGGCAAACACTACGTTCTTGAAATGCCGATTTATGGCGACGTGGCCCTTATCAAGGCCGAGCAGGGCGACCGCTGGGGCAACCTGACCTACCGCAAGGCTGCGCGCAACTTTGGCCCGGTGATGGCCACCGCCGCCAAAAAAACTGTGGCCACCGTGCATGAAGTTGTTGAACTGGGTGCGCTGAACCCGGAGCTCATCGTGACACCCGGCATCTTTGTACATGCCATTGTCAAAATTGACCGGGTGGCGACGCAGGCCGGTGGTTTGAAAAAGGCAACCTGACCATGACCCACACACCAAACTATCAAAAACGCACCAAAGACCAGCTGGCCGCGCGCGTGGCCCAAGACATCCCGGAGGGCGCCACCGTCAATCTCGGCATCGGCATGCCGACGCTGGTGGCCAACCACATTCCTGCCTCTAGAGAGGTGTTGCTGCACAGCGAAAACGGCATTCTGGGCATGGGGCCAGCACCTGCTGAGGCCGATGAAGACTATGACCTCATCAATGCCGGCAAACAGCCCGTGACGCTGCTGCAAGGCGGTTCGTATTTTCACCATGCCGACAGCTTTGCCATGATGCGTGGCGGGCACCTGGACATTTGCGTGCTGGGTGCTTTTCAGGTGTCCAGCACGGGCGATCTGGCCAACTGGAGCACGGGCGAGGCGGGCTCCATACCCGCTGTGGGCGGGGCGATGGACCTGGCCATTGGTGCCAAACAAACCTGGGTGATGATGGATTTGCTGACCAAGCAGGGCGTGAGCAAGGTGGTTGAGCAATGCAGCTACCCGCTGACGGGTATTGGCTGCGTCAAACGCATTTATTCAGAGCTGGCCACGCTGGACTGCACGTCGAAGGGCCTCGTGCTGATAGACAAGGTGGACGGGCTTGCGCATGCCGAGCTTGAAAAGCTTATTGGTTTGCACATAGCTGTTTAATTTTATTTTTTTGGAGATATATCAACATGAACCACGCCTTTATTTGCGACGCCATCCGCACCCCTTTTGGCCGTTACGGTGGTGCACTCAGCAGCGTGCGCACCGATGACCTGGGCGCGGTTCCGCTCAAAGCGCTGATGGCACGCAACCCGAAGGTGGACTGGCTGGCCGTGACGGATGTGATTTACGGCTGCGTTAACCAGGCCGGTGAAGACAACCGCAACGTGGCCCACATGGCAACACTGCTGGCCGGGCTGCCGATGGAATTACCCGGCGCAACGATCAACCGTCTTTGCGGCTCGGGCCTGGACGCGATTGGTACGGCAGCACGCGCCATCAAGTCGGGCGAAGCTACCATGATGATTGCAGGTGGCGTAGAAAGCATGAGCCGCGCGCCTTTTGTGATGGGCAAGGCTGAAAGCGCTTTCAGCCGTGCCGCCCAGATGTACGACACCACCATCGGCTGGCGCTTTGTCAACAAGCTGATGAAAGAAAAGTACGGCGTCGATGCGATGCCCGAGACAGCTGAAAACGTGGCCAAAGACTACAACATCAGCCGTGAAGACCAGGACAAGATGGCCCTGGCCAGCCAGCTCAAAGCCGTGGCCGCACAAAAGTCGGGTTACTTTGATGCAGAGATCACACCTGTGACCATTCCTCAAAAGAAGGGCGATGCCATCATCGTCAGCAAAGACGAACACCCGCGTGAAACCAGCATGGAAGCGCTCGCCAAACTCAAGGGCGCGGTGCGGCCGGATGGCAGCGTCACGGCAGGCAATGCATCTGGCGTGAACGACGGTGCCTGTGCATTGCTGCTGGCAGACGAAGCCAGCGCCGCCAAAAACGGTTTGACACCACGCGCCCGCATCGTCGGCATGGCGACTGCAGGCGTGGCCCCTCGCATCATGGGCATTGGCCCTGCACCCGCTACTCAAAAGGTGCTGGCATTGACGGGCTTGACGCTGGCGCAGATGGACGTGATTGAACTCAACGAAGCTTTCGCTGCACAAGGCCTGGCTGTGCTCCGCCTGCTGGGCCTGCAAGACAACGACCCACGCGTCAACCCCAACGGCGGCGCTATTGCATTAGGCCACCCGCTGGGCGCATCAGGCGCAAGGCTGGCCACCACGGCCATCAACCAGTTGCACCGCACGGGCGGCCGCTACGCCTTGTGCACCATGTGCATTGGCGTGGGGCAGGGCATTTCGCTGGTGCTTGAGCGGGTTTGAGCCAACTCGGTTGCTGCATATTTAATAGCTACTTGCGCCCGTATCTATTGAGTTACAGACACTTTTATGTGATTTTCAAGGAGAAAAATGGCTCGAAAATCGCTGCAAGGGCAGTTTGGCGCTGTTTTTTGACCTGTAAATACGCCGGACAGCTACACCACAAATGAGGCCAAAGCATGCAGCGGCGTGGTGCAGCAGACCTGGGCCAAGGTCGATTGACCTTTGCTGGCCGATCCCCCTCAGCCCAACCCAAACCAGATCACTCCGCCTCAATCTTGCGTTGCTGCGCCACTGTACGCAGGCTGCTGATGTCGCGTTCTACCCTGGCCTTGAATTCGGCCGGGCTGCTGGCCTGCGGGCTGCCGCCAAATCCTATGAGGCGCTCGCGCACGTCGGGTTGCTCCAGCACCGCGCGCAGTTCGCGGTTCAGGCGCTCGATGATGGCGGGAGGTGTGCCCGGTGGCGCGGCAATGCCCAGCCACGACTCAAACACCATGCCTGGCAAATAGTCGGCGACTGCCGGCACGCCGGGCAGTTTGCTGCCGCCCTTGGGCGCGGTGACGGCCAGCACGCGCACGCGTTGGTCCTTGAGCAGCGACGCGGTCAGCGTCATGGTATCAATCATCACATCGACCCGGCCTGCCAGCAGCTCAGTCAAGGGCGCGGTGCCACCCTTGAAGGGAATGTGGTTCAGCGTTACACCGGCTTCTGACGCAATCCATTCGCCGACCAGGTGCAGCGCGCTGCCCACACCAACCGATGAATACGAGATGCCGCCGGGGTCGGCCTTGGCGCGCTGCAGCATGTCGGGGAAGGACTTGATGGGCGAGCCCGGCATCACCGACAACGCCAGCGGGTATGTGGTGATGGTGGATACCCAGGCAAAGTCATTGACCGGGTGAAAGGGCAGGCTTTTTTTCATGGCCGCGTTGCTGGCGTGGCCGCTGGGCAGCAGCACCAAGGTGTAGCCGTCGGGCACGCCGCGCGCCGCCATTTCGGCTGCAATGTTGCCACCAGCACCAGGCTTGTTGTCGATTACCACGTTTTGACCCAGGCGTTCGCCCAGCGGCTTTGCAATCAGCCGAGCCACGATATCCGAGCCGCCACCTGGCGCAAAGCCCAACAGCAAACGTATCGGCTTGTTGGGCCAGGCTGCTGTTTGTGCCGCCAACGGCGTCAGCGCGCCCAGGCTCAAGACACACCCCGTTGCCAGGGTTACCACCATACGGCGGCGGGTGGGGGTAGAAGGAGCGCGCATGCTTATTCGTCCCGAATGCCGTTGCGCAAAATACCGATGGCGTCAATGTCGATTTCGGCCACGTCACCGGGCTTCATGAACAGCTGTGGTGTGCGCTTGTTGCCCACGCCGCCGGGCGTGCCGGTCACGATCACGTCGCCGGCCTGTAGCGGTATGAAGGTCGAGATGTAGGCGATCTGGCGCGGAATGCTATGGATCATCATGTCTGTGGTGGCGCGTTGCAGCTCAACGCCGTTCAGGCGCGTGACCAGCGTCATTTTCTGATCCGGTGCAATCTCGTCAGCGGTCACCATCCACGGGCCAAAGCCGCCTGTACGCCAAAAGTTTTTGCCTGCCGTCCACTGCGAGGTGTTGACCTGCCAGTCGCGCACGCTGCCATCGTTGTAGCAACTGTAGCCAGCAATGTGGCTCCATGAATCGGCTTCGCTGATGCGCCGACCACCCTTGCCGATGATGACGGCGATCTCGCCCTCGTAGTCAAGCCTGGCGGACTCTGGCGGACGAATAATGTCCTGGCCGTGCGCTACCTGCGAGTCGTTGACGCGCAAAAAAAGCGCCGGAAATTCGGTGATCTCGCGCCCGGTTTCACGCACATGCTCGCCGTAGTTCAAACCTACGCAAATGATTTTGTTGGGGTTTGGAATAACCGGCAGCAAGGTCAGTTGGGCGAACTTGAGCGTCGGCTTGTGCGCTTTGGCCGCAGCCGCAGCCGCGCCTACCAGGTCGTTGGCAATCAGTGCTTTCAGGTCAGGTGCCTGCGCGCCCAAAATGGGCAACAGGTCCAGCACGTCGTCGCCCAGCACCACGCCGTAAGAGGGCGTGTTGTTGCTGTTTAGAAAGCTGATGAGTTTCATGGTGGTCTCCTTGGTGTTGAATAAAAAAATAAAAGTATCAGGGAATGCGGATGGTGATTTCCTGCGCCGCCCGCGTGAGAAGCTGGGTCAGTTTGGGCAGGTCTATCACCGCCATGCGTTGCACCGTAGTGACGAGTGATATGGCGCCCAAAATAGTGCCATCTGGTTTTTGTAGCGGCGCGGCCATGGCGGCTAGATTTGCTTCGAGCTCGCCGTTTGAAAAGTAATGGCCCGCCTTGCGAATGGCGCTGTAGTACTTGCGAAAACTATGCCACTCGGTAGGCAGGCCGACGCGGGCGATCTCGCCTGAGTGCTGGTCAAACACCTTGTGCAACTGGGCCGGCGTGAAGCACGACAAAATGACTTTGGGCGCGGCCCCCTGAAACAGCGGGCGCGGCCGGCCACGACCATAGCTCAGGGTCGCAGGGGCCTTGCCAAACTCGCGATGGGTGTCCAGCACCTGCTGGCCGTACAGGCCAGAGATCACGCAGTCAAAACCGGTTTTTTCAACCAGCTCGGCCATGAAGGGCGTGGCGTGCTGCAGCACCGGGTCGGCCATGCGGATGTAGTGGTCCAGTACAACAATGCGCGCGCCCAGCGTGTAGTGCGAGTCGGCTGCGCGCTGCAGCAGGCCGGCATCGACCAGCATCTTCACATAGCGGTAACCCGTGGGCAGCGAGACCTGAAGCGCCTCAGTGATGGCCTCGGCCGTCCAGGTGAGCCGCTGCTCTGAAAACAGGTCCAGCACGCTGAGCATGCGGCCCAGGCTGGACAGGGATTTGTCGGTCATCAATCAGATTGAACAGGGTTGCGCATCGGCTACAAGTATGCCTGCCGTGAGCTCGTCGAGTTCTTCGGGGGATGCGGCCATGCCCGCGATGTATCGGTCCGGCCTGAGCATGACCGCATCGACTTCATGCCTGTCCAGCCAAGCCGACAGCGCCGGGTCGCTTGCGGACAGCACGACCACACCGGCATGCTGCCACGCCGCACGTGTGGCCTGTGTCACGCGCGCCAGCAATGCGCTGCGGCCAATGACGGCAAAGTGCTTGCCAATGCGTTCGTCCAGCAACTCGCCGCTGGCCAGTGATGGCTGCGGGAAGGGCTGGCCCACCGGCGCTTGCTCACCGACCAGCACGCCCGGCCCCAGCCGTGGCGAGGGGAACTCAAAAATCTCGGGCTGCCCGGCCTTGAAGCGCAGGTCACGCTCGCGCGCCAGCGCCGGGTCTGTGGCCTGGATGATGTCGCCGAGCCGCACCGCCAGTTCGATAAATGCATGCACATGCGGTGAGCGTTCAGACTCATAACTGTCGAGCAGCGCGTCGGACGCCTGACGGCCCAGCACGGCCTGCAGCTTCCAGCTCAGGTTGTCCACGTCGCGCAGCGCGGCGCACATGCCCTGACCCAGAAACGGCGGCATCTGGTGCGCGGCGTCACCGGCCAGCAGCAGTCGGCCTTTGCGCCAGCCTTCGGCAATCACCGAGTGAAAGGTGTAGATCACGGCGCGCTCAATGTCTGCCTGCGCTGGCGTGAGCCAGGGGCTGACCAGTTGCCACAGGGTTTGCGGCAGCACCAGGGTGGCCGGGTCGTCGCCGGGCATCAGCATGATTTCCCAGCGGCGGCGCTTACCGGTGACGTTGCAATAGGTCATGGGTCGGGCCGGGTCGCAGTGCTGAACGGTGTGGTCAGGCAGAGCGGGTGCACCGTCTTTCAGCAGCACGTCAAACACCAGCCAGGGCTGGTGCAGGCCCAGGTCTTTCATGGGGCTGCCGATTTCCTTGCGCACCAGCGAGCGGGCGCCGTCGCAGCCGACCACATAACGTGCGCGCACCTCGCTGCTGGCGCGCTGCAGGTCTGTCACTGCCAGTTGCACGTGGTCGGGCTCTTGCGTGATCTGCGTCACCTCATGCTGCAGGCGCACCTGCACCTGGGCAAAGCGCGCCACGCCATCGCGCAGCACCTGCTCCAGCTCGGGCTGGTGAAAGTAGTAGTTGTTGGCACAGCCGTGCGGGCCGTGGGCCGTGGTGCCGCCGCGAATCAACAAGGTGTCGCCGCTGGCGTTGACAAAGTGCATGCCCTTGAGGCCGGGGCGCGAGATGGCTTCAACCTGCGCGCGCAGCCCGGCCGACTGGAAAATCCGCATCACCTCGCCGTCAAAGTGAATGGCGCGCGGCAGCGGGTAAATGCTGGCTTCTTTTTCAAGCACGCAGACCGACAAACCGGCCTGGCCCAGCAGGTTCGCCAGGCTTGCACCGGCAGGGCCGTAGCCGATGATGGCGACGTCAAACACAGGGGTTTTTATCTCGCTTGCCATGGTCATGCCTTTGCAGTCACGCCCATCAGCTTGGCCACGCCGGCCTGCCACTCGGCGCGCGACTGAAAGCGCGGACGGCTGCGGGCAATCGCCTCGGCCCTGGCCATGATGACCTCGTCGGGCTGGTCCAGGTTGATAGGCTCGCGCAGCGGTTGCTCGCAGTACCAGGGCGTGTCCAGAAAGACCTCTAGGCGGTTGCCCTCGGGGTCGCGGAAATAGATGGACACCGCATTGCCATGCGTGGCGCAGAGCAGATCGGTCACGTCGGGGGCAGCGGCGACCCGGTCGCGCATAAGGCGCAGCGTGGCCAGGTCGGGTACGCGAAACGAGATCTGGTTAATGACGCTAAAGCCCAGGTCCGTCGGCCTGCCGGTGGCCAGCACCACCTGATGGTGCTCTGTCGGGTCGCGGCTTAAAAACACAAGTTGTACCGCGCCCAGGTTGCCCCGGTCGGTTTCGGTGAAGCACATCACCTCTTTGTAAAAGCGTGCCATGCTCTCCAGGTTGCGCACGTAAAAGCCCATGTGGCTGAACACCAGCGAGCCCATGTTTTGCAGAGGTGAGGGCGGTGCGGCGGAAGGCGTTGCAGATTGAGTCATGTGGTTGTCCCCTTGGTTGAGTGTGAAAACAATTGACTGACTTTACCTTAAAACAAACATATTTAATTAAAATTCTTATAATTTGACAATTTTACTATTTTAGTAAAGAATTATGTCAGCAACCTGATAGGTTGTTCTCATTATTCACAATAAACCCACCTACTGGAGACAACATGCAAGCCCTCACACACATCAATCACATGACGAACAATAGCCGCCGCAGTCGCCGCACCGCACTGGCTGCTGCCCTTAGCACCCTCACGCTGACCCTGCTGGCCGCGACGGGAGTGCAGGCCCAAGAAATCTACCCAAGCAAACCGATACGCTTGGTCGCCCCCTTCCCTGCGGGCTCTGGACCGGATGCCAATGCGCGGGAGATCGCTGGCGAGCTGACCAAAATCCTTGGCCAAACCGTGTTTGTTGAAAACCGCCCCGGCGCCTCCGGCATCATAGGCACCGACGCCGCCGCCAAGGCGGCGCCTGACGGCTACACCCTGCTGGTGGGCACGACCAGCACCATGTCGGTACTGCAGCACCTGTACAGCAAGCTTCCCTTCAATGCCGAGAAAGACTTCACGCCTATCAGCCTGCTGGGCGTGCTCAACACCGGGCTGATCGCCACGCCCTCTGCCCCCTTCAAAACCGTGGCGGAGTTGGTTGCGCAGGCCAAGGCCCGCCCCGGCAGCGTGACATCGGCTACCCTGGGTGCGGGCAGCTACTTTCATTTGGCTGGTGAGTGGTTTGGTTTCAATGCAGGCGTCAAGTTGCAGTTCATTCCCTACGCCAGCACCAGCCCCTACAGCGATTTGCTGGCCGGCCAGGTGCAGGTGATGTTTGATGCGTTGCCAGCAGCGGCAGGCAATATCCGTGCGGGCAAGCTCAAGCTGCTGGCGCTGACGGGCAAAACGCGCCACCCCGCCTTCCCCGATGTGCCGACCTTTGCCGAAGCCGGCATCAACGACTACACGCCTGTCGCGTGGCAGGGCATTCTGGCCCCGGCCGGCACACCCAAAGCCATCGTCGACAAAATCAGCGCCGCCATGCAAAAGGCCGCGCAAGACCAGCCGCTGGCTGAGAAATGGCGCTCCTACGGCGGCGAACTAAAGGCCACCACCCCGGCCGAGTTTGCAGCCTTCATCAAAACTGACGCCACCAAGTGGGGCCAGGTGGTGCGCCAGGCGGGTGTGAAGCTGGACTGAGATAGCAGATGTCTGGTTGAAGAAGATGTGAAATGCCCGCCGACCAAACTCTCGCATGTCAAGTAGCATGAGGGGGGGGCAGGTCTGACTGGTTCGGACAACATGGCTTTTGTCCAGATGCGAGAATGATTCTGGGTGCTATCCCGCACGGGGGGCCGCTACGCCCTGTGCATCATGTGCATCGGCGTGGGGCAGGGCATTGCGCTGGTGCTGGAGCGGGTTTGATTCGCACCTGAAAACGTCCATCATCTTTCTCAGCGTCCAGTCATCAACGCTCTTCTCGGGGTATTCATCCTTGCTGCCAAACGCACGGCATCCTAAAGTTTCGACATGACTGAACGCCTCACCCAAATCCTTTACGACGACCTCGCACCCGAGGTTCGGCCTCTGGCCGATGAAATTTTGAAGGTCTCCAGCGCAGCGCTGGGCGGCCCTTACAACGCGTTGCTGCGCAGCCCCGACATGGCCAGGCGCTGCTTTGACTTGCTGGACTATCTGCGCTTTAAAACGTCGGTCAACAAGCGGCTCAATGAATTCGCCATCCTGATTCAGGCACGCATCGCCAACGCGCAGTACGAGTGGTGGGCACATGAGACGATTGCCCGCCGCGCCGGCTTGCCCGATGCGTTGATGCAAGAGCTGCAGCATTGCCAACGCCCGTCGTCCATGCAAGCCGACGAACGGCTGGTGTATGACTATTGCACCCAATTGACGCTCAACCACCGCGTCAGCGATGCACTCTGGCAAGAGGCCATAACCAGCATGGGCGAGCAGGCCGTGATGGACCTGACGGTTTTGTCGGGCACTTATGTCATGGTGTCCATGCTGCTCAATGCAACCCAGGTCGCTATTCCTACAGGCGCAGCACCGCCGCTGGAGGTGCTTGATCCAGTAGTTATCCGCCAGCGTTTGTTGGCTTAAAGGAATTAACCATGCTTCAATTCACTTTTCGGCACTGCCTCGCCTTTGCATTGTTCGGTGCTGCATTTGCTGTCAACGCACAAGACTACCCGACGCGCCCCATCACCATGGTCATGCCCTATGCGCCGGGCGGCCCGGGCGATGCCATCACCCGCGTGTTTGCGGCCAGCATGCAAAAAACGCTGGGTCAAACCATTTTGGTGGACAACACGGCCG
Source organism: Polaromonas sp. (assembly GCA_031417995.1). Lineage (GTDB taxonomy): Bacteria > Pseudomonadota > Gammaproteobacteria > Burkholderiales > Burkholderiaceae_C > Polaromonas. The sequence goes on along the minus strand of JANOWR010000103.1, from coordinate 2,502 downwards.
GTGCGTCTGGTGTCATCGGTACCACCAAGGTTGCGCGTTCCAAGCCGGACGGCTACACGCTGTTGATGATTCACGTCAGCCACGCCACCAACCTGGCCATGTTCAAGAATTTGCCGTATCACCCGGTTGACGACTTTGAACCGATTGGCTCGGCCACCACAGGTCCGATGCTGGTGCTGGCGCGAAACGAGTTTCCGGCCAAAGACATCAATGAGTTCGTCGTCTACGTCAAAGCCAACCCATCCAAAATCAGTCTGGCCCATGCCGGCGTGGGTTCGGCATCGCACCTGTGCGGCCTGATGCTGATGAGCACGCTCAAGGTCAGGCTCAATGAGATCCCCTACAAGGGCACTGGCCCGGCGCTGAACGACCTGATGGGTGGCCAGGTCGATATCCTGTGCGACCAGACTTCGGGCACTGTGCCAGCGGTCAAGGGCGGCAAGATCAAGGCTTACGCTGCGGCAGGCCTGGCGCGTGTACCGTCGCTGCCCGATGTGCCCGCCATCGCCGAGGCTGGCGTTGAAGGTTTTGACATCGCCATTTCGTTTGGGTTGTACGCACCCAAGGGGACGCCCAGGCCGGTACTGAACCAGCTGTCCAGCGCGCTGCAAAAGGCCGTGATTGACCCGGATTTGCGCAAGCGACTGGACGGTATGGGTGTATCCGCCGTCAGCCCAGAGCGCGCACGCCCCGAAGCGCTGCGCGCGCATTTAAAAAATGAAATTGATACGCTGGGCGGTCTGCTGGTCAAGGCGGGCATACAGGCCAATTGAAAATAAATCCCATAAAAACACTCGCAGCTAGCGCATGATTTGATTGTTCCGCAAGACTTTTCTGTCATTTTTTTGAAGCTGCTCAGCTAGTTATGAAAGAGGTACAAACATGAAACGTCGTTCACTTTTGTGGGGTGCTGGTCTGGCTTTGACGGCGGGTGTGGCGCTGGCCGCTTACCCTGACAAGACCGTCAAAATTGTGGTGGCCTTCCCGCCGGGCAGCTCTACAGACACGCTGACGCGTTTGATGGCCCAGCAGCTGTCAGTGGCGTTGGGGCAGCCATTTGTGGTTGAAAACCGGCCAGGTGCCAGCGGTAATATTGCCACCACTTTTGTCAGCAAGCAGTCTGGCGATGGCTATACGCTGCTCATGCACAGCGTGGCGATTGCTGTCAACCCCAGCCTGTATGCAAATGCGGGCTATGACGTGAACAAAGACCTCGAAGCTGTGGCCATTACCGGTGTGTCACCCAACGTCTTTTTTGTACACCCCGATGTCAAGGCCAAAACGCTGGCTGAACTGGTGGCATTGAGCAAAAAAGAAAAGCTCAGTTACGCCTCTTCAGGCAATGGCACCACCACGCACCTGGGTGCGGAGATGTTCTTTCGTAACCTGGTCAAGTCTGACATACAGCACATTCCCTATGCGCCAGCCACCGCTGTCAATGCGGTTTTAAGCGGTCAGGTGCCGGTGGGCAGTACGTCCGTGCCACCCGTTGTGCAGTTGGCCAAAAGCGGCAAAGTACGTGCACTGGCAGTTACCAGCAGAAAGCGCAGCAGCGCGCTGCCTGACGTACCAACAGTGGCAGAGCTGGGCTACAAGGATTTCGAAGCCAACACCTGGTTTGCGCTGTTTGCGCCCCCTGGTACGCCAGCCGATGTGCTGGACAAATTGAACAGCGAGATCAACAAGATCGCGCTTTACAAGAGTGTTCAGGATGTGTTTGCCGCGCAATCGCTGGAGAGCGCCCGAATGGACCGCATGTCTGTCAAGAACTACATCTTTCTTGAATCCAAAAAATGGGACAAAGTGGTCAAGCAAACAGGCGCCAAGGTCGATTGATTTTTATTTTTATTCATTCAGGAAAGTTTTAAACGTGAAGCTCATCAGCTACAAACATGACAACGCAGTCCGCTACGGCGTGCTGCTCGGTACCAGCGTGGTGGACATGCGCGACTGCATGACTGACGCACCCGCCAGCATCAATGACTTTGTAGGTGTTGCAAGCAACCAGGCCGGGTTGATGGCCAGCATTACAGTGAGTGCTGCAACGGCTCAAGCGCTGCCGCTGGCCCAAGTGCAGTTGTTGCCGTGCATTCCGCGCCCCAGCAAAATCATTTGTCTGGGTGTCAACTACCACGACCACGCCGCAGAAGGTGGCAACACCGTGGCCGATTACCCGACGATCTTTTTTCGTGGCCCGTCGTCGCTGGCAGCACATGGCGATGCGATACCCATTCCGGCGATTTCAACCGCGCTGGACTACGAGGCCGAGCTGGCGCTGGTGATTGGTAAAACCGCCCGCAATGTAGCCGAGGCTGACGCGCTGGACCACGTGTTTGCCTACGCCTGTTTTAACGACGCGACCTTTCGTGACTACCAGCGCAAAACCACGCAATGGACCGTCGGTAAAAACTTTGACCAGACGGGCGGTTTTGGCCCGCATCTGGTCACGGCGGACGAGCTGCCGCCAGGCTGCGTGGGGCTGCACATTGAGTCACGCCTGAA
>JANOWR010000102.1:0-13053 GCA_031417995.1 Polaromonas sp. | reverse complement strand
CCTTACGGTCAGTCGGCGTTGTTTGGCCTGTTCGGCTTGTTGCTCGGCAGCCTCTGCTTTGTGCTTCTCATTGGCGGCCTGTTGTCGTTCATCTTCAAAGGCTTGGAGCCTGTCGGCATCGACCTTGGCAAAGTGATGGCGGAGATCCTTTGCGCCGTCCTTGTATAACTTTGACCAACCTGCTGCAATATCCCTTGCCGCTGCAAGCGTCAAATATCCTTCTCGGCCTTTGGGGCTATAGGCACCAACTGGGAGGGTGTCGCGTTGTCCTGTGCTGGTGGTGTACCGAAAATAGAAGGACCGTTCGCCTCCCGCCGTTATCCGGCCCATAAATCGACCGGATCCGCGCGGTGCTGGATCTATGAACCACTGGTCGGTTCCGTTGGCTTTTGACCCCATTTCCTTGTCCGTGATGATGCCCATGCCCTACTTCTCCGTTGCCGTTCGGTTGCCGTTCTTGCTTCTGGTTGCCGTTCGGTTACCGTTTCTCGATGACTGTCATTGTATTCTTTTGGTGCGCATTGGACGTTTATTCTTGATAAGTCATTGATTTATATGTGTATAAATTATTTTTTTGAATTCCATTGGATGGCGTTGGACATCTTAAGTATCGACTACGAACCAAGGGGTAGTGGGTTCAATTCCTGCCAGCCGCACCAGAATTTCGGTTCTAGAACAATAGCTTAGAGGCTTACCCCTCTAGGCTATTTTTCTTTGTGTGTAACGTTTTTTTAATGCAATCAAATGCTATTAAAAAAGTAGCTGCTTTCGCCCGAATCCATTGGGCTGCAGCACTAAAACATACCTGAAAACGACTAAAATCCACTCGAAAAGTGCTTTTCAGGGCGGCAAAAAATCTAAAAAGCCTCTAAAAAGCTCTAAAAACAGCCGATTTTGGAAAGAAAAATAGCCACAACCGCCTGTTTTCGGGCGCAAGCAGCTATTAAATTTATAGTGACTCGCATATCATGGCCTTGCAGACTCTTCTGTGTAGTGCAAATCCCCGGGTAGCGACATCATGAGCAAAGCCTTCACCAAAGAAACCGACGCCGACAATGGAGACGATGATCTTGTTTTGCCGCCACTGCCAGTGGGTGGCAAAAACTACATCACGCCAGCAGGCTACGCGCGCCTGCGCGGTGAACTTTTGGGCTTGATGGATGATGAACGCCCGAAGGTGGTTGACATTGTTCACTGGGCGGCCAGCAATGGGGACCGGTCTGAAAACGGGGACTATATTTACGGCAAAAAACGCCTGCGCGAGATTGACCGGCGCATTCGATTCCTGACGCAGCGCCTGGAGATTGCAGACATTACCGACCCGTCTGCGCACCATGGCAAAGACCAGGTGTTTTTCGGGGCTACGGTGACTTATGAAGACGAAGCGGGTGTAGAGCGCACCATCACCATTCTGGGCATTGACGAGGCTGATACCCTGGCGGGCCAGGTGAGCTGGGTGTCGCCTGTGGCCAGGGCGCTGCTCAAGTCACGGGTGGGTGATGAGGTGAACCTGGTGATGCCAGATGGCGTGCGGGTTTTAAGCGTACTTGGGGTTGACTACCCCCAACCCGTCGCACCCTAACTGCCCGGCTTGGCGCGCTGCACCCGCAGCACGGATGCGGTTCGTTTCACATTTCGCAAGACGGTTGCCATGTGCAACCTGTCACGCACGGCAATGCCAAACCTCAGCTCTGTTGCGTCTTGCGCGCGTTCCTGGCCCATGTTGACGTGGGTAATGTCGGCTTCTGCGCTGGCCATCGCGGCGGCAACTCTTGCCAGCACACCCTTGCCGTTGGCAACGGTTATCAAGAGGGTGGTTTCAAACAGCCGCACCGGCTCATCAGACCAGTCAACCGCAATAAACCGCTCGCTGTCGCGGTGCTGCAGGCGTTTTGCTACCGCACAGTCGTCGGTGTGCACCACCAGACCTTCGCCACGCCCCAGGTAACCCAGAATGCCGTCACCCGGAATCGGCCTGCAGCAGGTCGCAAATTGCACGGATGCGCCTTCGCTGCCGTCCAATACCAGTGCGCCTTGCGATACAGATTCATGCGCCGTGTAGCGCTCGCGGCTCATCAGCAGGGCGTCGGGCTTTTCGCCCTTTTCAGCCAACAGCACCACGATGCGTTTGGCCACCATGCTGGCAATGCGCTTGCCCAGGCCAATGTCGGTCAGTAAGTCTGAGCGGGAGCGGTTGCCGCTGAAGCGCAAGATTTTTTCCCACAGCAAGCGGTTGGGCGCGCTGTCATCGGGCAGGCGCTCAATGCCTTCAGCGCGCAATGATTGGGTCAGCATTTTTTCGCCCAAATCACGCGACTCCGTCAGGGCCATGGTCTTGAGGTAATGGCGAATTTTCGACCTGGCTTTGCCGGTTCTGACAAAACCCAGCCAGCCAGGGTTGGGGCTGGCAACTGCTGTGGTGATGATCTCAATCACGTCACCGTTGTGCAGCTCCGAGCGCAGCGGGACCTGCTCACCATTGACTTTGGCGGCTACCGCACGGTGACCTATGTCGCTGTGAATGGCATAGGCAAAGTCCACAATCGTCGCGCCTCGCGGCATCGCCATGATCTGGCTTTTGGGGGTAAAAACATACACCGCCTCGGGGAACAGATCAATCTTGACGTGGTCCCAAAACTCGGCGGCGTCGCGCGTTTCGTGTTGAATGTCCAGCAGCGACTGCAGCCACTGCGTGCCCAGACGCTGTGATGCATCGCTGTCGGGGTCTGATGCTTTGTACAGCCAGTGCGCCGCCACACCTGACTCGGCCACCACGTGCATGGCTTCGGTGCGCATCTGAAACTCGATGTTGGTACCAAAAGGGCCAATCAGCGTGGTGTGCAGAGACTGGTAGCCATTGATTTTGGGAATCGCAATGTAGTCTTTGAACTTGCCCGGCAGTGGCTTGTAATGCTGATGCAGCACACCCATGGCGGTGTAGCAGGCGTTCAGGCCATCAACGATGACGCGAAAGCCGTAGATGTCTGTGACCTGGGCAAAGGACAGGTGTTTTTCATCCATCTTGCGGTAGATGGAATAAAGCGTTTTTTCGCGCCCAGAAATCTGCACGGGGATATGTTGCGATGTAAATGCCGATTCGACCTCGGCCTGCACCCGCTTGATGACGTCCCGCCTGCGGCCACGCGCTTTTTGCAGCGCCTTGGTCAGTGTCGCGTAGCGCCAGGGGTGCAGATGCTGAAAAGACAGCTCCTGCAACTCACGGTAGGTGGTGTTCAAGCCCAGGCGGTGTGCAATGGGCGCGTAAATGTCCAGGGTTTCGCGTGAAATCCGTGCCCACTTTTCGCGCGGTGTGTCGCCCAGCGTGCGCATGTTGTGGGTGCGGTCAGCCAGCTTGATCAGAATGACGCGCACGTCACGCGCCATGGCCAGCAGCATCTTGCGAAATGATTCCGCCTGATTTTCTTCCCGTGTGTTGAACTCCAGCTTTTCCAGCTTGGTCAGCCCGTCAACCAGTTCGGCAACCGATGCGCCAAAGCGCTCAATCAACTCGGGTTTGGTCACACCGCAGTCTTCAATAGCGTCATGCAGCAGCGCAGCCATCAGGGCTTGCGCATCCAGCTTCCATTCAGCGCATTGCTGGGCAACGGCTATCGGGTGAGTGATGTAGGGCTCGCCACTGTTGCGCATTTGGCCCAGATGCGCCTCGTCGGCAAATCGGTAGGCCAGTCGCACGTTGTCAACATCCAGCGCGCTCATGTAGTCAAGCTTGGCCGTCAGCGCGGCAAAGCTGGCCGCAGCGGCATTGGCTGCTGCGGGTGTTGGCTTGGGCGGCTTGACGGGCTTGGTCAGCTTGGGTGGAAGCAGGGCGCTCATGCCTTAAATGTATCGTGCTGCGTATAAAACATAAAGCCAACGGACTCTAAACACCACAAAAGAGCGGGCTGCCAATGCAAAAAGCACCGGCTGGCGGTGCTTTTGATGGGAAAGGTAAACAGGCAAAAAGCAGGTGTTAACCTCGTATCAACCGGGTACTTTTTTCAGCATTTCCAGGCCGATTTTGCCTTCAGCGATTTCACGCAAAGCAGTCACTGCTGGCTTGTTTTTGCTTTCAATTTTGGCGGCATGGCCCTGGCTCAACATCCGGGCGCGGTAAGTGGCCGCCAGCACCAGCTGAAAACGGTTCGGGATTTTTGTCAGGCAGTCTTCAACAGTAATGCGGGCCATGGTGATCTCCGGTGGGTCAAGAATTCAAGAAATATGAAGTGTTTTGAAGGTTTCGGCTCTGGCGATGCGCTGAGCCGAGAACTTGAGCCGCTGTGCATGAACAATGGTTTTCAGGTCAAAAACCGCGCGCTCGAACAATTCATTGATTATAACGAAGTCAAATTCCCGGGCCTGAGCCATCTCCAGGGCCGCATTTTTCAGCCGTAATTCAATGACCTCGGCCGTGTCCTCACCGCGCCGCTGCAGGCGCGAGCGCAGCTCTTCCCAGCTGGGCGGCAGGATGAAAATAAGCACGGCGTTGGCAAAAATCCGTTTGATGTTGATGGCGCCCTGAAAGTCAATTTCCAAAATCACGTCAGCGCCATGGGCGACGCGCTCTTCAATCGCGTGCCGCGATGTGCCATAGCGGTGCCCATGCACATGGGCCCACTCCAAAAACGAGTCCCTGAGCACCATGGCGTCAAACTCTTCTGACGAAATAAAGAAGTACTCGCGGCCATGCTTTTCCTGGCCGCGCGGGGGACGCGTGGTGTGCGACACCGCAGGTTGTATGCGTGCGTCAATCTCCATCAGCGCCTTGACGAGGCTGGATTTGCCGGCCCCACTGGGCGCCGCTACGACAAATAAGTTACCGGGATAGTCCATGTTGTTTTTTCTTGTTGGCTAGCTTGTTCGATGTTTTATTCAATATTTTGAACCTGCTCACGAATCTGCTCAATCAGCACCTTCATATCGACCGAGATTCGCGTCAATTCAAGGGATGCGGATTTGGACCCCAGGGTGTTGGCCTCGCGGTGCAGTTCCTGAATCAGAAAATCAAGCCGCTTGCCCAGCTCGCCGCCGGCCTCCAGCAGGCGGTCAATCTCGTCGAGGTGCGATGCCAGGCGTGTGATTTCTTCCGCTACATCAATGCGTATGGCAAAGCTGGTGGCCTCAGTCATGGCCCTGTCGTGGGCAGATTCCGGCATTACAGAACCGTCAGCAAGTGCCATGGCCTCCCTGAAGCGCTCTAAAAAGCGTGCTTTTTGCTGCTCTACCAGTTTTGGTACCAGGGGCACGACCTGCACCGACAAAGCGCGCAATTGGGCCGTGCGGTCTGTCAGCATGTCTTTGAGTCGGCTGCCTTCGCGCTGGCGGGCGGACAGCAATTCTTTCAGGGCTTTTTTGGCCAGCTTCAACAGCTCGTCGCTGTGGTCGTGCGGTTTTTTGTCTTCATTGGTGGCAATGCGCAAGACATCGGCCACACTGAGGGACGCGGCTTGCGGCAGCCATGACTTGACGGTGTCCTCCAGCGAGCCCAGGCGCTGCAATGTCGCGGATGAAGGGGTCTGCAAGCTGCTGGCAGAGCTGGTGTCCAGCGCAACACGCAGCTCAACCTTGCCGCGTTTGAGTTTTGCCGTCAGCAATTCGCGCAGGGCGGGTTCCAGCTGGCGCAGCTCGTCTGGCAAGCGAAAGGCCAGGTCCAGGAAGCGGCTGTTGACCGAGCGAACCTCCACACCCAGGCGCAGATTCGCCTGCTGGCCTGGTTCATCTTGCGTGCCTGCGCTGCTGCTGGACTGGACGGCTGCGTAACCCGTCATGCTGTAAACTGACATTGAATTGATTAGCTTTCAGTAAAACAGGATTTCAAGAGCAGGATTGGGTGGGTTTTCACCTCTGCACATTCTCAAATTATGTCAAAGGTCAAACCAGCCCCACTGCCACCCGATACCGTCATAGGTGGCTATCGGGTTGTGCGCAAACTGTCGGCAGGTGGTTTTGGTGTAGTTTACTTGGCTGTCGACAACGAAGGCCAGCAGGTCGCCATCAAGGAGTATCTGCCGTCGTCACTGGCAGGCCGCCCGCCCGGTGAGTTGCTGCCGCAGGTGCAGCCTGACAAGCTCTCGCTGTATCGTCTTGGCCTGAAAAGTTTTTTTGAAGAAGGCCGTTCGCTTGCACAAATTTCGCATGGCTCGGTCGTCAGCGTGCTGAACTTCTTTCGCGAGAACGAAACCGTTTACATGGTCATGAATTACCTGGAAGGCGGAACGCTTCAGGACTTCATCATCACCGCACGTGAATTAAAGAAGCAAAAGGTGTTTCGCGAGTCCACCATTCGCTCCCTGTTTGATGAAATTTTGCGTGGTTTGCGCATCGTGCATCAGCACAAAATGTTGCACCTGGACATCAAGCCCGCCAATATTTTTGTCACTGACGACAACCGCGCCGTACTGATTGACTTTGGTGCCGCACGCGAGGTGCTGAGCAAGGAGGGCAACTTCATCAGGCCGATGTACACCCCTGGTTTTGCCGCGCCTGAGATGTACCGCCGTGATTCGTCCATGGGCCCGTGGACTGATATTTATGCGATTGGTGCCTGCATTTACGCCACCATGCAGGGTTACCCGCCCAACGATGCACCGCAGCGACTTGAAAAAGACCGTTTGTCACTCGCCTTGTCGCGCTTGCGCGGTGTGTATTCTGACAACCTGATTGAGGTTGTCGAGTGGTGCATGTCGCTCGACCCGCTGTCCAGGCCGCAGTCTGTGTTTGCCCTGCAAAAAGAGCTTAGCCGTGAAGGTGAGCGCCGTTACACCAAACTCACTGTGAGTGAAAAGGTACGTTTGCAGTTTGACAACATGGTTGCTGACACCAAAAAAACGGCGCGTAAGGCCGTTGGTGTGGTGACCCGATTCAAATGAAATTTTCTGTTTTTCAGGTCAGTCGCAAAGGTGGACGCGAAAAAAACGAAGACCGAATGGGCTATTGCTACACGCGGGAATCGGGCCTGTTCGTGCTGGCTGATGGCATGGGCGGTCACCCGGAAGGTGAGGTTGCGGCGCAGCTGGCTTTGCAGACCATCTCGGCGCTGTATCAAAAAGAGGCGCGCCCAGCCATCAAGGACACCACAGAGTTTTTGTCTGCGGCCCTGATGGCGGCGCACCACCAGATTATTCGGTACGCCAGCGAAAAAGGCATGCTGGATACCCCACGCACCACGCTGGTGGCCGCCATTTTGCAAGGCGCAGGGGCCACCTGGGTGCACTGCGGTGACTCGCGCCTTTATGTAGTGCGCGACGGCGAGCTGCTGACGCGCACGCGCGACCACTCCTACATGGAGCAGCAAAGCGCAGGTGGTGCGCGTTTTGAGCACATCAACCGCAACATTCTTTTTACCTGCCTGGGCTCGCCGACAAAACCCGTGTTCGACATCACGGGGCCCGTCATATTGCAGCAGGGCGACAAACTCATGCTTTGCTCGGACGGTCTCTGGGGCAGTTTGAGCGATGCTGAAATTGTCAGGCATCTTGCGGCCAAGGGCGTGTCTGACGCCGTCCCCGACCTGGTTGAACATGCGCTGCGCTCTGGTGGCGAGCACAGCGACAACGTCACCGTGCTGGCGATGGAGTGGGAAACGCCAGATGCCTTTGAGTCCACGCGTGGCGTATCGACTGACAGCATCATGGACGGCGTATTTGCATCCACCATTCAGGCGGGCGGCCTTGACACCTTTGTCGATGACCTGGATGAGGCCACCATCGAGCGGTCCATTGCTGAAATCAACGAAGCCATTCGCCGGTCAGCCGCACGCAAAGCCTGAGCGGCAGAACCGTCCGGCGTTTTTTGGCGCTGCCGTTTTATTTCCCTTTTTCCCCTTTTTTATTTGAGAGTTTTTAGTCATGAGCCCATTTCACCGAAACGGCGCACGCGCCGCCAATGCCCTGCGACCCGTGCGTATCACCCGCAACTACACGGCTTACGCCGAGGGCTCGGTACTGATTGAGTTTGGCGGCACCAAAGTGCTGTGCACGGCATCGGTTGAAGAAAAAGTGCCCGGCCATAAAAAAGGCAGTGGCGAAGGCTGGGTTACCGCAGAGTACGGCATGTTGCCGCGCGCCACCCATACCCGCAGCGACCGCGAGGCTGCGCGCGGCAAGCAAAGCGGTCGTACACAAGAAATTCAGCGCCTGATTGGCCGGTCCATGCGCGCGGTGTTTGATCTGAAGAAACTGGGCGAACGTACCATTTACATCGACTGCGATGTGATTCAGGCCGATGGGGGCACACGCACCGCCAGCATTACCGGCGCTTTCGTGGCTGCGCAAGATGCTGTCAATGCATTGATCGCAAGCGGCAAACTCAAAGAGACGCCGATCACGGACCACATCGCCGCTATTTCTGTAGGTATGCTGCAGGGCACGCCCCTGCTGGACCTGGAATACACCGAGGACTCCGCCTGCGACACCGACATGAATGTGGTCATGACGGGAGCGGGTCATTTTGTTGAGGTGCAGGGCACCGCAGAAGGTGCCGCGTTTACACGCGCAGAGATGGACGCATTGCTGGTACTGGCTGAAAAAGGCATCGCCGAGCTGGTGGCCCTGCAAAAACAGGCGCTGCTGACAGGCTTTATCAGTGCTACTAAATAAATAGCTGCTTGCGCCCGAATCTATTGGACTACAGCCATATTTGACCATGAAAATCGTACTCGCATCGAACAATCAGGGCAAACTCGGCGAGCTGCAAGCCATGTTTGCCCCACTGGGCGTGCAACTGCTGCGCCAGTCTGATTTGGGCATCGGTGAAGCAGAAGAGCCTTTTCGCACCTTCGTAGAAAACGCCTTGGCCAAAGCCCGCCATGCGTCCCGCCTGAGTGGCCTGCCCGCGCTGGCTGATGATGCGGGTTTGTGCGTCGATGCGTTTGGCGGCCTGCCTGGTGTGGACACCGCTTTTTACGCGACGCAGTTCGGCTATGCCAAGGGCGATGACAACAACGTCAAGGCGTTGCTGGCGCAAATGGCCGATATTGATAACCGCCGCGCGGCGTTGGTCAGCACGCTGGTGGCGGTGCGCTCTGCGGACGACCCTGAACCACTGATTGCTGTAGGCCGCGTGGTGGGTGAAATTGCCCGTGCGCCGCTCGGCAGCAACGGCTTTGGTTTTGACCCGGTGATGTTTATCCCCGAGTTTGGCAAAACTTTTGCGCAACTGCCAGTGGAGGTTAAAAACGCCAACAGCCATCGCGGCAAGGCGGCGCAGTTAATGAGCGCATTGATTCGCGAGCGTTGGCTGCAGGTGTGAGCATGCCCCAGCAAGACATTCAGCACTACATGCGGCCCGGCACGCTGCAACTCAAAAGCCTGCCACCGCTGTCGCTTTACGTGCATTTGCCGTGGTGTATTAAAAAGTGCCCGTACTGTGACTTTAATTCCCACGAATCAGTTGGGGAGATGCCCGAGCAGCGTTACATCGACGCGCTCATCGCTGATCTGGAATCGTCCCTGCCGCTGATCTGGGGCCGCACGGTGCACAGTATTTTTATTGGCGGCGGTACGCCCAGCCTGTTTTCGCCGCAGGCCATCGACAGGCTGCTGGCGGACATTCGCGCACGACTCAAGCTCAATGCCGATTGTGAAATCACGCTGGAGGCCAACCCTGGCACGTTTGAAAAAGACCGCTTCAAGGCCTTCAGAAGTGCAGGCGTGAATCGCTTGTCCATCGGCGTGCAAAGCTTCAATGACCAGCACCTCCAAGCGCTGGGCCGCGTGCATGACCGTGCCCAGGCGATAGCGGCGGTTGAAGAGGCTGCCCACGCTTTTGATACCTTTAACCTCGACATCATGTATGCGCTGCCAGGCCAAACGCTACAAAATCTGGAGCAGGATATGCAGACGGCATTGAGCCTGAAACCACCGCACATCTCCATCTACCACCTGACGATTGAGCCCAACACCTACTTTGCCAAATTTCCGCCCGCGATTCCTGAGGAAGACATGGCCTACGACATGCTCGACAAAATCACGGAGATGACCGAGGCCGCTGGCTTGGCTCGTTACGAAATATCAGCCTATGCCAAACCCGGCCACCGCTGCTTTCACAACACCAACTACTGGCAGTTTGGCGACTACCTTGGCATTGGTGCTGGTGCGCACAGCAAGCTCAGCTTTGCGCACCGTGTGGTGCGGCAGGTGCGTGTGCGAGAGCCCAAGTTGTACATGGAAAAAGCTTTGGTTGGCGATGCGGTTACGCTAGATGCTGAAGTCAGCCGGGCCGATTTACCGTTTGAGTTCATGCTCAATGCGCTGCGGCTTAAAGACGGCTTCAAGTTGCAGGATTTCGTTGAAAAAACCGGACTGCCAATGACTGCGATTGCGCAAGGCTTGGATGAGGCTGAACGCAAAGGCCTGATCGAACGCGATTTCGTCAACGTCAAGCCAACGGAGCGCGGGTTTGATTTTTTAAACGACTTACAGCAGCTTTTTTTGGCTTGAAGACTGGCACAGATTTATGGAAACCTCGCATATCGTTCTTTTGGCTGTCAGTGCTTCCATCAGCTTTGCATTGGGCAGAACCATCATGCACTTTCGCAAGAAAAAGAAAAACGCTGAAGCTCAAAAAAAAGCGGTCAAAGCATTGCAAGACGCACCGCCCGAGGCCGTTTCTAAAAACAAAAGCAAGCGCAAGCGCCAAGCGCGGCTTCAGCAACATTAGCCCGCCATCATGACATTTAAACTTGTTGAGCACATGTGAAGCAAAACAGCTGAATCATTCACGCTGGTGCGATTGCAGTTGTCGACCACCGCAGCAAAGTCAGTAAGGCTGCATGGCAGTAAATTCAAGCGTCGCGCTGTCTCCGGCTTTCACGCGCCAATGGGACTCCTCTGTCGTTACGCTAGCAGTGCCTGCAACTATCATGGGCGGCAGCGGATAAATTGTTTTGGGCAGGATCCACACCATTTCGCGTAGTGAGACCGGATGGCTGACCTTGAAGTGCCTCGTTCCGGAAGTATCTTGCCGTTCAGACCATTGAACCTCGCGTCGCTGGGTCATGAAATCAGCCAACCGCTCGGTGGTGTACCAGCGAAATTGCTCGTCCCCCTTGCCTTTGGCGTAGGCCAGCAGTTCCAGCAACACATCTCGCCATTCAAAGGCCCAGGGGGGATGCAGATAAATCAGGCGGCTGGTGTTCTTTTCGATCGCGAAGTTAATCATGTCGTGGTACCAAGCCACGATTTCGCGTTGGGGAATATTGTTGTAGGCAAACTCCTCGAATACCGCATGACGCCCCAACGGTGTAACGGGAAAGATCCACATCCCCGGGTTGTGCAATTTGCCGTCGCGGTAGTGTCTTGTGGGTCCCATGCCGGTGTGGCCAGTCATATAAGCGCTGACAACCCCTTGCTGCTCAAGCCAATTCATCGCCCAGATCGGGTTGTTCCCTTGAGGTGCCGAGTAGCTCCGCTGCGGACGCCCCAGCACGCTATCGATAGCCGCCTTGTTCAACTTCAGGAAGGGTAAAAATATGTCAGCGTTGGTTTCATCGGCGTTGCCGCCGTAATGGTCATGAATCCAGCCGCCGTGACTGCCGATGGAATGCCCCTGTCTGTCCAGCCGCCGTAACAGAGCTTGGGCCACAGGGTTGTTATTCAGATCCCAGCCTAGCTGGTCGTCAAACTCAATGGTGTCGGGGCCAGCGGTGACGTCAATTGAAAAAGGCCCATCCTTGAATACCCCGAGCCGTTCCAGTTCAAGGCTGGGCTTTTGTGCGGCCATAGAGTCAAAGTGCCAGTTCAGCGTCATGCCGGCTATCCCGCTGGGCATCGGCGACAGGCGGGCCATGCCGACGACATGATCGATGAAATAGCGAAGAAATCCATGGAGCGGAAGCGCGTCCGTTTGCAGTTTGAGGTAGGTCAGCGGCAGGTTGACAAACAGCACCTTGCCCTTGCCCAGGCGATGCACGCCCGCGACAAGGCCGTTCTGTGGAGAGCGGGCAAGCACGGTACCCTGAAACTTGCCCCGGGTAACGAAGGAGGGGTAGGTCAGATTCCCCCGAATGTAGCCACTGTACGCATGCAGATTTGACGCTTTGTCGTCCCTGAAAGCGACAGGCTGACCCACCATGGAGGTCGCGGTTTTTGCAATGGCCCGAGGAAATTCATAGGGAATGGATTTGCCAGGTGGCACCAGCAGGTTACGCAATGTGCCGGGTGTCGCAATAACGGGGCCGGCAGCTATCGTCCGGTCACGCAGTTCGTCATAAAGAATGTAATCAATGCCTGCCAGGTCGCTTAATCGGGAGCGGCTTTCCGAGTAAAACTGACGGTTGAAGGCGCCGGGTTCCAGGGCTGCAAAGTCATAGACCAGAAGGGTTCGCCCCCCTGCTGCGGTGTAACTGCGAATGGCCCAGACCAATGCATGGTCGGCAAACCGGTGCGACTGGTCGGGTAGGACAAGACCGGCGTAACCATGCGCGTTTTCGCCCAGCGTCATGAACTGTTTGTCGCTGATTGTTTGCAAGCGCACGCCTTCTTCTGCTGCGGCATCGACCCAGGCCGTTATTTCAGGTGCGGTCAGCAATTGTTCATTTGCAACAAGCATCAACAGCACACCTGGATCTGGTGGAGTTGAAGGAGAAAAAGCATGAGGCACGCCTGAAATGTCCGTTTTGGCCTGGTTTAGACAGGCAGTCAACGTCAATGAGATGGTGCAAAGTAAAACGGCTGTGCTGTAGCGCACAATTGCGCTTCGCTTTGTGAAGACAGCACTTAAGAACATGTTTATCCTGACCAGGGACGAATCTAAAAAGTTGAGCCCGACGGCAAGGACGCTGTTCAACGCGGTTGCCTTGTACAGAGTCAGTTTTGAGACAAATAAGCGGGCTGACCCAGTACATTGACCCCTACATGGCATATCTAAAGTCTATATCCGCTGTGTTCATGGGGTCAAGCGGTAGGCGTGTAGGAGGTCGCCCCGAAATAACTTGATTCGCCAGCATGTCAAACATGTCCAGAACGTGACGTCTGTTACCGACAGCTTGCACCGTGACAGAAAACGGATACAGCGTCCATTGATCTGCGAGGGCTCCAGGCTAAATAACCGGATCAC
>JANOWR010000101.1:0-3718 GCA_031417995.1 Polaromonas sp. | reverse complement strand
CCGCCGCACCCAAAAGCCGGGCCTGATGATGGCCAGCATTTACCGCACGCTGCTCAAGGAAATTGCGCTCGACAACTACCAGGTGCTGCACCAGCGCGTCAGCCACACGCCGCTGCGCAAGTTTTACCTGGCATGGAAGACGAAGGCTTTTGGAACAATCTAGTGACACCCGTGCCATGAAAGTAGCCGTCATTGGCGCAGGTTGGGCGGGTTGTGCAGCAGCGGTTGAAGCTATGCGGCTAGGGCACCGAACAACGGTGTTTGAAGCATCACGCATGGCAGGCGGCCGGGCCAGGCGGCTGGATGTTGAGATGAATGGCGCAACAGTCGCTCTCGACAACGGCCAGCACATTCTGATTGGCGCGTATTCGGAAACGCTCAAACTGATGGCCGATGTCGGTGTTGACATCGCCCAAACGCTGCACCGCATGCCGCTTACCCTGCAGTTCCCCGACGGCAGTGGCTTAAAGCTGCCAAGCTTGCCCGCGCCGCTGGATGCACTGGTGGGCATTGCGCGTGCGCGCGGCTGGTCTTTGGCTGACAAACTTTCCTTGCTCAAAACAGCCACGGTCTGGCAACTGCAAAAATTTCAATGTGCGCCGCAACTGTCGGTGGCCGATTTGTGCAGCAAAATCGCGCCCCGCGTCTTGGCCACGCTGATGGAGCCGCTGTGTGTGTCAGCCCTCAACACCCCGGCGGATCGTGCCAGTGGTCAGGTTTTTTTGCGGGTATTGAAAGATTCTCTTTTTGCCGTGAGTGGTGGCTCCAATCTGCTGCTGCCCAAAACTGATTTAAGTGCACTGCTGCCTGATGCGGCGCTCGCCTGGCTGACCGGGCACGGCGGGCAAATCCACCTGGGCAGCAGAGTGAGCAACATCACACAACAAAAAAACAAATCCTGGCACTTGGCAGACGTAACTGATACCTCGCTGGGCCAATTCGACAGCATCATCCTGGCCTGCCCGCCCAATGAAGCCGCGCGGCTGGCCCGCAGCACTGCCCTGCCCTGTACAGAATGGCTGGCCTTGGCGGATGCGCTGCATTACGAGGCCATTGCCACCGTGTACACACATGCGCCCGGCGCGCACCTGGCCCAGCCCATGCTGGCGCTGGCTAGTACAAACGACCATCCCGCGCAGTTTGTGTTTGACCGAAGCCAGCTGGGTGGCCCGTCAGGCCTGCTGGCCTTTGTGGTCAGCGCCAGCCAGCAAGGCAGTGTCGACATAGCAGCGCAGGTCGTTGCCCAAGCGTCTGACCAGCTCGGGCTGCACGGGTTGCAGGTGCTGCAAACCGTGGTTGAAAAGCGCGCCACCTTTGCCTGTACGCCTGGTTTGCAGCGGCCAGCGGCTCATATTGCCAACGGCTTGCTGGCGTGCGGCGACTATGTGGAAGGCCCCTACCCAGCCACGCTGGAAGGCGCTGTGCGCTCGGGTCTGCAGACAGCCAGGCTACTGGACAGCAGGACAGCATCCTCTTAAAATTGCTACCAATTTAGTAGCTGCTTTCGCCCGAATCTATTGGGCTAGAGGCACATTTGACACCTGAAAATGGCCTAAAAACCAACAAAAACACCTTTACGGGGCAAGCAAAGCATTTGCGCGCATCAAACTACGATTGATTCGGCGTGAATATAGTCACACAACTGCGTCAGGCTGCTCACGGTGATGTGTGGGCTTTCAGCATGCTTCCAGGCGCTGTCAGTGCGGTTGAGCCAAGCGGTTTGCATGCCTGCATTGAGCGCACCCAGCACGTCCAGATCGGGGTCATCGCCAATATGTAAAACGTGGTTTGGGCAAGTATCAACAGCACCGGCTGCCGCATGAAAAATCCGCGCATCCGGTTTGCCCACCCCAAACTCTTGCGCGCTGATGCTCGCCCGAAAATATTTCTGAATACCGATGCTTCGAATATCGGCATTGCCATTGGACAAGGCTACTACCGGGAAGCGGGTAGCTAAAAACTCGAGCGTCAGGATGGCATCTTCATACAACGTCACGCGATTTCTCTCGGCGAAAAAAATATCAAATGCCTGCTCTGCCAGCAACGGATTTTCTTTGGAGCGGTAAAGCGCGACACGAATGGCCTCACGCCGGACGGCGCTCAGGTTGTACTTCAGCTCGGGGCGGGTACGAACCACGTGGGAGCGAATCTCATCACGCACCGATGCATTTGAAAACAAAGCCGCCGTCATGGGTGCATGCTGATTCAACCAATTTTCAAGCGCCTGCTCTGCCCTTTCAATCGCAGGCCATACAGGCCACAACGTGTCATCCAGATCAAGCGTAATAGCCTTAATTATTTTTAAATCGAGCATAGATAAGAAAAGATCAAGTGCGCGAGAATAACCCATGTCCTTCACTACCGAACCACCTTTTCAGCATGGCAACGCCGCCCAGGCAGCTTCAACAACTGCAGTGTTGTTTTGCAACCTCGGAACGCCCGACGAACCCACTGCCCCAGCACTCAGGCGCTACCTTGCTGAGTTTTTAAGTGACCACCGTGTTGTAGAGATTCCCCGCCTGCTTTGGCTGGCCATTTTGCACGGCATTATTTTGCGCAGTCGCCCGAAAAAATCAGCCGCCAAATACGCCAGCATCTGGATGCCCGAGGGCTCACCCTTAAGAGTGTGGACAGAAAAGCAAGCGAGGTTGCTGGGCACTGAACTGCAATCGCTGAGTCACCAGGTGCAGGTTCGCTACGCCATGCGTTACGGCAACCCGTCGATAGCAGCGCAGCTAGATGCGCTCAAAGCCGATGGCGTGACCCGGGTGTTGATCATGCCCGCCTACCCCCAGTACAGCGCCACAACCACCGCCAGCGTGTTTGACGCGGTCTATGCCTGGGCCACCAAAGTGCGCAGGCTGCCCGAGTTCAGGTTCGTCAACCATTACCACGATGACTCTGGTTATATTGCCGCGCTGGCCGCGTCGATTCAAACCTACTGGGCGGCTAACGGCCAGGCTGACAAGCTGGTCATGAGCTTTCATGGCGTGCCCGAACGCACCCTGCAGCTGGGCGACCCCTACCACTGCGAATGCTACAAAACGGCACGCCTGGTGGCAGAAAAACTGGGCCTTAGCAAAGACCGCTATCAGGTCACGTTCCAATCACGCTTTGGCAAAGCCAAATGGCTGGAGCCATATACCGAACCGACACTGATCAAGCTGGCCGATGAAGGTGTGAAAAGCGTCGATGTCGTCTGCCCCGGTTTTACCGGCGACTGCCTGGAAACACTTGAAGAAATCAGCATGGAAGCACGAGAAGCCTTTTTGCACGCAGGCGGCGAAAAGTTCAGCTACATCCCGTGTCTGAATGACAGCGCGGCGTGGATAACCGCACTCACAGGCATCAGCGCCCAGCATTTGGCAGGCTGGCCCACGCAGGCTGCGCCGGACGTACAGGCGCTGGCGGCATCGAAAGCTGCGGCGCTGGCTTTGGGGGCAAAGCAATGATACGTCAAGGGCAGTTTGCTTGCTATTATTTTAGTAGCTGCTTGCGCCCGAATCTATTGGGCTAGAGGCATGAATGATAGTGTAAAAGGCATAAAAAAGCCGCTGAAACGTGAATTTCAGCGGCTTTTTACGGTTTGGTGGAGCTGGGGGGATTTGAACCCCCGTCCGCAAGCCTTCTTCGGGCAGATCTACATGTTTAGCGGTCTGATTTGAGTCTCGCCACCTGTGTCGCGCAGTCGCACGCTACACAGGACGCCAGCACCCTA
>JANOWR010000100.1:0-10372 GCA_031417995.1 Polaromonas sp. | reverse complement strand
CCTGGGCAGACAGCAGCACGGCTGTCAGCAATTCAAACACGCTGGTATATTCAAGTTCAGTCACAGGCTGTGGATTGGCTGCCTTCAGGGTGGCAAAAAACGGCGCAATATTTTCTTTTTTCATAAAGCCATTTTTACATGCCCCTTCAATTCGCCTCCCGCCTGAACAACGTCGAAACCTCAGCCATCCGCGAGCTTTTTAAACTGCTGGGCAAGCCCGGCATCATCAGCTTTGCGGGTGGCTTTCCAGACCCCGCCATGTTTGATGTGGCGGGCATCCAGGAGGCATCTGGCAAAGCCCTGACGGAAGACCCGGGCGCTGCACTGCAGTACGGGGCCACCGAAGGCTTTGGCCCGCTGCGAGACCAGCTGGCCAGCTTCATGGGCACAAAGGGCGTGTCACTAACGGCTGATGAATTGATCGTCACCACGGGCAGTCAGCAAGCGCTTGACCTGCTGGGCAAAACCATGATTTCGCCAGGCGACAAAGTCATTGTCGAAGGCCCCACGTTTTTGGCGACCATCCAGTGCTTTCGCCTTTACGGGGCCGAACTGATCAGCGCACCGTGCGACGGCCATGGAGTTAAAACTGACGAGCTTGAAAAACTGATGGCCGAGCACAAACCCAAGTTTGTGTATCTGATCCCTACCTTCGGCAACCCCAGCGGCGCACTGCTGAGCCTGGAGCGCCGCAAAAAAGTGTTGGCGTTAGCCGTCAAATACAACACATTGATGGTTGAGGACGACCCCTACGGCGACCTGTACTTTAACGAGCCGCCGCCGCCGTCATTGCTCGCGCTCAGCAGCGGCGTGCCGGGCAGCCGTGACCTGATCGCCTACTGCGGGTCACTCTCAAAAGTGTTGTCCCCCGGTCTGCGCGTCGGCTGGATGGTGGCCCAGCCCGAGCTGTTGGCCAAAGCCACCATGTGCAAACAGTTCAGCGACGCCCACACCAGCACCTTCGCCCAGGCCACAGCTGCGCAATACCTGAAAGCAGGCCGCATGCCCGCTACGCTTGCCAACGTGCGCAAAACCTACGCCGAACGCGCCAAAGCCATGGGTGAAGCCTTGCGCCGCGAGCTGGGCGATGCGGTGGAGTTCACGCAGCCGCAAGGCGGCCTGTTCTTTTGGGCGCGCCTGACAGGCAAGGGCGGCAAAGTCAAAGACGCAGGCGAATTTGCCAAGCGCGCGATCGAGCAAGGCGTCGCCTTTGTACCCGGCGCACCGTTTTATGCGGCCAATCCTGATATGGCAACTTTCAGGCTCAGTTTTGCGACTGCGGGTGTGGACAAGATTGTGGAAGGCGTGGGGCGCTTGGGCAAAGCGCTGTAGCAATCAGCTTTTTCCGGTTCAGACTAACTGCAGGAAGCCCCGGTAGCGCGCGTAAATGTCTGCCCTTGCACCAACGCCAGGTTGCCCTGCGCTGTGGTGATACGCAGCGTGTTGTCAAGGGCCTGCAACACCAGCTCGCCGCTGCTACCTGCGGGTACGCGCAGCTCAGTGCCGTTGATGGTGCCCACCAGGTCACGCGTGCGGTCACGCCAGCCCAACGTGCCTTCAAAGGTCTGGAATTTTTGCGTCAGGCGAATGCTGGCCCCGCGCAGCAGCCCAGCCGCGCACCACAGGCCATCAACCCGCGCAGGTACTGTCCACAAATGAATCTTGCTTGATTTCTCAAACCCCACCACCTTGTTGGGCACAGGCACCACGGTTGTGCGGTCAGGCTTCCAGTCGCCCATGTCCCAGTCATGCGACACGATGCGCGTGCCGGGCTTGAGGCCCAAGAGGGAAGGGCGCAATTGCAGGTTCACCTCAGGCAATAAATACATCGTGACCACAGTGGCCGCTGCCAGGTCGGTCTTGAACAGATCCTGTTCCCGAAATTCAACCTTGTCAGCCACACCCGCATTGCGCGCATTGGTTTTGCTGAGTTCGACCAGACGCGGGTCAATCTCCACCCCCAGCCCGGTGGCCTCAAACCGCTTCGCAGCCAGAATCACAATCCGCCCGTCACCTGAGCCCAGGTCAATCACGTGGTCACCGCGCTTCACGCCAGCGGCGTTCAACATCTCAAGCGTGACGTTGTCGGGGGAGGTGATGAAGGGGACTTCGTCGATGGGTTGGGCTTGGCTGCTGCCAGCGGCTAGCGCAATCGCCATCGCAAAAAGTGCTGGGAACTGCGTGATGTGATGGTAGTGGGCAGGCATGGTGTGTTTGATGTGACTTGGCTAGCCTGGAGGTTACACCGGCTGTGCCCAGACCGGGGTTTCACTTTCCCAATCCGGTTTCATTCAGAGGGTTGCTGGCGCGCCCATACCAGCAGCAAATTATTGGCGGGCATGGCATGTCTTGCAATCAGTTTCAACCCGGCTTTCGTCGCTTCCAGGGCCACATCTTCAAGACGGCGAATGCCCCAGGCTGGGTTGCGTTCGCGCAAGCTTTCGTCAAACGCCAGGTTGCCCGGTGACGTAGGTACGCCTTCTTCAAGATAGGGGCCATAGGTAATAAGCTGGCCGCCAGCCACAAGGTGCTGCGCGCTGCCGCGCATCAGTGCAGCGCAGGTGGCCCATGGGGCGATATGCAGCATGTTGGCGCAGTAAATCAAGTCAAAAAGCTGCTGGCCAGGCAACCAGATGGGTGCCATCACGTCAATCACCACCGGTGGACGCACGTTGCGCACGCCTTGCTCAGCGCCCCAGGCGTTGATTGACGCAAACCCGTCTGGCTGTGCATCGCTGGGCTGCCACGTCCACCCCGGCAGGCCAGACGCAAAGCAGGCCACATGCTGGCCGGTGCCTGAAGCAATTTCAAGCGCGTTGCCTAGCGCTGGCACAAGGCCCACCAGCACATCCAGAATGGCCTGCTTGTTGCGGTCAGCCGCAGCGCTGTAGTCGGGTTGAATTTGCATCAGCCAATGCTACCCGTCTTGTCGCTGGTGTCGCACCTGTCGGTTGCGCCTGCCGCACACGACGCCGCTTTAAACTGTGTGCATGCCCCCAATCATCCAGCGTATTACCGGGTTTGCCGCCTTTCAGTTTCACCGCCTCGTCAGCCTTGTCAAACGCTATCCCGTTCGGGCGGCCTTGGCGCTGCCGGCGCTGGTGCTGCTCTATGTGCTGGTACTGATTCCATTCACGCCTGGTGTCGGCGACCTGCGCAAAGCCAAGTCTGAACAGCCGTCGGTACTATTGGCGTCTGACGGCTCTGTGTTGGCCGAATACCGGCGCATCAACCGGGCATGGGTGGCGCTAAACAAAATATCGCCCAATGTCGTCAATGCGCTCATTGCGACTGAAGACCATCGCTTCTACAGCCATCATGGGATTGACTTTCGCCGGACTCTGGGGGCGTTGGTCAGCACCTTGTCGGGTGAACTACAGGGTGGCTCAACCATCACCCAGCAACTGGCGCGCAACCTGTACCCTGAAGAAATTGGCCGTGCTGCCACCATCACGCGCAAAGTCAAGGAAGCGATCACCGCGCTGAAAATCGAGGCGGTTTATTCCAAGGCCGAGATTCTTGAAACATACCTCAACACCGTGCCTTTTTTGTATAACGCCTTCGGCATTGAAATGGGCGCCCGAACTTATTTCGACAAGTCTGCCGACAAGCTCGATGTGCTGGAAAGCGCCACGCTGATTGGCATGCTCAAAGGCACCAGTTATTACAACCCGGTGCAAAATCCGGAGCGGTCGCTCAAAAGACGTAACCTGGTGCTGGCGCAAATGGCCAAGCATGGCAAGCTGGATCCGGCTCGCCTGGAAGCGTTGAACAAGCGGCCGCTGCGGCTTGACTTCGAACGTCAGGTCGAGCCGATTGGCCCAGCGCCTCATGTGGCGCAGTATCTGCGCAAATGGTTGGTTGGCTGGGCAGACAGCAAAGGTTACAACATTCATGCCGATGGTCTGCGAGTGCGCACCACGCTGGACGCCAACATTCAAAAGCTGGCCAACCAGGCGGTGACCCGGCAGCTTGCGCAATTGCAAAAGCTGGCCGACCGGCAGCGCAAGACTAAAGGCGACCCGCCGGTGCTTCAAGCCGGCTTTTTGGCAATGGACCCGCGCAGTGGCGGAATTCGCGCCTGGGTGGGCAGCCGTGATTTTGCGCAAGAACAGTTTGACCACGTCAGCCAGGCGCGCCGCCAGCCAGGCTCAACTTTCAAGCCTTTCGTTTACGGCGCAGCGTTCATGCAGGGCCTAAGCCCCGACTACACCTTTATCGACCAGCCGGTGGCCATCACTTCTGGCGGCGGCGATGTGTGGTCACCCAGCGATGACACGCCGCCTACCTATCAGCCCACCAGTCTGCGCGATGGCCTGGCTTATTCCAAAAACACCATTACCGCCCAACTGGTTCAAAAAATCGGACCTGACAGCGTGGGGGCTCTAGCCCAGGCCCTTGGGGTCAGGCAAAGCAAGCTTGACCTGGTGCCGTCGCTGGCGCTGGGCACCAGCCCGGTGACACTGCTGGAAATGGTGACCGCCTACGGCACCATTGCCAACGGCGGTGCTTACCAAACGCCTTTTCTGGTGGCCAGCGTCGAAGACCGCAACGGCAATTTGCTTGAAGCATTTGCGCCAGTGCGTGAGTCAGCACTGGCCATGCCGCGCGCCACTTCTTTGGTGCTGGTGGACGCGATGCGCGGCGTGATTGACCAGGGAACCGGCAGCGCGATTCGCCAGCGCTATGGCATCCAGGCCGATGTGGCCGGAAAAACCGGTACCACACAGGACAACACCGATGGATGGTTCATCATGATGAACCCCCAGCTGGTGGCCGGCGCGCGCGTGGGTTTTAACGACAACAGCGACACCATGGGCTCCTGGGGACAAGGCGCCCGCAGTGCGCTGCCCATCGTTGGGGATGTGTTTCAGGGCGCGTTTCGCAACCGCTGGCTTGACGCCAATGCCCAGTTCGACATCCCGCGCAGAATACCGTCGCCGCCTCAGCCGTTTCCAGAAGGCCAGCAGCCGCAACCGCAAAACGATCCATTGGGAGAGATCATCAACAGCATTTTTGGCAAATTGCTGAAGCAAATTCAGTAACAGTGGCTCTTAATCAGCTTACGCCGACTGCAACCTCAACGCGCACCCAAGCCAGCAGGCTCACGCTCCTATTTCCATAGCTGTTAGCACACATATCTATTGGCATGAAGGCCTAAAAGGTAGCTGAAACCAGGCCAAAAACGGCATTTCAAGGCTTTTCGAATCTGAACCTGTCCCAAGTCGGACTTTTGACGTCAAAACCGGCTACTTACACCATTAAAAGTAGCCACAATCCAATCAATACGAGCGAGAGCAGCTACGAATTAAATAGCAAGAGCGAGTTAATTCGAGTCTGTCTCCGTTTTTCGCTAAGTAAATTCAATCAGCGCTGAGCTGGTGCAGTACGGGAGACTGTCGCCCTGGCATACGGCACCTTCACACCATAGGCTGCAGCGAGTGCTTCAGCTTGTTTTGCGGATTGCGCCAACGCTTTTTGTAGCTCTTTGGGGGATGGCGTTAGGAGGTTTCGTTGCGGCATATTCTTTAACGCAGCTGCATCAAACTTCTGCAGGGCGGCTTGATCAATCGCGCCGATTTTGTGTAGTGCGCTTGCCGAGGAATGAATGGCCTCAAAAGCGTCGGATTTATAGGTTTTAGGGACATTCGCCATACATCACCTGATTTAAATTTGACCTCGGTACAAATCAGCCACCGGAAAGCACAAATCGTAGTCACCCCACACCAAATCACCATGCTCCAAGCGAAAGCTTTGAAACTTTTCAGGCTGCAAAAAAGCACGAATCCCAGGGTGCTGAGATTGGCTTAAAAATGGTTTGAAATCTACTGTTTTGTCTGCGCCGTCGTTAAAGTGAATATGCAGTTTGTAGTCGGGCTGGTATTGCGCTGTTTGTATTGAGATGAGTCCAGAGTTCATTTAAGTCTCCTGTTGATGGTTTTAGCCACAAATGCATTGTCAATCACGGCACCCAAGCAAAGCAAGTCTGAAATCAATTGGAGTTTGAAGCAACCCCGATTTTCGTGGAGCAAATCAGCATCCGGCCAACGACATAAGCAGACGATGCTGCAACAACTGCAACAACTGCAACAACTGCAGCAAACCGTTAGCCAGGTATGTTCTGCCGCGTCCAGCGCACGATGTCGCTGGCGCTCATGGCGCCGGCCTGACGGGCTACCTCGCGGCCATTGACGAACAGCGCCAGGGTCGGAATGCTGCGGATCTGGTAGCGCGACCCCAGCGCCTGCTGCGCCTCGGTGTCCACCTTGGCCACGCGTACGCGGGGTTCCAGCTGGGCTGCCGCCTGCACGTAGCCCGGCGCCATTTGGCGGCACGGGCCGCACCACGGCGCCCAAAAGTCCACCAGCAGCGGGATCTGGTTGCGTTGCAGGTGCTTGTCAAATGCAGCCTCGGCCAAGTCAACCGGCTTGCCAGTGAACAGCGGCTGCTTGCATTGCCCACAGTCGGGCGCGCTGGCAAGCTGGTCCGCGCGCACGCGGTTGGTGGTGTGGCAGTGGGGGCAGACGATGTGCAGGGGTTCGCTCATACGGCTTAGCTTGAGGTGGGTGCGCTGGAATGCAAGACCAAGGTAACCGCTTAAGATCACCCTTAAACATTTCTACCTCAACTGAAAGAAGACCATGTCGATCATTGTTTCCCTCATCATCTATCTCATCGTTTTAGGTCTGATTTACTGGCTGGTGATGATGCTGCCACTCCCAGCCCCATTCGGGTTGATCATTCGCATCTTGTTTGTACTGCTTGCAGTGCTGGCGTGTTTGAGTCTGTTGGGTGTGGTGAAAGGCAGCTACCTGCCCATCATTCGGATTTAGTCCAAAACCGACCTGTTAAATAGCAGCTGCTTGCACTGCCCGCAGTCGGGCGCGCTGGCAAACTGGTCTGCATGCACGCGGTTGGTGGTTTGGCACTGGGGGCAGACGATGTGCAGGGATTCGCTCATACTGTCTAGCTGGTGGCTGGTGCGTTGGAATGTAAGGCTTGCCTGATTACCCTGCCTAAAACGGGGACAACTTCCAATTCAGCTGCTCCTAGTTTCATAGCTGCTTGCGCACATATGCATTGGTCTGAAGGCCTAAACATAGGTAAAAACAGGCCAAAAATGGCATTTCAGGAATTTTTTTTGAACCTGAACCTGCCTTAAGTCGGTCTTTTGACGTCAAAACTGGCAATTTCCACCATCAAAAATAGCCAGAAACCAATAAAGACGGGCGCAAGCAGCTCTTGCATTGACAGCGTCGGGAGATTAATTGGAGACTGGCCCCAAATGTTCTATTTGAGTCTGACCCCAATTCTTCGTTCAGGATCAAACTTACATCCAAATAGCCTGTTCGACGGCATTTCGAATGCGACGGGCTTTTGCATCCCAGATATGAGGTAGCTCCTTCAACTTTTCCATGGGTACCTTCACAACATCCTCTACGGTTTTGTAGCCACCATTAGCCAATGCGGTAATCATCAGTGGTGTTAGCCCGTACGGTATGGCTTGACCGGTTTCCAGTCTTTCGATCGGTAGCTTGAGAATATCTAGTGGAACTTCAATTTCTGGTTCTGGGTAGCTGAACCCGCTCAACTCCGAAGATGGCGCGTACTCCACCATCTCCTCATTCGCAACACTGATGCGGAGGAAGGACGCGATTAATTCATATGACATAGTGCCCCCATGAATCTTCTCAAACAATGGCCCCAAGCTCATGGCGTAACGTGGCCCTCGTCCCGTTCCACTTTTCGCCAATGATCGAGAGGCCTCTCGCTTTGCAATAAAACCTGTGTACTCCAAAATTTCAAAAACTTTACCAATGCGTTGTACGTGATCTCTATGCACGACCATCGAATTTACTTTGCGTTTACCGCAGTCTGTGAAAATTATTTGTGCGATGTCCTCGGCAATTTCCAACATTGGGGTATAGGCACCTAGCTTGGTGCGGAGTTCTTCTAGAGCTGGATATAGATAGTTACTGGCCAACCACTTCAGACTGTCGCCTACTCTATGAATATTAATTGCTGAATAACTATCTAATTGCAGGCATACGGCGTTAAAAGCTCTGACGTTTCCGAGAACAGATCGTCCAACAAGCTCTCCTAAGGCATCGGTTAATTTGGCGTCTGTTTTGTCCAGTATTTGTGGATAACGAGCCTTTAATAAATGGGTAAAGAACTCTGAAAAATCTGGAGAACGCTCGTCACGCTGTGCTTCAACTACTGTGGCATCGCTATAGAAATCAAATCTAGCACCAAATTTCGTAACGCCCGGATATATGGCAGCTTTACAGGAAACAACGCTTGAAGATATGGTTCTAAAGAAATCGAAAAAACCGGCTAGTGATGTTTCTCTCCCAATATGTGCAACGTCATCAAACATTAAGACAATTCGACGCTGCAATACCGTGCCTAGCTCGCCTAGAGCCTCTTTCAAATCGCTAATTGAATCCACTTGCTCGAAATTCTTTGGAAGGGGCATTTTTCTAGCTGCCGCTTCTTTGCGAATGTGCTCTGCAACGTATGGAACTAGAACCCTAATATATTCATCCGCTGGAGCGGCTAGCAAGGGAAAGTGGCGCAAGCTCACATAGACCGAGAACGAAGTAACTTCCTCAGTCTTTATCCGGTGATGTGCCGCGAGCATATATGCGCTTTTCCCGCTTCCTCGAGGACCCCTGAGTAATACAGGACCCGCAACCATTAAGCGTCGTATGACTTGCTCATCGGTTTTTGAGAAAAAATGATACCGACTAAACTCGGATTCAGTAAACTCTTCGGCCGCGAGCCTGATCCCAATATCTTCGTTAGGTGTTGTGGTTTGCATTTGCATTTGAGTTTATTTGTTGTTCATAGCGTCGGAGGGTTGCCAATGCTCTCTCATGTGGGATTGATCTCAAAAACAATGGGCTCCTGTGAGTTGCTGTCGCAAGAAGAAGGACTAGCATGTAGCAATCATGCATATGTTGCTGGACCGATGCTTGGTCAAATGCGGTGCCGTCATCAAGCAAATACTCTGCATGCACGCCTTTGGACAAGATGCTGTACAGCCGCCCCAGCCGACCTCTGATCCAGTCAAGTGGATTATCTTGAGCGCTTAGTTCTCTAAGCCACAACGATCCAGAGTCTTTCTCATCAGAAAGCCATCGCAATCCATCGGAAATAGCGACTGCACTGATATGCCATCCTAGAAGGCTTCGCTCGACTCCTTTTTTAAGGTTAATCGAATCCCAAATGGGTGAGCCTGGAGTCTTTTCATTCGGAAGTAGGTCGCCCGACCATGCCACGGACGAAGAGTTTTGTCGACCTGGTTCGAAGGATGCGTCGAGTTGATTCTTTCTCGCCGCTATCACTCTAAGTGGGTCGATACGGGTTAACAGCGCGGTCAAGGAAAGTTCAAGAAATTTTCGGGCGAGAAAAGGAAAAACCGCAGAGGCAGGAATGCTGGAGTCGGCCCCAATCGATGCCTGAATATAGGGATGTAATTCCGTTAGATCGGCTCTCAATCTATTGACAAGGCCAACATAGTCCTTGTCAATGTAAGGATTATCGACAAGCGGAATTCCACAAACCAAATCAGCCAGATTGGTTTGAGCGAGCGACGATTTTATTTGCGCCACCTTCAATCTGTTGCGCAAGTTAATTCGCGCCTTCTCTCGATGGTTCACCTTTTTTGGCTTGGATACGCGAGAAAACAATTTTTACTCCCTCTTTTAAATCCACTCGATTCGATCATGCGACATTTTTAGTTAGGAATGAATTGGGGTCTGAATTGGGGTCAGACTGCAATTAAGAATCCATTCAAACCAACAACCCAATCGTTCACGCTGCTTTCCTATATTTCAAAGGCATCAAGCCCTCTTTCTTCGCATCCAGCAAAACGATCGCAACAATGAGGGAATTGGGGTCAGACTCCAATTAAAAATTCATTCAAGCAGATCACGCAATCGCTCATGCTGCAAGCAATTCCCCGAACGGCAACTTTGAAATCGAGAGATTGTGAATATCCGCACGTTCGCTGGCATGTTGCACGTCAATGCCTACCAATGCGCCGTTGGCATCGAAGTCGAGCACCACACCGTCTTTAACTTCGTCTGAATCAACTGATGCGCGATCAGCAAGATGGATGTAGAGCGAGTCAGTGGCTTTGTCGTACGAAATCTTCATGGTGAGAATCTCCGGTCAGGAAATGCATTGTGCACGGTTATGCCATCTTCTAGGGTGACGACACGCAGGTAACGGGCTAGCTCGTCGATCCAAACCCAGTGGCGGATTCGGCCATCGCTGGGTTGCACTTCTCGCTTCACGGGGTTCGACAGCGCCAGTAAAACCCATTCGGGCTTGATGTACGGGCGCTTGAGCATGACATCATTTT
>JANOWR010000099.1:0-1982 GCA_031417995.1 Polaromonas sp. | reverse complement strand
GGCAAGGGCGCGACAGTCGTTTAGCGCTTGGCTATAAACGTGTCCAGGATTTTAGTTTTGAGAGTCTTGCTAAGCAGTTGGTGTCTGTGTATCGTTTGATGACATGATGGAATTTTACATACTTTGTATATGTCGCCGCTGTATTATTTCGATCTAGTATGTGTGGATTTGCAGGGTTTTTAAAGGCCGCTGCTGACTCTGCTTGCCAGCTGGAGAGCGTAGCTGCGAGCATGGCCCTTGCCATTCAGCATCGCGGCCCGGATGACGCCGGTGTCTGGGTCGATGCGCAGGCGGGCGTTGCATTCGGCCACCGCCGCCTTTCGATCATTGACCTGTCCCCGGCGGGTCACCAGCCTATGCAATCAGCCAGTGGCCGCTTCGTAATGGCGTTCAACGGCGAGGTCTATAACCACCTTGAGATTCGGCTGGAGCTGGAATCAGTTGCGACAGTGCCAGTTTGGCGTGGACACTCGGATACCGAGACCTTGTTGGCGGCCATTGAGCATTGGGGTATAGAAGAGACGTTGCAGAAGACGGTGGGCATGTTCGCCATCGCGCTGTGGGACAAACATGAGCGCAGCCTGTATCTGGCGCGCGACCGTTTTGGCGAGAAGCCTCTTTATTACGGATGGACCGGTCTGGTGGGCGCAAAGTCCTTTGTATTTGGATCTGAGCTGAAGGCGCTGCGCGTTTTTCCCGGATTTAACAGTCCGGTTTGCCGCCTGGCTCTGGCCCAGTACATGCGTTTCATGTATGTACCTTCGCCACGAAGTATTTATCAGGGTGTCTTTAAGCTGGAACCCGGCTGTTTGCTGATGGTGCAGGGTAGGCCGCCGGCTGGTGCGCCAGCGCAACCGCTGCGGCCCGGGCAGGCACATGGTAGTGTTTCGGTGCAGCGTTGGTGGTCGTTGAACGATGTGGTTCAGGCTGGGGCGCGCAACCCGGTAGTTGACGATGGCGAGGCGCTGCGTTTGCTGGATGAAAGGCTTACCGAAGCGGTGAGTCTGCAGTGCAGGGCCGATGTTCCGTTGGGTGCATTTTTGTCTGGCGGGGTTGACTCTTCTGCCATCGTTGCGTTGATGCAGCGACAGTCTTCGCGCCCTGTCAAGACTTTTACCATTGGCTTTGACGAGCAGGGCTTCGATGAGGCCCCGCACGCGTTGGCCGTGGCCCAGCATCTGGGCACCGAACACCACGAGATGCGGGTGTCTGCGCAGATGGCACAAGGCGTAGTGCCACGTCTGCCGCAGATGTACGACGAACCCTTTGCCGATTCTTCTCAGATCCCCACCCACCTGGTGTGCCAAGCTGCGCGCCAGCACGTCACAGTGGCGCTTTCGGGTGATGCGGGTGATGAGCTGTTTGGGGGCTACAACCGATACTTTTGGGGGCCCCGCATCTGGCGCCGTGTGGCTTGGATGCCGCCGGCAGCAAGGCAGTTGCTGGGCAGCGGTATTGCCGCGCTTCCCGTGCATGCTTGGGACACACTGGGGAAGGCGCTGGGTGCAGGTGCGGGCACGGGTGGTGTGGCACGAGTGGGTGACAAGCTGCACAAATTGGCTGCCCGCTTGAAGGCCGTTCACGACATGGACGGTTTTTATTTGAGTTTGGTTTCTGAATGGGAAGACCCAGGCAGTCTGGTCATAGGCGAAGGTGGCCTGCCCGTGCAGGAGCCGAGCAGCCCACTGGAAGACAGCTTGCCCCCTGCCGCCGCCGAAAGTGACCAGCTGCGCATGATGTATCGCGACACCATGACTTACCTGCCCGACGACATTTTGTGCAAGGTAGACAGGGCAGCCATGGCCACCAGCCTTGAAACACGGGTACCTTTTCTGGACCACCGGGTGGCCGAGCTTGCTTGGCGTTTGCCGGTAAGCATGAAAATCCGCAACCACACGGGCAAGTGGGTTCTGCGCGAATTGCTTTACAAGCACGTGCCCCGCCATTTGATTGAACGGCCGAAGGCGGGTTTTGCGGTGCCG
>JANOWR010000098.1:0-41387 GCA_031417995.1 Polaromonas sp. | reverse complement strand
CGCATTGCCAGGCTGCTGCACTGGCCGGTTAAAAACGGTGAAGGCCTGCAAGTGCTGCGTTACCGCAGGGGTGCGCAGTACCTGCCGCATCACGATTACTTTGACCCCCTGCAAGCGGGAACGCCCGCCTTGCTGGCGCGTGGTGGCCAGCGCGTGGCGACGCTTATCATGTACCTGGCCGAGCCCGAGGCGGGCGGGGCCACCGTCTTCCCTGACCTGGACTTGCAGGTGGCACCCAAGCGCGGCCAGGCGGTTTTTTTCAGCTACCCTGAACCGCTGCCGTCCAGCCTGCTGTTGCATGGCGGTGCGCCGGTGGTGGCGGGCGAGAAATGGATTGCCACCAAATGGCTGCGGCAGCATGAATTTGCCTGATTTCGATGCATTTTTAACGCTATTTACCTATTAATTAACCCTCTAGCCCAATAAATTCGGGCGTAAGCAGCTATGAAAATAAGAGCAAATAACATTGACATCGAAGTTGATGATTCGTCTCCTGAGGCAACTCACCTGCCAGTGGTGCTGCTCATCATGGGCCTGGGCATGCAGCTGATTGCCTGGCCACCGGGCCTGGTGCGCGAGCTGATGAATGCCGGTTTCAGGGTGATTCGTTTTGACAACCGCGACAGTGGGCTGAGCCAGAAGTTTGACACGCTGGGCATGCCCAACCTGATCTGGCAAGGCCTTAAATACAAGCTGGGCCTGTCCATCAAGCCGCCCTACAGCGTGCATGACATGGCACTCGATGCGCTGGGTGTGCTGGATGCGTTGCAGATTGACAAGGCGCATATTGTGGGCGTGAGCATGGGCGGCATGGTGGCGCAGCGGGCAGTGTTGCTGGCCCCTGAGCGCGCATTGAGCTTGACCAGCATCATGAGTTCCAGCGGTGCGCGTGGCCTGCCGGCGGCTACCCCTGCCGTCACGCGTCAATTGCTGAGCCGCCCGGCGGGCAAGGGCAAACAGGCTGCGATTGATCATTCGGTCAAACTGTTCAAGGCCATTGGCAGCCCGGGCTTCCCGATGGACGATGCCTTTCTGCGCGAACGTGTGACCCTGGCCACTGAGCGCAGCTTTAACCCGCCGGGTATTGCACGGCAAATGGTGGCCATCATGGCTGATAGCACGCGCGCGGCAGAGCTGTCAAAAGTAGCTGTGCCCACGCTGGTATTGCACGGTAAGGCCGACCCACTGGTGCCGTTTGCCTGCGGGCAAGACACAGAGCAACGTATATCCGGTGCGTGCCTGGTAGGCATTGACGGCATGGGCCATGACTTGCCGCCTGGGGTGGTTGAACATTTGCTGGTACACATGGTGCCTCACTTCAAGGCTACCAACCAACAAGTCAAGCAGCAAGAAGGCACGACATGAACACCCCAGAACAATCACAGCTTGGCAAACCCGCTGCCTACATTGACCAGTACGACGCGTCGTTGCTGTTCCCCATACCGCGCGCTGACAAGCGGGCAGAGCTGGGTGTTGCAGGCACACCGCCATTTTTTGGTGCCGACATGTGGACCGCCTACGAGCTGAGCTGGCTAAACCTGCGCGGCAAGCCGCAGGTGGCGCTGGCCCACATCACCGTGCCGTGTGAATCGCCACATATTGTTGAGAGCAAGTCTTTCAAGCTGTACCTGAACAGCTTTACCAACACCCGTTTTGAAGATGCACGCGATGTGCGCGAGCGTATCCGCGCCGACATCAGCGCTGTCGCAGGCAGCGGCATCGGCATCAAGACCATCGGCCCCGAGCTGTTTGACCGCGAGCCGATTCATGAAATGGATGGCCTGAACCTGGACCGACTGGACGTGGCGTGCATGCACTACACGCCCGCACCCGAGCTGCTGTTTGCCGAATTTGAAGAAACACCCGTGACCGAAACATTGACCAGCAATCTGCTCAAAAGCAATTGCCTGGTCACGGGCCAGCCCGACTGGGGCAGCGTGCAGATTGCCTACACAGGCCCGCAAATTAACCAAGAGGGCCTGCTGCAATACCTGGTCAGCTACCGCAACCACCACGAGTTTCATGAGCAGTGTGTGGAGCGTATTTTTATGGACGTGTGGACGCGCTGCAAACCCATCAAGCTGTCGGTGTATGCCCGCTACACCCGGCGCGGTGGGCTGGACATCAACCCGTTTCGATGCAGCCACCCGATGCAGTCGCCTTTCAGCGTACGAACGGCGCGTCAGTAAGTCGAAATGACAGCGCCTGGTTTGTAGTCGGCCACTGCTTTGGCCAGGCTTTTCGTTTCTGGGCAGCCTGCACAAATGGCTGTCAGCCTGAGCAGTTGTGCTTCAGCTTTCGCTTTCTGGTTGGTCTTCAGATAACCCATGCCTGAATATTCAAGCGCACCTTTGTGCTTGGGGTCAATGGCCAAAGCCTTGTCGTAGGCAGCAAAAGACTCGTCAAATTTGCCGAGCGCCCGGTAGGCGTAGCCCAGCATGTTGTGGGCGTCCGGGTTTTGGGGGTTGGCGACGACAGCTTTTTTAAAACTGTCAACAGCAGCGGTCCAATTTTTTGCATCAACCGCTTTTTTACCCACAGCAAAATCGTCGGGTTTGGCGCTTTCTACCGGAGTAGGGGAGGTGTCGGCAGCCAGCGTGACAGCAGGCGAGCCCAGTGAGAGCAAGGGCACAACAACAAGCGCGTGAACAAGTAATTTTTTCATGGGTAGCTCCAATCAGATGAGATAGACGAATGCACCACGAGCCTACCTGTTATGGCAACAGCGCGTCAAACCCGGCGTCTGCGCGGCACCACGGTCAACTGAAAGCTGCTTTTGGCTGGCGCAGCACCAATGGTGGCAGCTTGCGCAGGTACATCTACCAGCTGGTCAGCTTGCCACAGCTTGACTTGCGCGGCACCGTCAGGCAGGTCGTCAAACACGGCCAGGCCATCAGCACCTGTTTTAGCCGCCCAGGGAGACTCACTGGCATACACATAACCACGCATGGAGCCATGAATAAAGCAGCCCAGCAGCGTGGCGCCCAGCACCCCCGCCTTGTCCAGCGTCACTTCGCTGCTTTTGGCTGGCTTGCCTTCTGACTTGCCTTCCAGGCGCAGCTCAAACCCTGCGTTGGTGGTGTTGAACTGGCCCATGCCAGCGGGTGATGAACGGACGTGGTGGTCCCACGGGTCGTTGTTCACAAAGTTGACTTTGGCACCCACGGGTACCAGCGTCACACTGGGGATGAACTGCATCTTTTCCTGGTTGACGACGGCCTGTGTGGCCAGCGGTTTTTTGGGGAGCACGGTTTTGTTGGCTGGGACGATCACCACCACCGCGTCCTGTACGGGCTTGCCTTCTTTGTCCAGCACCGACACCGACAGGCTGCCGGCTGATGCGGTGAACGATGCCGTCATCAAAGTGGCTGAAAGTGCGGCAAAAAGCAGGGTCTGTTTCATGATGGTGTCGGGTTGGTGGTGTTGGGCTGGTGTTGACTTATTTTGGCGTAATGATGTCACGGTTCATCGGGGCCAGCAATGCCAGCATTTCGTTCTGCCTGCGAAACGGAATACCCTTGGCGTCCATGCTGACCTGTAGCACTTCTACCAGCGCATGAAAGTCTGATTTTTTAATGTCCAGATTGGCGTGCGAGCTTTTCATGTCAGCGCCTTTGTAAACACATGGGCCACCTGACAGCGAACACAGCTGGTCAACCAGTTGCTCCTTGACACGCTGCTGGTTGGCGGGCTTGAAGTGTGGGCCCGTACGCGGGTCGGCCAGAAGACGGACCATGAAGTCGTCCATGAGCGCCACCAGGCCTGTTTTTTCGCCAAAGGCTTTGTACAGCTGGTCGTCTTTGGGGGTTATGGTTTGGGCAAAAGACGCACCTGCCATCAACAGCGTTGATGCGGCAATCGCGATAGAAACAAGAGATTTTTTCATGTTGATTCCAGAAAGAAAATAATAAGTGGGCGTGCCTGAATGGATCAGAAGGCCAGTTGGGCGGATACGTAAACACCTTGCTGCTTGCGTGATGCCGTGGTGGCAGGTACCACCACACCCAGGTCAACATAGGCCAGCGTCAGCGACACGTTCTTGGTCGGTGCCCAGGCAATGAAAATGTCTTTCCAGTCTTCAGACCGCAGCGGCCCCGTGTTGGTGGCAAAAGCCGTATTGCCCGCCTTGACCAGCTTGTTACGCATGGTGCGGTATTCAGCACCCACCACCACGTTTTTGCTGACCAGGTAGCCGATGGAAAACTCGGGCTGCAGGCTGTAACTGTTTTCACTGCCGCCCAGAGAAGCACCGTAACCCAGCAAGCCGTTCTGGTTGGCCTTGGTGGCACGCAGGGTGGCGTTCAGCAAAAGACTTTGACCAAGAAAAAGTTTTGTCGCGCTAACGTAAAAGTCAACACCGCTGCGCTTGGCACCCAGCGCGTCAAGTGTGGCGTTCAGGCCGCTGCCTGCCAGTGTCTTGTACTGCAAACCCACCGCGATTTGCGGCATCAGGGTGTCGCTGTCCAGAATCGCGTCGCCTGCTACCTTGACTTTGGCACCAACGATGGTCTGCTTCAGGCGCAGGCCGGGCACGCCCAGGGCCGGGCCTGTGGCGCGGGTGTCCATGTCCTGCTGGCCGATAGACAGTTCAAACCGGTCTTTGACACCCACCGCTGCGCCATAAAAATTAAAGCCAAAGTCTTTGGTGCCCAGATTGCTGATGTAGGCCGAGCCGCCAATCTCGCCATCCGTGGCGTTGCTGCCAATCACGGCCCAGGGGGTCAGGCCGCCACCGGCTGCACCGTCAATGCTGCTGACGCCGCCAGTCAGCAACAGTTTGCCGGTCTCGGCCTGCGCGCCTGCGCAAAAAGCAGCCGCGCTGGCTGCGATTAATGTGGTGACGAGTTTTGTTTTCATGGGGCTCCTATTAATTGTTGAATCGATGGTTGGGTATGTAATCAGATGTATACCCATTGATTACGACTTGATCAGAACAATGGATTCAAGTTTTTTACCCTTTTAAATTTATTTTTTAACAACAAATTTGAATCCAATCCGGAAATACGTCACGTATTAATGCGCATGATGCCCACCATGACCTTGCACATCCGACTTGTAACCAATCTGTTGATCTTGACAAGTTTGAGTTGGCTGACGCCTGCAATTGCGCAGCCTGCTGCTCCCCGCGAGTGGATCAGTCCACCCCCCGGTGATGCGCAAAAAGGCAGCGCCTTGTACCAGCAGCATTGCACCGCCTGCCACAACATTGACAGCAACAAAATCGGCCCCGCACATCGTGGCGTGATGGGGCGCAGGGTGGGCAGTTTGCCAGGCTACAAGTATTCGGCAGAACTGGCAGCGTCCCGTCTGCGCTGGACACCGCAAACCCTGAACAAATGGCTGGGTGACCCGGAGGACCTGGTCAACGGTCAGCGTATGGGTTTTTTAATGGAGAGCGAGCAGGAGAGAGCAGACCTGATTGCCTACCTGGCCACGCTGAAGTAGTCCGCAGGTCAAAAAAGCTGATCATTCAGCGCATCAGTTGCTATATTTTCAGTAGCTGCTTGCGCCCGAATTGATTGGGCTACAGGCACTTTTGATGCCTTAAATGAGCCATTTTGAGTGATTTTATCGACATTTTCGGCCTTCTCTAACGTCCCGGCCCGCACGCCAAGCAAGCGCAGTTTTTTGCCCAGCGGTATGCGCTTTAAACACTGGCCCGCCACCTGCCGAATGGTTTTTGCGTCAAAGGTGTAGGCTTGCAGTGTCTGGTCGCGGGTGGCAATTTTGAAGTCGTCATAACGCAGCTTGATGCCAATTGTTTTGGCAGCGTAGCCTTTCTTTGCCAAGTCAGCAGCCAGCTTGCTGCACAGGTCGGTAAATATCTCGCCCAGCGCCGCCTTGTCACGCACCGCATGCAGGTCACGTTCAAACGTGGTTTCGCGGCTCATGCTGACGGGCTCGCTACTGGTCACCACCGGGCGGTCGTCACGGCCCCAGGCCACCTCATGCATCCACGCGCCTGTGGTTTTGCCGAATTTGGCGATTAAAAAAGACACGTCTTGCGCGGCCAGCTTGCCAATGGTTTGAATGCCCAGCCCCTGGAGCTTTTCATCCGCCTTGGGGCCAATGCCATTGATCTTGCGGCAGGCAAGCGGCCAGATTTTGCTTTGCAAATCGTCTTCATACACCACCGAAATACCGTTCGGCTTGTTAAATTCGCTCGCCATTTTGGCCAGCAGCTTGTTGGGGGCCACGCCGACCGAGCAGGTCAAACCGGTGGCCTGGGTGATGGCTTTTTGAATCAGCCTTGCCAGCACGCGCCCGCCTTCGCGCTGGCCGCCCGGCACGTCGGTGAAGTCGATGTACACCTCATCCACACCCCGGTCTTCCATCAGCGGCGCGATGTCAAGAATCGTGCTTTTAAAAAGGCGTGAGTATTTGCGCACCTCTTCAAAGTCAACAGGCAACACAATCGCCTGCGGGCACAGTTTGGCCGCCTTCATCATGCCCATGGCCGAACCCACACCAAACTGCCGCGCCGCATAAGTGGCGGTGGTAATCACGCCGCGCCCCACATAGTCCCTGAGCAAGGGGAAATCAGCCACCGGAATAAAGCGCGGGTCGCGCGCAGGCTGCACAGCCAGCAAGGCATCATCCACCTTGCGCCGCCCGCCACCGATCACCACGGGCAAGCCCTTGAGCTGTGGGTAACGCAGCAGTTCAATGGACGCAAAAAATGCGTCCATGTCGAGGTGAGCGATGCGGCGAATGGAGGCAGACATGGTGCGATAGCAAAGGCTACGCAAGCATAGCGCTACCCGACCGCGTCGCAAACTCAGTCAGTCACCTGCGTGCCCAATGCCCTTTCGTAAGCCGTGAGGTCTGCCTGGTAGCAACTGCAGGCAACGGCCTCCAGCCGGGGTGCGTCCAGCAGGATCAGGTCGCCCCGGCTGTAGCTGATCAGCCCCTGCTTTTGCATGGAACTCGCTGTCTGGGTCACGCTTTCCCGACGAACACCCAGCATGAAAGCCAGCACTTCGTGGGTGAGGACAAGCTCGTTTGATTGCGCGCGGTCACGTGCCATCAGCAACCAGCGAGCCAGGCGCTGTTCGACAGTATGGCAACCGGCACAGGCCATGTTTTGTGCCAGTTGATCCATTCGCCACACCATGTAGCGGTGCAGCACATCACGCAGACACGCGTCGGTGTTGAGCAATGTCTGCAGGTCAACATACCGGATTTTAAAAGCCCTCCCCGCCCCCTGAACCATGCTTGTCAGTGACGCAACACGCATACCCAATACCAGCGAAACGTTGACCATGCCTTCGTTGCCTATCAAACTGACCTGCACGCTGCCCGTGTCTTCCAGGTTCAAAATGGCAGCAACAAAACTGTCAATGGGAAAGTAGGCGTGTTCTGCGCATTGCCCAGCTTGTGTCAACAGGTCTTGCCGCAGCAGGTCTACCAGCTCACAGTGTTCAAGTAACAGGGCGCGAGGTTCCGCCGGCAGGACAGCCACCAGCCGATTCGCCTGTGCAAGGTATTTGGGAGGCGGCAATTTCTGTTCCTGCTTTATATCTGCCGACAGACCAGTGACGACGCATTACTTTATGACAGCGCCCTGTTTCGTCATTGAGCGTTGGGGCGTCGAGGCTGTTTTGTGCTGCGCGCCAAGTTTCAGCTTGAATTGGCGGCCGTCGGTGCCCTGACACTGGCCGCTGAACTTTGGAAATCCGGCATCCAGCTCACACCTCAAAACCTGTGCGCTGCTCGCAAACAGAAAAGCGCGTCCCCACTTGCCTGATGGGACGCCAGGCGATGCCCCACCGCTGTCCTCTGCATTGGAAGCGTAATGTCCTTTGTAAATCAGACCGTCAATATCAACCGAAATGAGTTTGTCGGCGGTGGAATACAAGCCAGAATAGATTCGTCCCCCAGCGTTAAAGGTGGCTGAACCCGTTGACGCCCAGGATGTGCTTGCTGACACCGCACAAGCCACCAGGCAAAAAGTAGATAACACGGATAGTTGAATTTTTTTCATGAATTTCTTAGAAGGCACAGGGAAGTCCTGTAAGCAAGGTTCTGGGCAAGCACATGGAAGATGAAGCCTTGCAAACAGCCTATGTGATGTTTAGCCGTGAACCAGCGGTCACGCATCGTCAAACTGACCCAAACTGTGTCAGCGAGCGACTACAACGCAGTTGCTCCTCGCATTGCTGCCCCCGGCTGCAAATAATCGACAAGATTCGTAAAACTGTGTGTGTTTGCAGTACACCGCCGGTTACACATCAAACACCGGAGTAACTTTTAAACAGGAATTTTGAAAAGCCGGGGCAAAAAGTTGCGTGAAATTCAAATGTCAACGTCAACAGGCTACATGAAAAGACATACGTTTTCTTGTCAGCCACGTCCTACATGAACACCAGATTTTTGCCACGCATCCTGATTTGAATTTGTAGGAAAACACTTACAAAAATTGTTGCTTTTTCAAAGGCATTTCGCCCAATGAAACCATGTTTTTATAACAGTGAAAACTCCCATAAAAACATACAAAAATAACCGTAGGAGCGGTCCTACAAATGTTCATAGCTTTTACGCACAAAACGCTATAACCCATGTAGGCAAATTCCTACCGTTATGTGCGTTAGCCCACATAGCGTTTGCTGCACGCCAATCGCGTTGACATTAACGGCATGCGATGGAAGCGCATTGAAAAATCAGCCGGATCGATTCAGTCGATCCGGGTGTTCTGACCGAAGAATCGGTCACGAATGTGCAGCTGTCTCTTTATCGTCTGACAGACGTTTTCCCCATTTTTTATTGGACTTTTATGCAAAGACGCAATTTTTTTCTAGGCACGGCTGCGCTGACGGCAACGATACTGGGAGGCGTGAACAACAGCCATGCCCAAACCATTGATGCCTGTGCGCCACCACCAGCCCCTGTTCCTGTTACCACGGGCGGCATCAATGCCGTTGCTGAAATCAAGGCATTGCGCATTCCGACCGGCGCTTACGCAGGCGCCTACGAAATTGCACCAAACGGATTGTCAAACTGGTATTTCACCAATCTCGGCCTGATTGCCATCGTCCAGTACCTCGACGCTCCTGATCTGGACAAATACATTCGCAGCTACCTCGACCTGTACATCAGCAAACTCGAACCCAACCTGAGCATCAAGGACGTGCAATTTCCGTTTGGTCGTGCCAACACCAGCAGCTTCAACCTGGTGCTGTCAGACTCTGACGACTCGTATGCCGCCACCACGCTGACGCTGGCCACCCGCTATCTGCGGGCGAGCCAGAACTGGGCATGGTGGGACAAAAACAAAACCAGGCTCAAGGACATGGCCTACCGCAACATAGCGCTGGCGGTCAAGCCCAATGGCTTGACAAGTGTTTTTCAGGCACCACGCAACCAAACCAACAACGCCGGCTACTTGATGGACAACTCTGAGGTGTATCGCGGTTTGAGAGACTTTGCAGCCATGCTCAGGGAAAGGGGAGATACCGCCGATGCGGCTTATTACGATTCATTTGCCAAGAATATCGCCACCTCGATGACGGCTTTGTTCAGTACGACAAGCAATGCTTTCCGTATGGCTGATCTGTCTACCCAGACCGAGACAACGTTTTACCCTGGCACCTCTTGCCAGGTGTTCCCTCAGGTGTTTGGTGTGACAGAGTGCGCGGCTTACTATGACCGGGCATGGAACTTTCTGGCGGTCAACTCACCAGGCTGGGAGGCAGGCAAGCTTGATCCGTTTCCGTTTGCCGTTCTGGGGCTGGCTGCCGCCAAGCGTGGCCTGACAACCTTAGCGACGGCCCAGCTGACATCTATAGAAAAAACATTCACCGCCAACCGCCCGGTGGTTACCATCAACGAACTTGGTTTTTACCAGCGCACAAAGAGTGTTCTGTCCGGCCGGACTGACGTTTAGCGATCAACAGCTTCGAAACGTCAAGAAGTGACTTTTGCGCACGCGGAGTTCACTATCGGATTTGTAATAAAAGCGTTGGGCGCGTCTGCCGACAGCGGCAGATGCGCCTCACGTAATAACACAGCAACACGCGTATGACAGACTGGGTTCAAGTTCAAACCAAAAGTGAAACTTTATCAGCTCCTATTTTAATAGCAAACTCTGTCGATGAGCATATCTTGGATTCAACTACGAATTGCGCCAACGTATTCACCTGAAGCCGCTAAGTTAAACGGTTTTGGAACCTGACTGGACGTGGAAAGACTTAAAAATTTGCCACCAACGTCAGCCTGAACGAGCGCGTCTCGATCGGATGGAAGTGAATATCACTGACAGCTGCTGTTTCGCCTTTCAGTTGCGAGGCGTAGTAGTAGTCAATGGCTGAGTCTCTGCGATTGGTCAGGTTAAAGCCTTCCAGTTCAAGTTTGAGCTTTGGGTTGAACTTATAGCCAATCCTTCCGCTAAGTGTTGCCGTGCTTTTAGACCGCACCGAGTTGTTTTCAAGCAGCGGACGCGGACCAAAATAACGCATTTGCAAGGTGCCAAAGTAAGGTCCCAGACCATCGACCGACAGCGCCAGAGATGCCACACCTTCCACCGCGCCTGGAATCCGACTTCCAACGGGATCGTCATTGCGAAACCGCGCTTTGGCAAAGGAAATATCGGCATCAACAGTCAGCCAGCGGTAGGGCTTGTAGTAATTGGAAAACTCGAATCCTGTCCGCCGGCTTGCACGGCCAGCCCGTGTGGTGCCCGCGTCGCCCTGGAAAATCAGCTCCGAATCGAAGTCAAGCTGGTAGACCGACAGTGCGCTTTGCAACCCGGTGATAAATTCACTTCGCACGCCCAGCTCAAGACCTTTTGAACGCACCAGCGGTGGCACTTTGTCAGCCGGGTTTCCGGTTTTGGGATCCTGCGTCAGGGTCGTGCCGCGCGCGTCATTGCTGTGAAAACCCATGCCATTGCTGACATAAAACTCGGTTTTGCTCCAAGGCCCAAAAATCAAATTGAGTTTGGGGCTGACTTTGGTGGCGGACGTGTTGCCCGAGTTGACCGGATTGTTGCTGTTGACGTTAAAGCTGAAGTTATCAATCCTGGCACCACCCACGGTCCGAAATTTTTCCGTCCACTGTGTAGTGTTGTCAAAATAAAGTCCCAGACTGCGCTGGACAATCCGGTCAGCGCGGGTGGTAGAGATGATCTGGCGCGCCACACTGTTGTACAAGCCATTGTTGATGTTGTCGTTTTGGAATTGCACACCCACGGTGTTTTCAGAGGCTCTGCCAAACAGCTTGGTTGACCAGGAGTGACTGGCGTTGATGCCTGTTGTGGTACGCCTGTCGGGCTGCGCAAACTGGTCACCGTTGGCTGCTGAATCCAGAAAATAAGTGAAATTTGAAAACAGGTCGAGACGGCTGCGAATTAAATAGGCGTTGACCTGGCTGGTGGTGGTGCCAGTCGACTGTCGCCACGCGCCCGAAATGCTGTACCGACTGGCTTCACCGCCGCTGGTCTGATCAACCGAATCAAATCGGCCAAGTGTGCCCGCTTGTACAGCGCGCAAGGGGATTTGGTCTGTTGCGTGCCATTTGGCGCTGTAGCCCATCAGCGTGACGTTAAAGCCATTGCCCTCACTACCCTCGCTATACCGCAATACGCCGTTGCGCTTTCGGTAGTTGTCGCCGACTGTAAATGGGCCGTTGTTATGCATCAATTCGAGGGCGTAAAGCACCTTGCCGTCACGCCATCTTGGAGAATCAGCAAGCAAGGTACGGGCATAGCCGTTTTGGCCCACGCCGAAGCTGGCAATGCCCTGATGAAGTGAATTGGCGTACTTCACATTCACAGCACCGGCGGTTGAAAAATCACCTTCAGCCGCATAAAACGGGCCTTTGCGGTAGTCCAGCAAGCTGGCCAATTCCGGAATCAAAAAGTTGACATCTGTCCAGCCCTGCCCATGCGAATGGCTGCGCTGGTTGACCAGCATGCCGTCTATCGTGGTGCGCAGATCGGTGCCGTGGTCCAGGTTAAAGCCACGCAGATAAAATTGGTTGGCCTTGCCTTCGCCGCTGTGCTGGCTGACGATCAAGCCGGGTACAGCCTCCAGCAGTTCACCAGGACGGTAGACCGTTCTGGCATCCAGCTGCTGCTGTGTTACGACACCTTCGCTGGCGGTACCGGCCTCTCCCAGCACACTGTTACGTGAGCTTTGAACCTGAACGGGGGCCAGAGTTGCTTCATTACCATGTGCCCAAATTCCGTCCTGAAGTGCAAAGCAGCCAACAACAAGCGTTGCAATACGTTTTTTTGTGGGCAAACGGGAGTGTTTGTGTAATAAACAATGCATGAAAAAATTCATTGAATGTCAAGTTGACAGACAGATTTTTTCTCACGCTGGATTTGTATGCTGAAATGAAATGTCGTCTTACATCGTAGTCAAGCTTGGCTAACAACATGTAGGCAACTGCGTAGGTGGATGACAGCTTTGTTAGTTAGATGCTGACATATGCATAGAGCAAAAACAGTTCTGATAGCTTCATGTTTTTTAATTAAACGAACAGTGAAGCCACTGGACTTTTTAACCAATATACGGTGGCTTTTTTTCTTTCGTCATATCGCTGATCATGCGTTTATTACCCATCTCGATTCGTTCAGTCATCCTCTGTGTTTTTGCATTGTGCGCTGTTACACCCTTGTGGGCACACGAGTCCTGGTTAAGCCCGGTAACAGTGCCACTTGTCGCAGGTGACAGCGCTCGCTTAACCCTTCATGCTGGTGAAAATTTTGATGGCGATTTGCTTGGATTTTCAGCGTCTCAAACATTGGACTTACGAAAATTTAACCCTGGTGGCAATACTGACCTGCGGGCATTATTGCCACGTGATACTTCAACTTCTGCATTGCTTGTGCCTGTGACAGTGCCGGGCACCAATGTGGTTATTTTCAACAGCCATCCCAACCTTATTACTTTGTCTGCTGACACCTTCCACGCTTACCTGCATGATGAAGGGCTGGATTTCATCAAAGCGCAGCGCGAGGCATCAGGCGATGCGGCAAAGCCCGGGCGGGAGCGCTATCGGCGCTTTGTCAAAACCCTTATGCATGTTGCGCCCAGTTCAGATGCAGTGTCATCTCAGGCAATCAAGCCGGATACAACCCACTCGATACTCACCGGCCAACGGCTTGAAATTTCACCCGTAACGAATCCTTTGCTTATGTTGCCAGGTGATGTCTTGGACGTACG
This sequence comes from Polaromonas sp., assembly GCA_031417995.1. Classification (GTDB taxonomy): domain Bacteria; phylum Pseudomonadota; class Gammaproteobacteria; order Burkholderiales; family Burkholderiaceae_C; genus Polaromonas. The sequence goes on along the minus strand of JANOWR010000098.1, from coordinate 28,221 downwards.
CGTGGTGTTTGATGGCAAACCACTCAAGGGTGGGTTGTTAAAAGCCTGGCACAGGCGGGGTGACCAAACCTTCATCATTCAGGCAAAAACAGCTGCTGACGGATCTGCATCGTTTGATTTGCCCTATGCCGGCCCGTGGATGATCAGCGTTGTTCATATGATTCCCGTAATCGGCGTCATCAATGTTGACTGGGACAGCTTGTGGAGTAACTTAAGCTTTAACCTTGCTGATAAACGGTGACACACCCAAGGCTGCTATGTCATGCGCCGTCATGTGCAAGCGCAGTGCAATTTAGTTACCTGTATGCCTATCGCCCCCTGCACCGCGCTTGTGTGCGATGCAACCGTCCGGTGTTCACCATCAATGAACAGGGGCTTTTACCAGCGCACCAAAAGTGTATTAGCCGGACGGATTGACATTTAGCAGTAGACATTACCCGGTATTTGAAGACAACAGCGGCGCAACATGTACAACGAAAAAGCCCGGCACATTTTTTAATGCGCCGGGCTGTGTGCCAGTTACTGTCCTGGCTTGCGGTTGACTGTAATCTAAGCCGTATCGTCGACCGGCAAAGTCACATCGCACAAAGCCAGCGGCTCACTGGTCTCATTGGTAGCAGTATCGATGAGCTGGTTCAGGAAGGCCAGCAGACCGCCAATGCTCGCCACGGCTGAGGCCGGTATCGCACACGCTGATGCGGCAGCAACTGGAGCGGCAGCGCTACTTCCACCGCCACCGCCACCGCCACCGCCACCGCCACAGGCGGCAACGGCGGCCGTTATCGCCAGGGCTATCAGGGGTTTACACACATTAAGTTTGAACATGATGGGTCCTTAAATCAAGGGAACGTGGTGCCAGCAGCAGGAATCGGGTTGAAATTTCCGCTGATAGGTGTGGTCAGATAGGGGAATGTCGTGCCATAGTTAATGGCTGATTTCCGTACACCATCGGTAAATGCCAGGCCACCAGCAGGCGCATCCGCAGGCTTGCAACCCACCTTCAGCGTATCGGTTGCCCCGGTAAGCACGCACAGTGCACCCATGGCTACCCGGAGAGAAATGTCAACCACGTCGTCACCTGGCCGACGGCCATTCGGAAAGCCAGCATTGTCACCGCCGGCAACGCCCAAGGGCAGTTGTCCCGCAACGGCAATCGGCGGCGTTGAAGTGTTCAACCGAAGCATCTCAGAAGCCACAACATTCTTCGGCTGATTCACACCGTCAATGCCTTTCAGGAAAACCGTGACCAAATCTGTCCGGGGAAAGTTGGTGGGTGCAATGGCTGTGGGGAACAGCGACTGGATCAAGGCCGGCAATACCGGGTTTGTGACATAGTCAATGAACGTGCCGTCGTCCTTCGGTTTTGCGGCATTGAACTTGTCTTTGTCAGCCAGACCAATAATGACCTCATTGACCAATGGCATACCTAACCTGGAGACCTGTGTCCATGCCCCGCCTTCCTTGCTGGCTTGATTCAGACCCGTTGAAGGCGAGCCATTGATAAGCCGCGACTGACGCAGGCTGGCGGTTGTGTAGGCACCAATGACCGGATCGGTCGCCGTGGTCAGGCAACTGATCGGCATTTCCATGGTAATGCTGCTGACGTTCTTGGCTTCCAGGTCGTTGTTGTTTCCCCCTACTTCAGGGCCGAGAGGGTTCATGTTGAAGAGGTCAAAAATCTTTCCGACGGCGATGTAAAACGGCTCTTTTCGTTGACCGACAAAGACCTTCGCTGGCGTTGCACAGCCCGGTACGTTGACGTTGTAGATATGCTGTGCCGCATAAGCTGCGTAGCCACCGGCACCGCCGAAAACCTTGTCACCAATGTTGTCCACCGGCTTGTCAAAAGTCGCGGAACCGCCGGCGGCATTGGTCAGTGCGCCCGCGTTGGGACCGGTGCGTGTTCCGAGGCGTCTGTCTCCCCTAACCAGATCAACGGTAAACGTCTCACGCACATTCAGCGCGGCAGGATTCACGCCGGTGATGGTTCCGCTGTTGATCAGCGGGATCTTCACAGCTTTCCCGCCAACGGTAAGTGCCGCATCCTTGGAGGTGTTTTTGAACTTGAACTGGAAGGTCATGTCTTCCACGCCATTGCCGTTGTTGTCGATATGGATTTCATACAACGCGTTGGGATTGAACATGTAGAAATTGGGTCCGCCTTGCGGATCCTGGAAAGGCTGGTAGTTGGCAATGAGCGTCACGAAGTCTTGCCGGCCCGTTTCGTAGCTGCGAAACATATAAAGGTCGGTGCCGTCCACTTGCGGTGAACCGGCAATATACGGCGCCTCTCGGTGGCTTGAAGCGAACGAGGGTGCCGCTGCGCAGAGCATGGCGAGTACGCCCAATCGGATGATAGAAGGTTTCATGAAAGTTCCTAAAAGTTGTGTTGGTAAAAGACCAAAGACCCAAGAGAAAAGACCAAAAAATTAAATGGCCGCCTTGATAATTGCTGGGATGCAATAGGTGTTTTCTAAGGCGAACGCCTCGGTGCATGTAGTCTTAATTCAGGTAACAAAAAGGGTTTGGCGTGTTCGCCGACAGGCGCAATTTAGGACGCCCTACATACCGCAGCTGAAGTCTCAGGCACCTATTTACTTCACCCACTGGTTCAACTGAATAATCGGCAGCAGCACGGCTAGGACGATCAGCATCACCACCAGGCCCATCGCGACAATCAGCAGCGGCTCCAGAATCGTTGCCAGTGCCATGGCACGCCGTTGTACTTCGGTTGACAGCTGTGTGGCGACACGCTGCAACATCACGGGTAGCTGGCCGGTCTGCTCACCCAGACGCGCAAACATGCTGACCAGTCCGGGAAAACGTTTTTTTTGTGCCAGTGCCGCAGCCAGTGGCGCGCCCTCGCGCACCAGCAGCAACGCATCCAGCGCGTCGGCGCGCATGGCCCGGTTCGAGAGGGTTTCTGCCGCCGCCTGCAGGGCCTTGAGAATGGGCACACCCGCACCGGCCAACATGGCCAGAGTACCGGCAAAGCGCGCCGCGTTGTAGTCCCGCGCCACACGGCCGATCACCGGCAGCTTCAAGGTGGCCGTGTCAAATCTTTCACGAAAAGCATCATCTTTCAAGGCCAGCCGAAGACCAGATGCCAACGCCAGCATGACGCCCAGCACAGCCCATCCATAGCTGCGAACAAGATCACTGATGGCCAGCATAGCCACTGTGAGAAAAGGCAGCGCGCGCTTGGTACCGAGAAAAACATTGGCGACCTGGGGCACCACATAGCCGACCAGAAACATCACGATCACGAGGGCCACCAGCGTCACGATGGCCGGGTACAGTGCTGCGCCAATGAGCTTGGATTTAAGCGTCTGGCGTTCCTCCAGGTCATCTGCCAGACGTTCAAGAACCTGGCCTAGGTGACCGGTTTGTTCACCCGCGCCAACTACAGCAATATAAATATCCGAAAACTCACGCGGGTGGTGCGACAGTGCCATGGCAAAACTGGAGCCACCATTGACCTCCGCCCGCAGTGCAGCCATCAGATGGCGCTGCTTTTCGTCTTCCGCCTCATCGGTTAGCGCGGTAAGCGCGCGCTCAAGCGGCAGACCATAAGACACCAGCCCGGCGATCTGGCGTGTCCAGATAGCCAGTCGCGTAGCACTCAAAATGCGACCTCCAAAGAGCGGCACATGCAGCACAGACCGCGAAGAACCTGTTTCTTTGCCGCCACCCACCGCATTCACTGCCATGGGTACCAGTGCCTGTGCACGCAGCAGACTGCGCGCGGCTTTGACGGTGTCTGCCTCGATGACACCCCTGCGCAATTTGCCGTCGATTTGCAACGCTTCGAAAGAATAGGCCGGCATCGTCTTTTCTGGTGGTAAGAAGGTGCAGGGTGTGGTCAGTCGCGCGTCACGCGCATCAACTCTTCGCGCGAGGTGATGCCGGCTGCAATCAGGCGTTCGCCATCCTCGCGCATCAGCGTCATACCGGCCTGCAAAGCAGCGATGCGGATATCGGCTTCGGAAGCACGGTTGTGGATCTGGGCCCTGACCGCGTCATCGGTCACCAGCAATTCGAACACGCCGGTACGGCCCGAGTAACCGGTTTGCCCGCAGTGCTCGCATCCTGCCGACAGGGCAGAACCTGTTGAAGGGCCATTGCAGTATGTGCAGCGCTTGCGCACCAGCCGCTGGGCCAGCACGCCCAGCAGCGATGAACTCAGCAGAAAGGGTTCTACGCCAATGTCGGTCAGGCGTGTTACCGCACTGGCGGCGTCATTGGTGTGAAGCGTGGCCAGCACAAGGTGACCGGTCAGTGAAGCCTGAATGGCAATCTGCGCGGTTTCAAAGTCACGGATTTCGCCAATCATGATGATGTCGGGGTCTTGCCGCAGGATGGCGCGCAGGGCTTTTGCAAAGGTCAGCTCGATTTTGGTATTGACCTGGGTCTGGCCAATGCCGGGCAGCTCATATTCAATCGGGTCTTCGACGGTCATGATGTTGCTGGCGCCGGCATCGAGTCGCTGCAAGGCCGCATACAGCGTGGTGGTTTTGCCTGATCCGGTAGGGCCAGTCACCAAAATGATGCCGTGTGGCTGTGCAATCAGGTGCTCAAAGCGGCGCAGCACATCGCCCTGCATGCCCACTGACTCCAGACTCAGTTTGCTTTCACTTTTGTCAAGCAGGCGCAGCACTGCGCGTTCTCCGTGCGCGCTTGGCAGGGTGCTGACGCGCACGTCCACGGCGCGTGTGCCAATGCGCAAAGAAATGCGACCATCCTGTGGCAGGCGCTTTTCAGAAATGTCGAGATCGGCCATGATCTTCAGCCGGGAAATCAGCGCCGCATGCAGCGCGCGGTTGGGCTGAACCACTTCACGCAGTGTGCCGTCAACCCGAAAACGCACGCTGGAATGGCGCTCGTAAGGTTCAATGTGAATATCGCTGGCGCCATCCCGTGCGGCCTGTGTCAGCAGTGCATTGAGCATGCGGATGATGGGCGCATCGTCAGACGTTTCCAGCAGGTCTTCGACCGCAGGCAACTCCTGCATGATGCGCCACAGGTCAGCATCAGACTCTACCTCGCTGACGACTGCTGCGGCACTGGATTCCCCGGCGGCATAGGCACTGCTGATGCGCTGGACCAGGGTACCCAGTTCTGCGCTTTCAAGCTGCAGGCCAGGAGAGTGCGCGGCGTATTTGCGCATGACCTCGCCCATCGCAGACGGGTTGGGACTGGCGCTGTGCCAGAGGGTCAACCCGTGACCGTCATCTTCCAGCAGCAAAGCGTTGCTGCGGGCAAAGGCATAAGGAAGCGGGTAGCGCATCAAGGATCACCCGCCTGGGTACACAGACTGGGGCGGCGCTGGCAGCACCACAGGTGGTGGTGCGGCAGGTGTAGGTTCAATGCCTGCGGGTGGTGATTCTGGTGGCCGTATGTCGGGAAGTACCGGTGCCTCGTTGATCGGCACCACTCTGCTTGTGCGTGGCTGGGCCAGCTGCTGTGCGCCGCGCATCTGGTCGTACCGGTCCATCGACAGGCTCTCGGTTGAGGAGGCGTCGCGCACAATCACGGGCCTCAAAAACACCATCAGATTGGTTTTTTTGCGTGATCGTGCCTCGCTTTTGAACAGGTTGCCCAAGACAGGCACGTCACCCAGAACCGGGACTTTCTCCTGATTTCCTGAATACTCATCCTGTAGCAGACCACCCAGTACAACGATGGCACCGTCGTCTACCAGCACGTTCGATTCGATGGAGCGCTTGTTGGTGATCAGTCCGGTGCTGGAATTGATGGACGACGCCTGCACACTGCTGACCTCCTGAAAAATCTGCATCTTCACCGTACCGTCTTCGCTGATTTGGGGTTTGACTCTCAGGGTCAGGCCAACGTCTTTTCTTTCGACCGTCTGAAACGGATTGACTGCGCCGTTGTTGCTGCCGGTGTTGGTAAACGAGCCTGTCACAAAAGGCACGTTCTGACCAATCACGATACGTGCTTCCTCGTTATCTAGCGTCAACAGGTTGGGTGTCGCCAGAATGTTGCCGTCGCCGTTGGCCTCTAAAAAACGTGCCAGAAAGCCCAGCACATTTACGCCGCTGCGTCGTGCAACGCCAAGATTGACGCCGGTCGAGGGGGTGAACGTGCCGGACGCCGCCTGCGTGGCCAGGGTGATGAGGTTGGTACCGCCAATGTTGAAGTTGGTGCCAAGAAAGCCAATGGTTTTGTTGCCATCCCTGCCCAGCAGGCTTTGAAACTGAATGCCAAACTCAGCGGCTTTGTCGCTGTTGACTTCGGCGATCAGGCTCTCAACGAACACCTGTGCCCGCCGGGCATCCAGCTTGTCGATCACGGCCCGCAGTTGCCGATATTGCGGCTCCGGCGCAGTGATGATCAGGGAATTGGTGGATGGGTCGGCCTGAATCTGGCCACCCGTTGAAGGCTGTGCGCTCACCAGACTGGCTGTGAGGTTGCTGTTGCTGGCCGCCCCGCTGCCACCACCTGTGGGGGGCGGCACGCTGGCTGTCGTACCAGCAAGGCTGATGCCGACCGGACTGGGCGACGTGGCGGCCAGCGCGGCACGCAATGTGGCCGCCAGCTTGCTGGCATCCGCATTTTTAAGATAGACCACATAGATATTGCCGCTGGCCGTGTCCTTGCCGTTGCTGTTGAACGCCGCCTGGTCGAGCTTGTCAACCAGTGTCCGGACCAGTGCCACACGGGCCGGATTGGCTGCACGCAAAATCAGCGAATTGCTGCGTGGTTCAGCCAGCAGCGTGGTTCTGAAAGAATTGTCCACCTGACCTGTTGATGCTGCACCTGTGCCCCCTGACTCCATGAGCCGGTTCACAATCGGGGCCAGATCAGTCGCGATGGCGTGTTGCAGACGGATGATTTCCACACCTGTTGCATTGGCGATGTCGAGCGCCGCAATGATGGTGCCGATACGCCGCAGGTTGTCGGCATAGTCGGTGATGATCAGTGAGTTGTTGCCGGGGTTGACATTGATCGTGTTGTTGGGGCTGATCAGCGGCCGCAACACCGGCACCAGGTTGGCGGCTGTTTCATGGTTCAAGCGGAAAATCTGCGTCTGGATCTGACCGGTTGAAGCGGACGGCGTACCGGCCGACACGGCACCGCTTTGCAACTTGGCATCAGCCTCGGGGACGACAAGAAACAAGCCGGAAGACTCTACCAGTGCAAAACCCTGAGTTCGCAACTGTGCAGAAAAAAGGCGCAAGGCTTGGGCGGGTGTGGCCGGCACGGTGGTCACCAGCGTCATGCTGCCCTTGACGCGCGGATCCACCACCACATTGCGACCGCTGATGACGGCCATGGTGCGGGCAACCGCATCAATCTCGGCGTTGATGAAATTGAGTGTGACCGGCGCATTTGAGCGTGACGCCACGCTGGGCTGCGGCGGAGATGCCCGGCCATTTTGCGCACTGGACGAAGCAGCCCCACCCATCAATGCAACGAATACAGCCAGAGAAACGATAGAAAGCTCTGGTGCTGACCGGACGTATGAAAGACGCGAAAGCCGAACAGGGTGGGGAGGTTTGGTCATGTTTTTAGCCCAGAGTGATGATGGAACTTGCGCCGTTGCGACGCCCGATGATGTTCAACAAATTTGCCAGTGCAGCCTCGTACCCCGGCGCTGCGCTGGCGATGCCCTCAAAACTCAGCCGTGACCCGACCCAGCGACCGCTGCCACTCAATTGCAGGCTGCCTTCCAGGGTGACCAGCCTGACGTCGATGGCGTTCCCCCCGAGCAGCGACAGCTGGTAGGTACCCATGGGCTTGAGCGTGGTCAGGCTGGAGGTCAGCGCGACAGCCGTGAACTCTGCCCGCCCTGCCACTGTTGGCTGTTGCCTGAGCCATTCAAGTGACAGGCCCTGCGTCATCAGCTTCAGGCTGCCGTCTGCCTGCAGCGTGTTCCAGGGCGCGCCCAAGCCTGCCAGCAGAAAGGCTGGCCATTCGGAGGCGCTATCGAAAATCTGCAAGCCGACACCGCCCCAGCGAGGCTGCGCACGGGCTTGCAACGGCTGCGGTGTGCAGCACCCGGCATTCAGTTCAAGTCCCAGCGCAAAACCATCCATGCGCAGTTTCCAGTTCACACGACCTGGCAGCGTGGCGCGGTCGCGGCTTCCAGCGCCGCCTGTCAGCGTGAGTTGGCCTGAGCCGGTCCAGACAGTGCCAACAGTTTCGACCAGCTGGATACGCCCGGATGTGGCCCGGTCCAGCGCAGCGGCCAGCCATACAGCAGGCGCAAGCAGCACCATCGCCAGCAACAGTCCGACCACGCCACCCAGCAGTGCCCATCGCCAGGGAACAGTCTCGGCAGACAAGCGGGCAAAGTTGGGGGGGCGATACATGATGGGTAGATGGGGGTGGTTAAAAGTGACAGGTATTGAGGTATTGCTTACTGTGGTGGCAGGCGCAAGACGATGGTGCCGCTCCAGACGGGTTGTCCCGGTGGGATGGTGTTGCTGCGCGTCAGGCGTGCCTCGCTGGGTATGGCGCGCGCGTTGATACGCGCCTGCTGCAACCATTGGGCCAGTGCGCTGGCCGGGGTACTGCGCAGGGTGACCGTTGCGGTGTCACCTACCACGCTCAGCTGTGCAGTAATGCCCAACTGTTGTTTCACGCTGGCGTCCAGGGCACGCAGCGAATCGTCGTGACTGATTTTTGGGATCGCCTGTAAAGCGACGGCCTGCGTCCGCAAATCCTGCATTTTTTGCCACTGCATATCGAGCTTGCGCTGTTCGGCTTGTCCCTGGGTCCAGGTGCGAACGGGTGGCGCGATCAACAGCCACCACAACAACGCCATTCCTGCCAGAAGCCCGGCGCCGCGAATCAGCTGTCGTTCACGCGGACTGGTGGCCGCCCAGCGATTGCGAAGCGGTGAAATAGCGGTGACCATCTTCATCTCATTTCGTCCCGCCGGCCGGGATGACTTGTTGAATCAGGAAGGTGTCTCCATCCTGGCGCGCAGCGTAACCCAGCCGCTGGAGCTGCTCGAATATCCGGGTTGCTTCGGCTGCGCCGAGTTGTATGCCCTTCAACCGGACCTCGCCCGCCATGAATTCAATGGCACTAGGCGACAGATCGGCAGGCGTGACCGACCCAAGCGCCGCCAGAGCTGGCTCCAAGTCGCGGCCAGATAAACGGCCCGATGCCTGACGCAACAGCAGCAACTCGCGTTCCATCTGCAATGGGGCATCAACGACCAGCCTGATCTGCGGAAATGTCTGTGTCAATGTGCTTGCAAGGGCCCCACGCCGCGCTTGCAGCGCATGTTGAACCTGCCATGACCAGATGTTCATACCCGCAAGATGAACAACCAGCAGCAACGCAAAGCCCCATCGTGCGGGCCGTCCGGCAGGTGCGTGCAGCAACTCTCGACCCAATACTGTGAAGCGTTTGAGGGTACGTAACCGGCTCGACGATGCAAGATCAAACTGCGCCAGATCCCAGGGCGACTGGGCGGCCTGCAGCCAGCGTTGCGGCCGGGTGATCAAGTCGACCTTGCGCTGCAAAAGCTGTTCAGCCAGTTCGGCCACTTCAGGCTCGGCATAAAGCTGAATTTCTTCATCCGCTGCGGTATCCGGTATCAGCGCCAAAGTTGCAGGCGATAGCGGCAGATGCATCACACCGGCAGTTCCCCCGCCCGTGATAATCAATTGCGGCAACCCGGCATCGCTGATGACATTCAATTGCAAAGTTCCGTTGGCGGGGGCAAATTCGGGCACGACACGCGACACCCTGCGTTGTGCTGCCTCAAGAACCTCCAGGTGTCCGCGCAGCCAGGATTTTTCGCAGGCTGCCACCCAGACCGATCCGCTGCCAGCACTGGCCACTGGTCCCATGGCAAGGTGCAGATGCGTCGCCTCGTCGAGCAGGTGTTCTTCCAGCAGGCCTTCCAGTACGGGCTGTAGCCTGGCTGAACCAGCACTGATGCCCTTCGGCAATTGGACGCTGTGCCACGACAGCAGCGAGACCGGCACGACCGCGACCACTTCGCCGCCGCGTGCTGTGGCAGGCAACAGTGCAGGTGGTACGCAGGCGTGCTCATGAAGGCCATGACCGCCAGTCGTCAGTGCGTAGTCATATGCCAGCGTGATTCCCGCAGCAGCTGAAGGCAAATAGACGACCAGTGTGCTCATGGGACGCTCCCACGGCTGTCGGGCACCACGACCCGATGGCGCCATAGTGTGCGCACTGTCAATCCGTCGCGTTGCACCAACGAGTTTTCTTGCAAAACAGTTTGACCCAGCCGAAAACTGCCACGCACTTCAAAAAATCGGGATGAAACGGTATGCAAACTTTCGTTGAATTGACCGGTACGCCCAGCGCTGATCCGGGCTGCGTCGGTCAATGCCCGAAAGTGACCACGCTGGCGTGCCATCACCAGCTTTTGCGCATCAGCCATTTCCATGCCAGTCATGGAAGCATGCAGCACTTCCAGGCCTGCCGTGTTGATGTTGACTGGCGTACGGGTGGGCAGCAGGGTGATGTATGGGTTCAGCAAATTCAGCGATTCAGGTGTCAGCCCCAGCCAAAGCAGCTCGCTGACCCTTTCTGGCATGAGTGGGGCCGGGACGTCATCGCTGGAAATCTGTGCTCCACCCTGGCGGGCGGGTGGAGAGCCGTTTTGAGAAGCCTGCAGCAGGTTGCCTGCCAGCAGCGCCAGTTGTGCTGGCGGCAGACCCAGCGTCGCGAACAGGCGGCTGAAGCTGTCCATACCAGGCACAGAAATGGCATTGCCGTCGATCAGGTTGGTCACGTTGAGCCGACTCTGCATGTCGGTGATCTGGCCCGAAAGGAAGGCATCCATGTCGCTGTCGCCCGTGTTTTTGTCTGCCGCCAAAAAACTCGACAGGCGCGCGTCGTTCAGCGGTATGGCCCAGGGTTCTGCAAGGTGGTCAGCATCGCCCGCACGGGCGTCCTCACGCAGAATCAGGCGTGCCCAATCGAGTGCGCCGGTGAGCACCCAGCCTGACTGCACACGTGCCCGCTCTGCGGCTTCAACCTCTGTGCCCCGCCACTGTTGCCACAGGGCAGCAGCAGCAAAGGTGGCAACGAGTGTCACGGTGAGCATGGCCGTCAGCAATGCCACACCCGCCTGTCCGGCTGATTTTTGGGGGCCGTACATAACGGTCACAACTTGTCTCCGCTCAAGGTTGGGCTGACCCAGTCGACAGCGAGCTTGCCGCTGATGGCTTGACTGGCGGGCAACATCAGCACCAGACGAATGCCATCTGGTACCGTCGTCAGCGAAACATTTTGTGGTGCGGCCACAGCTGGCGTGCCAGCTGTCAGTTGGCCTGCGCTTGACAATGGGTTGGTCCACGCGTTACCGCGAAAATAAAAAATTTGCCAGTCGTCAAGCGGCGTGACGCTGACCTCAGGCGTTGGACTTGTCGTTATGGCACTTTGCGCCCACGCACCTGCGCGGCGCCAGGCGTCGGCCCAGCCAGCGGACGTGCGCAGCACCGGTGACTGCCAGCGCAGCCACTGGCCGGCACCTTCAGCGCGGCGCATCCAGGCCACCACGATCAGGCCGTCACCCGGCGCTGCGGTACGCCGCGTCAGGCGCAGCACGCGGCCATCCCAGTCCAGCGGGTTGACCTGCGGCGTGTGGGTCAACGCATCAAGGTCAATCTTCCATTGCGCCAGGCCTGCTTGCAGTGTCAGAACCTGGTCGGCACGCAAACTGGTTTGGGCCTGCGCACGCGCCATCCCGTCCAGGCCGCGCCAGCTGAGCACGGCCAGCAATGACATGACACTGATCGCCACCAAAAGCTCTATGAGGGTGAATCCGCACGATTGTTTGCCTGAGGTCAACAGCGCGCTTCGTTTAGTGACAGGAAGACAGGCCATGCGCGTCTTCAATCCTGGGTGACAACAGTGGACAGCCGCAGCACGGGTGTATTGCCGTCACTGATTTGCGCGTCCACACGCCGGAATTTCGGGTTGGGAGTAGGTTGTACTGACAAGGTCACCATGAGGCCTCTGCCGGCCTGTTCACACACCGATGTCTTGTCACCCACATCGGGCATCTGTTGCTGCAGGCGAATCCTGACCAGTTCGTTTTCTGCGCACAGGTGGGCCAAAAGCACATCAGACTGACGCATCGCGTTGTTGGTAAGGGCAGTTGTCGCCTTTAGACCAGCAAGCAGCGCAATGGCCACAATGGCCAGCGCCACGAGCACTTCAATCAAGGTAAAGCCGGGCGAAAGTGCTGTGATGGGGTACATGTGGACTGGCTTCACGGCTGTTCTGCTGCCTGTACCGCAAACGGACTCAAACCCCCGGTGGCAATGCGCATGGTGCGCTCTGGCCGCTGGCTGTTGACCAGCTCAATGGATTGCGCGCCGACCACCGGCTCTGGACCCAGTTGCACGTTCGGGTTTCCGCGCACTGTCATGCCTGTGGCCAACCAGCGTGTAGGCAGCGCCCCTTGGGGAATACCTTCAAAGATAAAACCATCGGACGTGCTGTGCCAGCGTACCGCTATGCCACTGGCGCGTGACTGCGCCCGCGCTGATTCAAACAAGGCAGCCAAGCGTTGGGCCTCACGCTCAAGAGCAGTGTCAGCGTTGTCCCGAAGTGAAAGCGTGACCCCAGCTGTCGCCATGGCCATGATGGCCAGCACCACCAGCAGTTCCAGCAAGGTAAACCCCCGGTGATGCCGCCGGTCTAGGGAAGTCTGCGCAGTGACGAGTGTGGGGGTCACGGACGTAGCGCCGGGCCGCCCCAAGCGAAGTCCAGCCCCCTCGGGGGGCAGCGACGTACACGCAGTGACGAGTGTGGGGGCCAATTTCTCTACTGCCAGCTGCCAACGTCAGCGTTCCTGCCTTCGCCGCCAGGCTGGCCGTCGGCTCCAAGTGACATCACATCCACTTCACCCTTGACGCCGGGGTTGAGATATTGATAAGGACGACCCCAGGGATCGTTCGGCAGTTTGTCCAGGTAAGACTTCCAGTTGGCTGGAATCGGGGTGACGGTGGGCCTGACAACCAGCGCTTGCAGACCCTGATCGGTGCTGGGCAGACGCTGGTTGTCCAGCTTGTAGAGTTTGAGGGCCTGGCTCAGGTTGTTGACATCGGTGCGGGCGGCCATCACACGAGCGTCGTCCGCACGGTCCAGCACATTCGGGACGATCAAGGCAGCCAGCACACCAATGATGACCAGCACCACCATCAGTTCAATCAAGGTGAAACCCCGGACTGTTGCCAGATACGCCCGACTGTTTGTAGGACGTGAAGACGCCATGCCATCCAGGGTCTTGCATGGCGACGCATGCATGTGGGATGATTCTTTTGTAATGTTCAAGCTGCAAAATTTAATTGGTTGGCGCATGGCAACTGCAATCATCTGGGCAGCTGTCGCGGTTTCCGGCTGGTACTGGACGCAGACAGTTATGGCAGCCCGCGTACCTGCCAAGACGGATGCAGTACCTGCACGGGCAATGGACGATATGTCGAACCCGGTGGCATTGGCCCGGCTGCTGGGTGCAACGCCCCCTGCTGAGGCTGGACCAGGGCCTGCCCCGGCCGACAGATTTGTACTGTCTGGCGTGATTGCCAGCAGCGTGGGCCAAGGGGCTGCTTTGATTTCAGTCGATGGCAAACCTGCCCGGGCTTTTGCTGTCGGGTCGGAGCTTGCACCGGGGTACGTGCTGGTAGCGGTTGCCACGCGTGAGGCCATGCTGGGTGAAGGCCTGAATGCGCCAGTGCGTACGGTTTTGTCTTTGCCGTTGCAGCGCCCGGCAGAATCTTCGGCTGCGCCGTTAAGCGCTGCATCCAGTGCAGCTAACCTTGCAACAACCCCTGCTGCAACGCCATCTGCCGGGGTGACAGGTGCAAGCGGCGCGCCTGGTGTTGCTACGGGTGCAGCAGAGCAGGTTTCCCCGGCGCCTGCCAGAGCCGATGCAAGACGGCAACCACAAACATCATTGCGACGCGAAGACCGACGCACACCCTGATCAACTGGCCGGAGCGGATAGCCGTTTACCGAGTGAGCTGGACTGATTATCGACATGATGTTTTGATTCACCAACACGCTTGCTCCCATAAGCTTTCTGTAGAAGAAAGGCAGCACGAATATTGCTCATACACCACCTTTCATCAGAATATTCGATTGGGGTTTGATTGATCTGGTAGCCGCGCTTGAGGTGGCGTAGGACATCAACCTTTCGTGGACGAAGCGCAATGCCTGGATTTACACGGTTGAAGTACTTTGTAATCCGCGCGAAACAATGCTTTGAAAAGTGTTGGCTTAATGCGTTTGAGCGCTCTCCTCTGGAAATGATTGACGATACTTTGAGCCGATAGAAGGTTTAACTTGACCGTGAATGAAAATAATGTTTTGCAGCCTGGGTGTTGTAGCCATAATCAGATGATGCTGCTATGGCATTCTTAACTCAGAAACTTTCTCATGGACTTCAGCCTTTCCTCACATCAGCTTGATTTACAGGCGCGCACCCAGCGCTTTGTTAAAGAAGTTGTCATGCCTTACGAACATGACCCGCGCCAGGACGCGCATGGCCCTTCTGAAGAGCTGCGAAGCGAGCTCGTGGCGCATGCACGCGCGGCAGGGTTGCTCACGCCGCATGCCAGCGTGGCCCATGGCGGCATGGGCTTGTCGCACGTTGACAAAGCGGTTGTTTTTGAAGAAGCCGGATATTCGCCACTTGGCCCTGTAGCCATGAACATTCATGCGCCCGATGAAGGCAATATTCACCTGATGGAACTGGTTGCCACACCCGCACAACAACAGCGCTGGCTGCTGCCACTGGTGCAGGGGCATGTCAGGTCCTGTTTTTGCATGACCGAGCCTGCACCTGGGTCAGGCTCTGATCCGTCGATGCTGCAAACCACGGCCAGGCGTGAGGGCGATGACTACGTGATTGATGGCGTGAAGTGGCTGATTACCGGCGCGGTAGGTGCGGGCTTTGCCATCATCATGGCGCGCATTGAGGGCGAGGGCGGCGCAAGCGGCATGGCAGGCCCCACCATGTTTTTGGCAGACATGAGCCAGCCCGGCATTCGCATTGAACGCCA
Organism: Polaromonas sp.; assembly: GCA_031417995.1. Classification (GTDB taxonomy): domain Bacteria; phylum Pseudomonadota; class Gammaproteobacteria; order Burkholderiales; family Burkholderiaceae_C; genus Polaromonas. Next base: position 13,192 of record JANOWR010000098.1, on the reverse strand, counting down.
GATGAATGCGATGGATTCTTGCTTTACCGGTGGCCATGCGGTGGTGCGCTTTGAAGGTTTGCGTGTGCCCGCCACGGATGTGCTGGGGGAAGCTGGGCAGGGCCTGAAATACGCGCAGGTGCGCCTGGCACCGGCCCGCCTGACGCACTGCATGCGCTGGCTGGGTGCCGCCAGACGCGCGCATGAGGTGGCGGCAAACTATGCACGTGGCCGCCACGCATTCGGCAAACCACTGGCAGAGCACGAAGGCGTGAGCTTTATGCTGGCCGACAATGAAATGGATTTGCATACCGCCCGCCTGACAGTTTGGCATTGCGCCTGGCTGCTGGACAGTGGTGCACGCGGCAGGCATGAGTCAAGCGTGGCCAAAGTGTTGTGCTCTGAAGCCGAATGGCGCGTGGTCGACCGCAGCGTACAGGTGCTGGGCGGCAGCGGAATCACCGATGAGACCATCGTCTCAAAGATATTCACCGACATGCGCGGTTTCAGAATTTACGATGGCCCGTCAGAGGTACATCGCTGGAGCATTGGTAACCGGATTGCCAGAGGCTGATGGCCAAACTCTAAAGGTCGTATGTGCCGGGCAGCAAGATGCCTTTGTCAACAGTATTGATATTGGTCTTGCCGCAAAACGCCATAGACACGTCCAACTCCTTGTGGATGATCTCCAGCGCTTTGGTCACGCCTGCTTCGCCCATTGCGCCCAGGCCGTACACCATAGCGCGGCCAATCATGGTGCCGCGCGCGCCGAGCGCCCAGGCCTTGAGTACATCCTGCCCGCTGCGGATTCCGCCGTCCATCCAGACTTCGAGTTTGTCGCCGACGGCGGTCGCGATAGCAGGCAAGGCTTCGATGCTGCTGGGCGCACCATCAAGCTGGCGCCCACCGTGGTTGCTGACCACAATGGCGTCGGCGCCGCTTGCCACGGCGAGTTGTGCGTCTTCAACATCCATGATGCCCTTGAGGATGAGTTTGCCGCCCCATTGCTCTTTGACCCAAGCCACGTCCTCCCAGTTCAGGGTGGGGTCGAATTGCTCGTTAGTCCAGGCTGCCAGAGAACTCATATCGCTGACGCCTTCTACATGCCCCACCAGATTGCGAAAGGTGTGGCGGCGTGTGCCCATCATGCCAAGCACCCAGCGTGGCTTGGTGGCGATGTTGACAATATTGCCCAGAGTGGGAATGACCGATGCACGCATCCTGTTTTTCAGGTCTTTATGGCGCTGGCCTATGACTTGCAAATCCAGGGTTAAAACCAACGCACTGCATTTGGCCACCTTGCAACGTTCGATCATGCGCGCCATGGCTGCCCGGTCACGCATCATGTACATCTGGAACCAAAAGGGCGCCGTGGTGTTTTGCGCGACGTCCTCTATCGAGCAGATGCTCATGGTTGACAAGGTGTATGGAATGCCGAACTTTTCAGCCGCCCTGGCCGCCTTGATCTCGCCGTCGGCGCTTTGCATCCCGGTCAGACCCACCGGTGCAATGGCCACCGGCATGCTTACGTCCTGACCCACCATTTGGGTGGCGGTGCTGCGGCCTTCCATGTTAATGGCCACGCGCTGGCGAAACTTGATTTTTTGAAAATCCGCCTCGTTGGCGCGGTAAGTGCTTTCAGTCCAGGAGCCTGAATCGGCATAGTCGTAAAACATGCGCGGCACGCGTTTTTTATGCAAAACGCGCAGGTCTTCAATGTTGGTGATCACTGTTGATGAGAAGGGCATGGGCTTGTCTCTGGTTATGTCGTTACTGGCGACTTCATGTTAGCAAGCGTTGGCCACGCCGTGCGTGAAAAAAGCCGTTTGCAAATTGAAATTATTTTGACAAACGCACTTTGTGCCGCGCAATCTGCGACCGCACCTGCACAGGCGCCGTGCCGCCCAGCGTATTGCGTGCGTTCAGTGAGCCCCGCAGGCTCAAAACTTCGTACACGTCTTTTTCTATCTTCGGGTTGAAACCTTTCAACACTTCCAGCGGCAGTTCAGACAAATCGACGTTGTGCGACATGGCCGCTTTCACGGCGTGGGCGACAGCTTCATGTGCGTCCCTGAAAGGCAAGCCTTTTTTTACCATGTAGTCGGCCAGGTCTGTGGCGGTGGCGTAGCCGCGCAGGGCGGCCTGCTCCATCGCCTGGGGTTTCACGGTGATGCCCGCCACCATGTCGGCAAATATGCGCAGCGTGTCCGTCAACGTGTCTACCGTGTCAAACAGGGGTTCTTTGTCTTCCTGGTTGTCTTTGTTGTAGGCCAGGGGTTGGCCTTTCATCAGGGTGATCAGGCCCATCAAATGACCCACAACGCGGCCCGTTTTGCCGCGTGCCAGCTCGGGCACATCGGGGTTTTTCTTCTGCGGCATGATGGACGAGCCGGTGGTGAAGCGGTCCGGGATGTGGATGAAGCCGAAGTTCTGGCTCATCCACAAGATCAGTTCCTCGCTCATGCGGCTGATGTGCACCATCGCAATCGATGCAGCAGCGGTGAACTCAATCGCAAAGTCGCGGTCGCTCACCGCATCGAGTGAGTTTTGGCACACGCAGGGTTGGCCGTTTTCATCAACCATGCTCAGTGCTATTGCAACGCGTTCGCGATCAAGCGGATAGCTGGTGCCTGCCAGTGCGGCAGCACCCAGCGGCAAAAAATTAACGCGCTTGCGCACATCTGCCATGCGCTCGGCATCACGCGCAAACATTTCTACATACGCCAGCATGTGGTGGCCAAAGCTGACGGGCTGGGCCACTTGCAGGTGGGTAAAGCCGGGCAGTATCACGTCAATATTTTTATCAGCAAGATCGACCAAGGCCTTTTGCAGCGCTAACAACAATTCAGCAATCACGTCAATCTCACCGCGCAGCCACAGGCGCACATCGGTGGCGACCTGGTCGTTGCGACTGCGGCCCGTGTGCAGGCGCTTGCCCGCGTCACCGACCAAAGCCGTCAGGCGCGCCTCAATGTTCAGGTGCACGTCTTCCAGGTCCAGCTTCCATTCGAAAGCGCCTGATTCAATCTCAGCGGTGATGGTGGCCATGCCTTCTTTGATGGAAGCATGGTCAGCCGCGTTGATGATGCCTTGCGCAGCCAGCATGTCGGCATGGGCCAGCGAGCCCTGAATGTCGGAGCGCCACAAGCGCTTGTCAAAAAACACGCTGGCCGTATAGCGCTTGACCAGGTCGCTCATGGGCTCAGAAAACAGGGCAGACCAGGCTTGGGATTTTTTGTCGAATTGGTTCACGTCAGGCTCTTTGGGGCGGTGTCTTCGCTAGGCTGGTTGTGCGCAAGTGCTACCAGTGCAATACTCATACTATTGATTTTATCTGCTTCAACTCTCAATCCCACACCTATTCATGAAGCCGCCCCAGCCAGAGTTTGCTGAATCCACCTTGCACGGCAGCCTGTTGCCTTCAGATGATGCCTTGATGCTGCCTGTGGCGGTACCTGCACGACCCAATATGTTTGATGCCTGCCATGTGGGCGTGGTGCTGCGTGCGGTGCTGTTTGTGGAGGCCGTGGTCGGCGTGAGCGCCATGTTTGTTGCCAGTCAGCCCTTTGACTGGTTTTTGCGCTTTTCGCTGTTGACGGGTGGCGTGCTGCCTGCCACGCTGGCCTGGCTGATTGCGGCCTGTGCCTTGAAGATGCGCCTGATGCAGCTCAGGCTTGCCTGGCAATGGCTGGCGGGCATCAGCCTGGGGGCGGCAGCGGGCCTGTACGGTTGCGGTTTGCTGGGTTTTATGGGCTTGCTCCAGCCTGCGCCGTGGTTTGCCAGCGCCGCAGCGGGTGCGCTGCTGTCCAGCATGTTGCTGGCCGGGCTTTTTTGGCGTGCCAGAGCCCGCACACCAGCCGCCACAGCAGCGCGTTTGGCCGAGCTGCAATCACGCATACGGCCGCACTTTTTGTTCAACACCCTGAACAGTGCGATTGCGCTGGTGCGGGCTGAACCGCTCAAGGCCGAGGCGGTACTTGAAGACTTAAGCGAACTCTTCAGAAGCGCTTTGGCTGACCCGGCCGAATCAGTCACTCTGGAGCAAGAAATTGTGCTGGCCCAGCGCTATCTGGCGATTGAAGAAATCCGCTTTGGCGAGCGTTTGCACATCAGCTGGAGTCTGGACGCCAACGCGGGCCAGGCGCGCTTGCCGCCGCTGTTGCTGCAGCCCCTGGTAGAAAACGCCATCAAGCACGGGGTAGAGCCGAGTGCTACGGGCGCGCAGGTCAAAATTTCAACCGAACGCCGTGGCAGCTCCGTGGTGGTCAAGGTCAGCAACACCACACCCGCCGGTGTGGGCGAGCGCGGCCATGGGCTGGCCCTAGGCAATGTGCGTGAACGTTTGTTGTTGCTCCATGATGTGCAGGCACGCTTTCAATCAGTACACAAAGACGGTGTTTTTCAGGTGCGGCTGGAGCTTCCTGCATGAATTTAAAAGTGTTGCTGGTCGATGACGAAGCACTGGCGCGCGCCAGGTTGCGAACACTGCTGGGCGATTGCAGTCATCCAGGCGCTCATATAGTAATGGAGGCCGCCAATGCCGTGCAGGCCAGGACGGCCCTTCAACAAAACGCGTTTGATGTGGTGCTGCTGGATGTGCGCATGCCCGGCATGGATGGCGTGACCTTTGCCAAAACCATAGCAGCCTTGCCTGAGCCGCCTGCGGTGGTGTTTGTGACCGCGCATGCCGAGCATGCCGTGCAGGCCTTTGAAGTCGAGGCGATTGATTATTTGACCAAGCCCGTGCGGCTTGAGCGCTTGCAGCAAGCGCTGCAAAAAGTAGAGCGACTGGTGCAGTTTGAGAGGTCACTACAACCCTATTTACCTGACGAAACACTGATCATCCAAGACCGGGGCAGAACCGAACGTGTGCCCCTGGCCGAGGTGCTTTACCTCAAGGCCGAGTTGAAATACGTCACGGTGCGCACCGCCAGCCGCAGCTACATTCTTGACGGGGCACTGAGCGAGCTGGAAGAAAAATACACCGCGCATTTCATGCGGATTCACCGCAACGCACTGATTGCCCGGCGCGCGGTGCGGGCGCTGGTCAAGCACTTTGACCCGGAAGAAGGCGAAGGCTGGGCCGTGCGGCTAAATGGTATTGACGAGTTGCTGGCAGTGTCACGCCGCCAGTTGAGTGCGGTGCGCGAAGCCATCGCCAATTGACCAGACGAGTTGGCCTGATGAGTTGGTATTTGCTGCGTCGATAATCGGCTTCTTTTGACTCGTCCTGACCCATGCACCATCGCGCCGACTTCACGACCCGCCACATCCAGCAATTCAGCAACGAACCCGCAGTTGAAAAGCAGCTGGTGCAAGCCTTTTTTGGTGGCAAGCCCGGTTTTTATGTCGATGTGGGCGCGAATGACCCGGTGCTTGACTCGCAGTCGCAGCACCTCGAAGCCCTGGGCTGGACGGGCCTGCTGATAGAGCCCGACCCGGATTGCTGCGAGCTGCTAAGAAAAAACCGCACCGGCACTGTGGTGCAAATGGCGTGTTCCAGCCCAGAAAACGCAGGCAAGCAATTGCTGCTGAACCGCGCCGGGCCGCATTCAACACTGGAAGAGCGCCCCATTGCGTTAGGTGCCGTGGTCCGGTCCCAGGTGGCAGTGCAGTGCGACACCCTGGACGCAATTTTGCGCAGCCACAGCGCGCCAGCAGGTTTTGATTTGCTGTCGATTGACATTGAAGGCCACGAGCTGGTGGCGCTGTCAGGTTTCAGTTTTGACGTGTGGCAACCGCGCCTGGTGCTGATTGAAGACCATGTCACGCATTTGAACAAACACCAGCTGATGCGGCGTAGCAATTACCAGTTGCTCATGCGCACGGGTTTGAACAGCTGGTATGTACCTGGCGATGTGCGCTACACGTCGTCGGTTGTGGCGAGGTTGGAATACCTTCGCAAGTATTACCTTGGTCTTCCGCTGCGCAAATTCCGTTATTCGCTCGGCGATTGATACAGCCGATAGCCTCGTAGGTCGGGTTAGCAAAGCGTCACCCGACTTCACCCTGGCAGCTTGACAGCTTGACGGGCTCGATAGGTACCGCGGCAGGCAACCAATTCGGCTTGATGCCAACGCAAACCTTGCGCGGCTTGTGGTTTGTGCAACTTGGCAAGCTATAAGGAAACAAATGGGCTTTTTGATGACGCGGCTCCAAGCGGCAAAGATGACAGGGCAGTGGACGTTTTACTGACTGCCCACAAAGCGCATTCCCCACACCTGGACAGAAGGTTTATGACTTTCTGTTCCGGGTGGCTAGGCGTAAATTTTCTTGTGGACTAACGGCGTGCGCATTCTTGTGTTTTGTGTGCCGGTTTAGCCCCAGAAATGGATTTTTTGTGTTGCATTCTTCGAAATTTGTGCTCCGTCCCACGGCGGTCGTTGTAGCCCTGCTGGTTCTGGAAGCGGGGGCTGGCCTGGCACAGGCTGCGGCTCCGGCCGGCTTTACACCGTGCCAAACGGCCGATGTTGAAAAGACGCTGCTCGAGCGGGAAAAGGCCTTGATCGGGCCCACGCATGCGCTGCAGCATGCGCAGATGCGCAAGCATCAATGTGAGGTTGAAAAAGGTACGCGCAAGGTGCCTGGCAAGGATATTGAAAAGACTCCCAAGGAAACCCTAGACGAGGACGACAAGGCCAAGAAGGAGGTGTGGAAGCGCAATTCGCCCGTCAGCAAGTTGCGCCAGGGCGCCACCCTATTGGCTGGCGTGTTGACTGGCAGTACGCGGGCTTTTGCACAGACAGTTTCAACCGACCCGCTGGTCGCTGGCCGGTGGAGCTCGCCTTTTGTCATCCCTGTGGTGGGCGTGTCTGCCGTGGTGCTGCACACCGGCAAGGTGATGTTCTGGTCCTATGACCCGGTCAATTATCACAACCCCAAAAAGGGCAATGATGGTGTTGGTTATATCTGGAACCCGGTAACACGGGTGGGTTACAACATTCCGCCGCCTGAAAATATCTGGTGCGCTGGCCACACCATCCTCAGTGATGGCCGCGTTTATGTGGCGGGCGGCAATTTGCGCTACCCGGACGCCAACGCACCAGCTGGCCAAAACCAGTGGGAAGGGACGCTGACCAGCTATACCTTCAACCCCATCGCCGAGCGTTGGGCCAAGCAACCCAACATGCTGCGCGGGCGCTGGTACCCCACCACCACCAAGCTGGCCGACAACCGGGTTGTGATTACCAGTGGTATTGACGAGACGGGGTCTGGTGCTATCAACAACGTGGTTGAGGTGCTGACGCCCGACCCCAACATGGATGGCATCGGCAAAATGAATGCGGTGGGTTTTCACAACTCGTCAGGCCTCTACCCGTTGCAGTTTGTGTTGCCATCAGGGCAGATGCTTGAGGCGGGGCCCGGTGCTGACAGCAGTTTTCAGCTGAACCCGGCCACGTGGAACTGGAGCGGGTTGCCGCGCATGATGAGCGACCATCACTACCTGGCTACCGGGGCGTCTTATACCGATGCATCGGTAACGCCGAATCGCCAGTTGGTCATGGTTGCTGGCGGCTACAACTACAACCCGCCGCTGGCAAATGCGCCGGTAGCGGCCAATGAATGGCTTGACGGTTTTAATCCGTCTGCGGGATGGAAGCCGTTTCCGCAGTTTCAAACTGCGCGGCACAACCACAACACAGTGATGTTGCCCGATGGTGCGATGCTGACAGTGGGGGGCAATCGCGGTGTGTATGGCTATGAAGAGCCTGAACTCAGCTCGGAGCTGTATTCAAAACCCGCTGGTGACCCAACGGGGGTCTGGAATAAGGTCGCGCCGCACACGATACAGGCGGCCTACCATTCGACTGCCATCTTGCTGCCTGATGCCACGGTGCTGCTGTCACAGGACGACATGGACAGCTCGGCGGCGGCGGCATTTCAGCACAAGGCGCAGGTTTACTCGCCACCTTACCTTTTCAAGGGCGCGCAGCCTGTCATCACGGCGGCACCCGCTGCTGCGAGCTATGGCCAGTCTTTCCAGGTGCTGACGAACCGGACAGCCATGAGTGGTGCTGTGCTGATAGCGCCTGCTGCAACCACGCACGGCAATGACATGCACCAACGCGTCATCAAATTGCAGACCCAACAACTGACCAATGGCCTGACAGTCACGGTTCCGACCTCCAGCGCGCTGGTGCCGCCCGGTTACTACATGCTGTTTGTGATGGACTCGGCTGGCATACCGTCAGTTGCCAAGTTTTTGCGTATCTCCTGAAGCAATGGCCTTCATGTTTTAATACGAGGGGAAATATTATCTGGGTCTGCCACTTCGCAAATTCCGTTGTTCGAAAAATTCCAGGTGATTTAAGAAGTCGTGCAGCCCCCCTATCAAAGACGCTGCATGACAACCGACCAACCCGTTATTTCTGAACCAAGCGCTGGCCCTGACGTGGCCCCAGCCGCTGCCCTTTCCCCTTCTTCTGAGTTACCACCACAGCCAGTCCCTAGCGCCCCAGAGCCCTTTTTGCTGCACATGCCTGTCAGCATACGCAGTCTGTCGCTGGTTGTTCTTGCCGGGTTTGCTGGTCTCTTCGTGCTGCATTGGGCCAAGGCAGTTTTTATTCCGCTCATGCTCGGTCTGATCTTCAGTTATGCCCTGTCACCCCTGGTCAACTGGATGGAACTTAAACGCGTTCCTCGCTGGCTGGGTGCAGCCTTGTTGCTGCTCAGCATTTTAGGTGCAGCAGGTGTGACGACCTATTCACTCACAGATGAGGCCGTCAAGCTTGTCGAGTCGCTTCCGGCAGCGGCACAAAAATTTCGGCAAACCCTTAAATCCCGACGTGATAACTCGTCAAGCACGCTCGAAACAGTGCAAAAGGCTGCAACACAAATAGAGCAGGCCGCGCAAGAAGGCAGCCCCCCGCCCGCTGCCAACAACCGGGGGGCCATACGTGTGGTGGTAGAGGCATCACGGTTTAACGTCAAAGATTACCTGTGGACTGGCACGCTAGGTTTGATCGCCCTGATTGGCCAGATCACCGTCATTGTTTTCTTGACGTATTTCCTGATGGTGTCAGGCAACACCTTCAGGCGCAAGTTGTTCAAACTGGCCGGACCATCCCTAAGCAGTAAAAAAATTACCTTGCAGGCGCTCGATGAAATCACCGGGCAAATCCAGCGCTATTTGCAGGTACAACTTTTTACCAGTGCTCTGGTCGGCGTGCTGACCGGGCTGGCACTGCATGCTGTCGGGCTTGAAAACGCAGCGGTTTGGGGCGTCGCCGCAGCGGTGTTCAACCTGGTGCCCTATATCGGGTCGCTGCTCACTGCTGTTGCCTCGGCAGGGGTGGCGTTTTTACAGTTTGGTTCGATCAACATGGCGCTACTGGTGGGCGGTATCTCGCTGGTGATTCACACCATCATTGGCAACCTGCTGACACCCTGGCTCACCAGCCGCGCCAGCCGCATGAACCCGGTGGCAGTTTTTGTCGGACTGCTGGCCTGGGGCTGGCTGTGGGGCGTGTGGGGTTTGCTGCTGGGCATTCCCATTTTGATGATCGTCAAGGCGGTGTGCGACCGGGTGGAAGACCTCAAGCCCGTTGGTGAATTTCTGGGTTCCTGATTCAAATTATTCAGCTTTGATGTTGGCTGACCTGGCCAGTTGCTCAAAGCGCATTTTGTCTGACCGGATCAACCTGACCAGGTCGCTGCTGCTGCCCAGCTGCGTTTCAACCCCCGCGTTTGACAGCCGCTCCTGCACAGCCGCATCAGTCAGTACCTTGCGTACGTCAGCCGTGATTTTGGCCACCACATCCGCTGGCATGTTGGCTGGCCCCATCAGCGCGTACCAGGTTGACAGGTCCAGCGGTTTGACGCCTTGCTCTTCCATGGTTGCTGCGTCGGGCATCAGCGCGTAGCGCTTTTGGTTGGCCACACCAATCACATTAAGCTTGCCCGCCTTGGCATAAGCTGCCACCAGGTTGGCACTGAGCGATGCCAGCGGGATTTGCCCACCGACCACGTCTGTCAGTGCTGGCGCGCAGCCTTTGTACCCCGCATGCACCGCATCCAGGCTGGTTTTTTGTTTGACCAGCTCCATGACGAAATGCATGGGCGTGCCAATGCCGCATGAGCCATAACTGAGCTTGCCGGGGTTGGCCCTGGCATAGTCTTGCAGTTGCCTGAGGGTTTTGACGTTCAGGCTGGGGTGGGCGACGAGCGCTATCGGCGTGATGCCCAGCAGCATGATGGGGGTCAGGTCTTTTTCGGGATCGTAATTGAGTTTGACGCCCAGGCCCATGTTGGCCACCATGGTGCTGTTTTGCAGCATCAGTGTGTAGCCGTCGGCAGGCGAGCGCACCACCGCTTCAGAGCCAATATTGCCCGATGCACCCGCCCGGTTGTCGACCGACACGCCCTGGCCCCAGATTTGTTGCAAGCTGATGCCAAGTTGCCGCGCCAGTGTGTCAGACCCACCCCCTGTGCCGTAAGGCACGATGATGCGCACCGGCTTGCTGGGGTAGGTGTCGGCCAGCACAGGGCTGGCCGCGCCTGCGCATGCCAGCGCCAGGCCCAGAATATTAAAAATTGATTTGGGTGTCATGACATGTCTCCGGTTTTGTTTTTTATGCAACTGCGGGCAAGGTGGTTGCCTGCACGGCGTGCAGCAGCCAGTCGCCGTCAACATGCGCCCAAACCGCCAGGTAAGCGGTGGCAATCTGTTTGCGGGTGCCGCTGCGCATCAAGGTCGCTTTCATCGTACCAGTCACCAGGCCGACCTGCCCGATCAGCTGGATGTTCAGATCGTCAAAGGCAATGGTTTCGTACGTCACCGTGCCGCTTGACAGCAATTGTAAATAAGCCTGCCTGCTGTCGGTGATGCCGCTGGAGTGCGTGTAAGTCATGCTGCCGGCCATCAATATGCCCAGCTTTTGGGTGTTGCTTGCCAGCATGGCCAGGCGGCGCGCTTCTTCGGCTTCGAGCAGGCTGGCTTTGAGTGGGGTCATGGTGGTGTGTGCCTCGAATGATCAGTACGATGAAAATCATCATTTTGCACGGCCTGCAGGCTGTCGTTGGCCTGCCAGAACATCAAAAAACCTTGTTTTTAGCCATTTTCAGGCATGTTTCAGGCCTCTAGCCCAATGGATTCGGGCGCAAGCAGCTATGAATTAAATAGCGTTTCCCGTCTGGCAAGGGCCACTGAAAAGTAAACCCCCACCGCCAGTACCAGCGTACCGCCTGCGGCCACCACGGCGGCTGAGCCGACACGGTCTATCAGCTTGGCAGCAAAAAAAACACCGACCGACTGGCCCAAAAACAGTGATGCTGCAAACAGCGACACCGCTGTGCCGCGCGCCGCAGGGGCCATTTGTGCGGCGTTGGCCTGCAGCGTGTTGTGCAGCATGAAAAAACCAAAACCACCCAGCAGACAGGCTGGCAGGGCCAGCACCCACCAGTGCGTGAAGGCCACCACCAGCGCGGCCAGGCCGACCAGGCCAGCGCCCAGCCTGGTCAAGCCGGGTTGCCCCAGGCGGCTGATCAAAAATCGCGCCGTGGCCATGTAGACCACGCCGCCCAGGCCAAACAGCGCCACGATGGCCCCCGCACGGGTCAACGACAGGCCCAGCGCCTCGTGCAGGTGCGATGCCCACACCGCCAGCACGCCAAAGCCGGTGGCCCCTTCAATAAAAGCCACCGTCAGCACCACGCGGGACCACGGCCCGGTGATGATGGAGAGGGCTTGGGCAACATAACCGGGCCGCGTGAAAAGATCTTCTGCTGCAGCCGCAGAGGTTGTGACAGCCAGAGCTTGCTGCATACGCCAGTTAACCAACAGCAGGCCGCCCACCACCGTAAACAGCACCGCCATAAAGCCAAACGCCCAGCGCCAGCCAAGGGTGTCTGTCAGCAGGCCGCCCAGCAACTGCCCGCCCACCATGCCCAGCGTGCTGCCCAGTCCCAGGCGTGCCAGCGTTTCCTGCAACTGGTCACGCGGCGCAATGTCGCCCACCCAGGCCATGGCCAGCGGAATGATGGCTGCCGCACCGAAGGCCACCATCACTCTGGCCACCACCAGCATGCCCAAACTGTTGGCAAGCACGGCCACCACACTGCCCACACTGCAGGCCAGCGTGGTGTAGGTGACGATGCGAAATTTGCCCAGCCGGTCGCCCATCGGCCCGTACAAAAGCTGCGCCGCACCGTAGACCATGGCAAACACCGACACCACCTGCGCGGCTTCGCCCAGGGTGACTGAAAACACGCGTGCCAGCTCGGGCAGCATGGCATCACAAATGCGCTGCACCGCCATGCTTGAAAAAGTGGCAAACGACAGCAACAAAATCGATTGGCGATGGGCGCGAGTCAGTGGCGAATGTAGGGTTATGGGCGCTTTATTCATTCAGTCTGGTTACCATTCGCGATTGTTCAAGAAAACTGGAGGAAACATCATGACCGCGTCCATCATCACACTTTTGTCCGACCCGCAAATATGGATTGCCTTTGCCACCCTGACCATGCTGGAGCTGGTGCTCGGCATTGACAACATCATTTTTATTTCGATTCTGGTGGACAAACTGCCCAAGGCGCAGCAGGAGCTGGCCCGCAAAATTGGTTTGTTCATGGCCATGTTCATGCGTATTGGCCTGCTGTTTATCCTGTCCTGGATTGTGGGCCTGACCGAGCCGTTCTTCACGGCGTTTGGCAAGGCTATTTCTGGCCGCGATTTGATTCTGATTCTGGGTGGCCTGTTTTTGATCTGGAAAAGCACGGGTGAGATTCACCAATCGCTGGAAGGCGAAGAAGCGCATACGTCCAGTGCCGTCAAGGCCACATTCGGTGCCGTTATTGTGCAAATCATGATCGTTGACATGGTGTTCTCGCTCGATTCCATCATTACTGCTGTCGGGATGGTCGATGAGCTGGCCGTCATGGTTGCGGCGGTCATTGTGTCGGTGGGCTTGATGATGCTGTTTGCGTCCGCCATTGGCCGCTTTGTGTCCAACCACCCAACCATTAAAATGCTGGCACTGGCCTTTTTGGTGGTGGTGGGTGTGGTGCTGGTGGCTGAAGGCTTTGGCCACAAAGTGCCAAAAGGCTATGTGTACTTTGCCATGGCGTTTTCTCTCGGTGTGGAGATGCTCAACATCTGGATGCGCAAGCGTTCAGCCAAACCGGTGCTTGTTCATGATGCGTATCGACCCGCTGAAACCAATAAAAAATGATCTGAAATGATCTGAAATGACCTGATCTGAAACCAACTTGAAAA
>JANOWR010000097.1:0-1549 GCA_031417995.1 Polaromonas sp. | reverse complement strand
GGCAGCACCTTTGATGCGCAATGGGTTTCTACCATCGGGGTCGATGTGGTGGTGTTCTCGGCGCTTAATTTTTTGCAGTCAGGCGGCATCAATTACACACCTTTGTTTGCCTTGCCGGTCTTGCTGGCATCTGTGCTGGGGCCGATTTTGCTGGCGCTTGGTACGGCTGCCAGCGTGACCCTGTTGCTTTTGGTGGATGCGTGGTGGTTTTCGCTTCAATCGGGCGGCGAGCATACTGCACGGTTTTTGCAGTCTGGCCTGAGCAGTTCGGGCTTTTTTGCGGTGGCCCTGCTGGCTAACCAGCTCGCCTTGCGGCTGGCCCGTGAAGAGCAGCGCGCCACCAACAGCCAATCGGTGGCGCGCATACAAACCCAGGTCAATGAACTGGTCATTGAAACGCTGACAGACGGCGTGCTGGTGATTGACGCCAACGGTGTGGTGCGCTCGGCCAATCCGGCCTCCAGACGTTTGCTGGCAACGCACGATGCGCAACGCGCAGCGCCTTTTGTGCTGGCCACTGAAACTGCCTGGCAGCCTTTGACAGAGCTGATGCAGTTGACCTTTGCCAGCGGGACCCCCCAGGAAGCCGACGTGAGTCTTGCATTTCTGGGCCGCAACGCCAGACGGTTGCATGTGCGTACCAGGCTGGCAGCGGCGCATGGTAGCGACCACGAGGCGCTGTGCGTGATGTTTCTGGAAGATCTGCGTGAAATGGAAGCCCGGGTGCGCGTTGAAAAAATGGCCGCCATGGGCCGCATGTCGGCCGCTGTGGCACATGAAATCAGAAACCCGCTGGCGGCCATTTCGCAGGCCAACGCTTTGCTTGAAGAAGATTTGCAAGAAGCAGGTCACAAGCAGCTCACGACGATGATTCGCCAGAACTCGCAGCGCCTGGCAAAAATTGTTGACGAGGTTTTGAATATTTCACGCGCGCAGGTAGCCAGCACCGAACAGCACGCCGTGGCTCTGGTGCTGGACGAAGCCGCAGGCCGCATGGCGGCAGATTGGGCCCAACACACATCGGCTACGGGCATCTTGACCACCTCACTTGCCGCCGGCCACGCCGTCGTTGTGTTTGACCCTGAGCACCTGCGGCGCCTGATGATCAACCTGCTTGACAACGCCCTGCGCTACGCCAGCCCGGCGGCCGGTGCCATTGTTGTGACCACGCAGCGCCTGGCGGCCGGTCAAGCGCGGCTGTCAGTCTGGAGTGATGGCTTACCGCTTGAGAACACCGTTCAAACCCATTTGTTTGAACCGTTCTTCTCTTCTGAAAGCCGCTCCAGCGGACTGGGTTTGTATATCTGCAGGGAGCTGTGCGAACGCTACGGCGCGTTGATTGGCTACCAGCGGGCCATGCGCCAGTCCATTGAAGGCAACGAATTTTTTGTGCTCTTCAAACCTGCGGCGCAGTCCAGTGCCAAACCGCTCCCAGCTTTTGACGACCTGTTCGCCTGACCACCATGCCGCCACCTGCCAGCACCCCGTACGCCCACCCGGCACATATTCTGGTTATCGACGATGAGCCCGACCTGCGCACGCTGTATGA
>JANOWR010000096.1:0-11128 GCA_031417995.1 Polaromonas sp. | reverse complement strand
ACGGTGACACAAGACGAGCTTGACATGATCCTGGACAGGCTGAACAACCGACCTCGCAAAAGATTGGGATTTAAGACACCTAACCAGGTGTTCTTACAATCCCTTAAGCGTGTCGCAACTCGTCGTTGAATGTAAGCAATGGATTCGGGCGCAAGCAGCTACTTTTTTAGTAGCATCAAAAATGGCAGGGTAATGAATCCGTCACGCCAGCGGCCACAAACAGCGGCTTGCCAACCTGACCAGACAGGAACATGACAACCTGCACCAGCCAGCGCCAGCGCGGCTGTACACGCATGGCTATGCAAGAATGCCGAATGCAATTGCCTTCCAAACGTCAGCTCAGTATGGCTCTGGCCTGGTGCGTCATCACCGCTGTTGGATGCGTGGCGCTGGCCCGGATGCAATTGGTGCAATTGCGCGAGGCATTTGAAACCGACGCGCGTATTGCGCATCGGTTGCTTAGCCAGCGTGCTGTACAGCACGACGCTGTGATGGCGATGCTTGCACTGCTGCAACCGCCGCCTGATGCCGCTCAGCCCGAGCAGCGCCTGCCATCGGTGTACCCACAGATCCTTGGTGTTGAAAAGCGTGCATCTGGCGCCGCCTGGGCTGATGCACGCCTGGGTGCGGCAGAAACTGTGTCGCGTGCGCTTAAACGTCCCCAACTGGCGGCAGCTGATCTGGAACGTGGCCGCTACTTTCTGGTGCTGGCAGCTGAGCCCACCAGCTACGCACTGCAAATGGATTTGCGCGCAGTGGTGCCGTGGAGCGAATGGCCGATGGCACCAGACACCAGCCCGGTAAGGGTCACGCTGGAACACGACAGCCAGCGGTTTGTGCTGCAACCCGGCCGTATTGGCGAAGGCGGCTGGCAGTTCAGGTTTCACAAGCAGTTGGCCACCGACAGCCAGCCTTTTGATGTGGTGGCCCTGCGCCAGGTGAGCTGGCGCGAGCTGCCCTGGGCCTGGATGGCCGCCTGGACTTTGCTGGTGACCGGTTTGATGTTGACAACGCTGGCACTGCTGCGGCAACGCCGCGACCGGCAGCGTGCTGAAGAGCTGCTGCGCCTGGGCCAGGTAGCGCGCCTGAACGCGTTGGGTGAGCTGGCTGCCGGCATGGCGCACGAGTTGAACCAGCCCTTGACCGCCCTGCTGGCCAACACACAAGCCGCTGCCAGACTGCTGGCCGAAGACCCGCCAGAGCTGGCAACGGCACGCAGCGCAATGACGCAGGCAGCCGAGCAGGCGCGTCGTGCGTCAAGCGTGGTGGGCCGCTTGCGCCGTGTCGTTGAACGCCCGGATGTGGCTGCGCAGTTGCGGCCTGTCAATCTGCAAGAAGCAGTGAGCAGCGCGCTGTACCTGCTTGAGCCCGAGCTAAAACGCCTGGCGGTAACGCCGCAATTGACTCTTGACCAAATATCTCCTCAGGCATCACCCATCGTGCTTGCCGACCCAGTGGCGCTGGAGCAAATCATTCACAACCTGTTGATGAATGCGTTGCAGGCATTGGGCCAGGTGCCCGCATCAGAGCGCCAACTTGTTGTCAAGCTGGCTACTCAGGGCGGTTGGGGCTTGACCACTGTTCTGGACACCGGGCCAGGCATTGCACCCGCCGTGATGCCGCGCATTTTTGAGCCATTTTTTACCAGCCGTGAAGGTGGCCTGGGCTTGGGTCTGAGCCTGTGCGAGACATTGGCCAACAGCATGGGCGGTCGCCTTCACGCAGCGCACAACGCACCCCGTGGGGCGGTCTTCACGCTGTCACTGCCGCTGGCAGACAAGCCATGAAGAATTTGTCAGGTTCAAAGGGTATTGGCCATAGCGCCGGGCTGCCCCAAGTCAGCCCGGGTGTCATGCTGTCACCGCTCATTCACCTGATTGACGATGACGAGGCAGTTCGCAGTGCGCTGGCGCTGCTGATCAGCACGGTTGGCCTTCGCGTACAAAGCTGGGCCGACCCGGCTGCCTTCACGGGAGGTTTTGACCGCCAGGCCATAGGCGCTATTGTTCTGGATGTGCGTATGCCGGGCATCAGCGGTTTAACCGTGTTGGAAGCGTTGACAGCCCAGGGCGTTGACCAGCCGATCATCATGCTCACAGGTCATGGCACGGTTGAGATGTGCCGCCGCGCCTTCAAGTCAGGGGCGGCCGAGTTTCTTGAAAAGCCCGTCAACGACGAGCAACTGCTTGAGGCCTTGCAAAACGCGGTGCGCCAGCATGTGAAATCACGCGCGCGCAACCAGACCGACCAGCAGGCGCGCGTTCGTTTTACACAGTTGTCGGCGCGTGAACGTGAGGTGCTGGGGTTTATCGTTTCGGGCTTGACGAACAAGGAAATTGGCCGGGCACTGGACGTCTCGCCGCGTACCGTTGAAACCCACCGCGCCAACCTGTTTGCCAAGCTGCAGGCTGAATCTCTGGCGCAGCTGATCCGCCATTATGCCGGGCTGGTTGATGGCAACGATTGACGGGTCAGCCCCCATTACTGCATAACTCCGTAGTTTTACGGACGCTTTGGCGTAGCCTTACCGATGGTCAAAACCACGCGCATTTTTTAAAGTTCTCTCACGGTTGATTGAACCGTGTCAGAACCTGGAGAACACCATGCGCAACATCCTCAAATTTTCTGCCCTCGCCCTGACCCTGGTCGCAGCCGCCGCCAGCGCACAGGCTGTGCGTACTGAAAAAAATATCTCGCTTGAACTGGCCAACCAGATTGCATCAGCCAGCGTCGCTGCCTGTGCTGCCAACGGTCATGCCGTCGCCGCCACAGTGGTTGACCGTGCGGGTACGGTGCGTGCCATTCAGCGTGCAGACAATGCTGGTCCGCACACCCTGGCGTCCAGCCAGCAAAAGGCTTATACCTCTGCCTCGGCAAAGAACACGACGCTGGCGATGATGGACGGTGCGCAAAAGAATCCGGCCGCGGCGAATCTGGTTTACATCCCGGGCTATTTGCTGTTGGGTGGTGGCGTGCCCATCAAGGTGGGTAACGACACCATCGGTGCGGTGGGCATAGGCGGCGCGCCCGGTGGCCACCTGGATGAGCAGTGCGCCATGGTTGCACTGGACAAAGTCAAGGACCAGCTCAAATAATCAACCCTCATAAAATCGTCGGTAGACCGCCAGGAGACCACCATGCACAACACGTATTGCGATTCATTGAAGCGGCTGTTTTCCCTGCTTGCGTTTGGCATGGCGGCGGCGATGTGCAACCTTGCTGCGGCGCAGGTTGGGCCCAGCCCAGCGCAGGCAGCCGCCTACACCGGCCTGCATGCCGCTGCACACAAGGGGGATGTGGCCGCCATTGATCGACTTGCGGCCGCAAAAGCCGACCTCAACGCACGCGACAGCAATGGCCGAACGCCGCTTCATGTGGCCGCCTTCGCGCGGCAGCGGGACGCCATCCGCGCTTTGGTCAAGGCGGGCGCCAACATTAATTTGCTGGAAAACGACCGCTATGACGGCATCACGATTGCATCGGTGGCGGACGACGAAGAAACGCTGCGTGTGTTGCTGTCGCTAGGGGCCAGCGCAAAGCTGGTCACCAGCCGCTACGACGGCACAGCGCTGATCGCCGCAGCGCATCTGGGCCATGATGGCGTGGTCAAGCAATTGATCGCAGCGGGGGCGCCGCTCGACCACGTCAACAACCTGCACTGGACAGCGCTGATTGAAGTCATCGTGCTGGGCAATGGCGGCGCTCGCCATCAGGAGAGCCTGCGCGCGCTGCTGGCTGCGGGCGCGAGCCATCAACTCACCGACAGGCAGGGCACCACGCCGCTGCAACTGGCCAAGTCGCGCGGTTACCGTGAGATGGTGCAAATGCTGGAGCGGGCCGGGGCGCGTTGAGTTCGGCGCGTTGATCAGTTCAGCGAGGTCGGGTAAATAACAAGCGCTGGCATCACTTGTGCCAATGCCAGAAAATCGCGGTCATTGTGTACCAGCATGGCACCCTGCTCCAGTGCAATCGCGGCGATCAAACAATCGGTTGAGTTGCGAATGGTCAGGCCTTTAATTCGCGCCTTGCGATAAAGCTGCGCAGCCGCCTCAAAGGTTTCAAGCGCGTCTAGCGGCTGGAGCATGGTTTGCGCGCCCAGTACACGCTGGCAATCAGCGTATTGGCGGTCAGAACTGACACCTTGCAGCACTTCAAGGCAAATCATTTGGGTCAGCGCGATTTCCTCAAACGCTTCACGCGCCTGAACAAATCGCACCGCACCCGTCGCTGCGCCGCGCAGCCAGTCAATCCATACCGACGAGTCAACGAGCAGCATCAAACCTTCTTGAGTCGGGATGTTGGCCGGGATTTAGATGCGGGCTTTTTAACTGTCACGTTGTAGGTGGCAGCAGGCTCATGCACACTGTGCTGAATGCGGCCTTGCCCCGCATCAGGGCCGCTGGCCCAAGGCGCTTTGGGGTCATAGTCGGCTTGCACACCGCCAATGCCAAACAGCTCACGCACCGACGGCCGGGTAGCACGCGCCACAAGCTCGCGCAGGGCGCGGTCAACCACCTCACGCTTGGTGCGCGCGCCTGAAAGCTGCATGGCCTGAGTAACGATGGTTTCGTCGATGTCGATGTTGGTGATCATGGTAATTATTGTACATGACTTGTACAAATTTTGCTCTCAAGCTCAACCCAACGTCACCCGCACAAATTTGCGCTTGCCGACCTGCACCACATACGTCCCGGCCTCCAGCTTCAAACCTTTGTCGCTGACCACGCTGGAGTTCACCCGCACGCCGCCGCCATCAATCAGCCGGGTGGCATCACCACCTGATGAAGCCAGGCCAACTGCTTTGAGCACAGCGCCAATGCCCATGGGCGCACCTTCTATATTGCGCTCTTCAATCTCGTCCGGTACGCCGCCCTTGCTGCGGTTGATGAAGTCCTGCTCGGCTGCATCAGCGAGGGCACTTGAATGAAAGCGTGTCGTGATTTCTTTAGCCAGCGCAACTTTTGCATCTTTCGGGTTGCGCCCACCGTCGATTTCAGCCTTCAACGTTGCAATATCAGCTTCACTTTTGAACGACAGCAAGGTGTACCACTTCCACATCAGCACATCAGAAATGCTCAGCACCTTGGCGTACATGGTGTTGGCGTCTTCTGAAATGCCGATGTAGTTGTTTTTGCTTTTTGACATTTTGTCCACGCCGTCGATGCCTTCGAGCAGCGGCATGGTCAAAATGCATTGCGGCTCTTGGCCGTATTCGGCCTGCAGGTGCCTGCCGACCAGCAAGTTGAATTTTTGATCGGTGCCGCCCAGTTCCAGGTCACTTTTCAGTGCCACCGAGTCATAGCCCTGCATCAGCGGGTATAAAAACTCGTGCACGCTGATGGGCGTGCCGGCCTTGAAGCGGTCATGAAAATCATTGCGTTCCATCATGCGGGCCACGTTGTAGCGTGACGCCAGCTGAATCATGCCGCGCGCGCCCAGCGGGTCTGACCATTCGCTGTTGTAGCGGATCTCGGTTTTGGCCGGGTCCAGCACCAGGCTGGCCTGCTTGTAATAGGTTTCGGCATTTGCCTTGATTTGCTCAGGCGTGAGCGGCGGGCGAGTGGTGTTGCGGCCGGACGGGTCGCCAATCAGGCTGGTGAAGTCGCCGATCAAAAAGATCACCGTGTGCCCCAAGTCCTGCAACTGGCGCATTTTGTTCAGTACCACGGTGTGGCCAATGTGGATGTCGGGTGCGGTCGGATCCAGCCCCAATTTGATCCGCAGCGGCACGCCCGTGGCTTCTGACCTGGCCAGCTTTTTGAGCCAGTCGTCCTGCGGAATCAGCTCCTCGCAGCCCCGCAAGGAGACGGCTAAGGCATGCTTTACACGGTCTGTGACGGGGTAATTTGTAACTTGCTGATTTGAAACTGAATGATTCATAAGGGTTTTTCACATGTCGGGCTGTTATCCGACAGATATACTGGCAGGTCTCTGCGTAGGGTCACCATTTTAGGTGCGCGGCAACTGGCCACAAAAGTGCCAGCGCAGGAATCTCATCTTTAGCGCACCGATCCTTCGTTGGGAACCCAGATTTTGCATTTTTCAAGTTCAGTTCGCGTTTTAAATTCAATAACCGCCAGCTTGCACCGCCACCCCAAACGGGTTGCTGGCAGCGTTGCTGCTTTGTTGCTAGGCACCGCCGTTACGGCTTTCGGCGTTGTGCCATTGGCCCCTGATGCGGCTGATTTACCCGTGCGCCAGGTGCTTGAAGCTGTACAGGCTTTGCCGCTGCAAGCCCAGCTGGATGCCCTTGGCGACCACCGCTTCAAACTGTTTCGTACCGACAGCACGCGCAGCAGTGACACCTTTGACACGCTGCTCAAACGGCTCAATATCAATGACCCTCTAGCTGCGGCTTTTTTGCGCAGTGATGTCAATGTCCGCCTGGTGTTGGCTGGTCGCCCCGGCAAAACCATCACGGTTGAAGCCAGCGACACGCAGGCCCTGAGCAAGCTCAGCACGCGCTGGCCAACCGATGACGAAGCGCTGTTCAAGCGTCTGGTGATTGAGCGCACGGGCAACAGCTTTACCTCACGCATAGAAACCGCGCCCTACACTGCCAACGCCCGACTGGCCAGCGGCGTGATTCAAACCTCATTGTTCGCAGCCACTGACGAGGCGCGCATACCAGATGCCGTAGCCATTCAGATTGCTGAAATGTTTTCAAGCGAAATCGACTTTCGGCGTGCCCTGCGCAAGGGCGACCGCTTTAACGTGGTGTACGAAGCGCTGGAGGCTGATGGTGAACCGTTGCGCACAGGCCGCGTGCTGTCCGCCGAATTCGTCAATGCCGGCAAGACACATCAGGCCATGTGGTTTCAGCCCACGGGCCAAGATGCACAAGGTGTAGCGTACAAGGGCGGCTACTACACACTGGACGGCAAGAGCCTGCGCCGCGCGTATCTGGGTTCGCCGCTGGAGTTCACCCGCATCAGCAGCGGCTTTTCCATGCGCTTTCACCCGATTTTGCAAAAATGGCGTGCGCATTTGGGCACTGACTTCGCAGCCCCTACCGGCACACCTGCACGTACGGTGGGCGATGGCGTGGTGAGCTTTGCAGGCGGCCAAAACGGCTATGGCAATGTGGTGTTCATCAAGCACCGCAATGGCCACGAAACGGTGTATGCGCACCTGAGCCGAATCAACGTGCGCGTCGGTCAAAACGTAGGGCAAGGCGACACCATTGGCCTGGTAGGCGCAACTGGCTGGGCCACGGGGCCGCATTTGCATTTTGAGTTCCGTGTCAATGGCGTGCACCAGGACCCGATGACCATTGCCCGCCAGAGCGAGACTGTTCCCGTCCCGACGGCAGCACTGCCAATGTTCCGGCAATTGGCTTCAAATGTTGGCATTCAACTGCAAGCTGCCTCGACCATAGGGCAGACACGCACCGAATAGTGGTATGAGCGATCTCTACATCGGTCTGATGTCGGGTACATCGCTGGATGGCGCAGATGGCATTCTGGTTGATTTCTCAGACCCCAAACTTCACGTTTTAGCCAGTTCCACGCAATCTTTTTCAAGCGAGTTTCGCGCTGAACTGCTGGCGCTGAATTCACCTACACACAACGAATTGCACCGCGCAGCGCAGGCTGCCAATCAATTGGCGGAGGTGTACGCCAAAGTCGTCAGCGCACTGCTGCATGATGCTGGCCTGGCCGCCGAAGACATCCGGGCGATAGGCGCGCACGGCCAAACCGTTCGGCATCAGCCGACTGCTGGCTACACCCTGCAACTCAACAATCCGGCCCTGTTGGCCGAGTGCACCGGCATCAATGTGGTGGCGGACTTTCGCAGCCGCGACGTAGCCGCAGGTGGTCAAGGCGCACCGCTGGTGCCAGCTTTTCACCAGAGTGTTTTTGGCCAGCCCGGGCAAACAACGCTGGTGCTGAATATTGGAGGTATTGCCAACCTCAGTGTTTTACCAGCAACCGGTGATGTTCTGGGCTTTGACTGCGGCCCCGGTAACGCGCTGATGGATGCATGGTGCTTGCAGCACACGGGCCAGCGCTTCGACGAAAGTGGCCAATGGGCCGCCAGTGGCCAATTGATTCCTGCTTTGTTGGCCAGTCTGCTGGACGAGCCCTATTTTTCAATGCCACCCCCCAAGAGCACGGGGCGTGATCTGTTCAGCATGGGCTGGCTGGTGGCAAAGTTAAAACCATTTGCCGCCCAGCGCGCTGAAGACGTGCAAAACACATTGACTGAATTCACCGCAAGGGCATGTGTTGCAGGCGCAAGCAGCTACTTAAAAAATAGCAAAGAACTGATTGCCTGTGGCGGTGGGGCTTTTAACCAGCACCTGATGCAACGCCTGCAGGCGGGCCTGCCGTCGTTGAAAGTCGTCTCGTCTGATGCGCACGGTTTGCCGCCTTTGCAGGTTGAAGCCTCTGCTTTTGCCTGGCTGGCCCGGCAAACAGTGCTGCGCTTGCCTGGCAACCTGCCCAGTGTGACAGGCGCTGTGGGGCTGCGGGTACTGGGTGCGATTTACCCTGCCTGATTGGGCTGGGTTCGTTCAGACATTAAAAAACCGCCTCAAGGCGGTTTTTTAATGGGGCGAAAAGCCTTACGCCGAGAAGCTCGAACCACAACCACAGGTGCTGGTCGCATTCGGGTTTTTGATCACAAACTGCGCACCTTCCAGGTCGTCTTTGTAGTCAATCTCCGCGCCCACCAGGTACTGGTAGCTCATCGCGTCAATCAACAGAGACACACCATTTTTAGTCATGGTGGTATCGTCGTCGTTGGTGATTTCGTCGAACGTAAATCCGTAGGAGAAACCTGAGCAGCCGCCACCCTGCACAAACACGCGCAGCTTCAATTCCGGGTTGCCTTCTTCGGCAATCAGCTCCGCCACTTTGCTGGCCGCGCTGTCGGTAAAGACAAACGGGTCGGGCATTTGGGTTGGGATATTTTCCAGAACGGCGCTCATAGGGGACTCCTGACTTCGAAACAATAGGTCATATTACCGCAACAGGGCTAACCACAACAGCGATGTGCCCTCTGCACGCTTGCAAGCTAGGCGTTGTTGGCTGCCAGTTTGAGAATTGGCTTTTCTTCAGCATCCTGGCTGGTCGGCCTTAACTGTCCAAAGATGACGGCACCCTGGTGCATTTCAAGTGCCTTGTAAGACACGTCGCCCGCAATTTTGGCTTTGGGTTGCAGTTCGAGCAGTTCAGATGCATGCACCGGCCCCATCACGCGGCCATTGATGATGACGTGGTCGGCATAAATATGGCCGGTCACACTGGCGGACTCGCTGATCACCAAAATGCTGGCGCTGCCTTCAACCGCACGAATGTCGCCAATCACTTCACCATCAATACGCAAGCCGTCGGTGAATTTAAGGTTGCCTTCAATACAGCTGCCCTGGGCAATCAGGCTTTTAATCGGGGGTTGTTTCTTTTTGCCGAACATGGGGAATCCTGTGATCAGACTTGCAGATGGTGCGAGGTTATAGCTTGAAGGTTTGAACGGAGCGGGTGGCTGCGCCCTCAACAACTTTGGCGGTCACTGTTTTTACCACGGCTAGGGGTGGTAAATCCAGAACCCCTTCAATTCGTCGGTATTGTTTGAACTGCAAGGCCTGCGCGCCGCCCGGCAAGGTGGCGGTCCAGGGTTTACCCGCCAGCAGGCCATTGATCGTCACTTCGAGCTTGCCGTTGAAGTCAGGCGCGTTTTTGACGGGCTGAATGACCAACACCTGCCAGCGAAGCTGTGAAGCAGACAACAGTTCAGCCTGCAGACTGCGGATGGACACACCATCGGCACCCCCCGCAGGCAACAGTTTTTCAAAAAAGCCCAGGTCATCGCGCAGTTGCAAGTTGCTGGCTTCCAGTTGCTGGATTTGCGCCGCCATTTTTTCTTGAGCGGCTTTTTCAGCCGTTAGCAGGCTGCCTGACGTATTGGCAATCGTTTGCGATTTGTCACGGTCTTGACGCAATTGCACAACTTCGGCCCGCAGGAGCTTTAGCTCCTCTTTGGCATTTGTGTCCAGGCCTGCAATGCCTTTGCCAAACTCAAAGGCCCACAGCGCAATCGCTGCTGAAAACCCAAGCATGACGGCACCCAGCATCCAACGTACTGGCCACGGCAAGGCGCTGCGCACGGCCATGCGGGGCGAGCTGATGGTCAGGCGACGGCGAAACAGGCGGAATTTCAATGGGAGGACGACAGTTGAAGCAAAAGGAAGTGCATTGTGCACCGACTGCGTAAAGCACCCAAAAAAGCGCCCGCAAGCGCCATGAAAAAAGCCGCCAGGAAAACCAGGCGGCTTTTCTTGGAAACGATAAATAAATTAGCGTTTGCTGAACTGTTTACGGCGACGTGCTGAACGGAAACCGACCTTTTTACGCTCGACTTCACGGGCATCACGGGTCACAAAGCCGGCTTGACTGAGCGCAGGCTTCAAAGCTGCGTCATAGTCAATCAGGGCACGCGTGATGCCGTGGCGCACAGCGCCTGCCTGGCCGGACTCACCACCGCCGTGGACGTTGACCATGATGTCAAACGTTTCGACGTGGTTGGTCAAAAACAGAGGCTGGCGGCAAATCATGATCGATGTCTCACGACCGAAAAACACGCGAATGTCCTTGTCGTTGATGATGATCTGGCCGGTGCCTTTTTTGATAAACACACGGGCGACGCTGGATTTGCGGCGGCCGGTGCCATTGTTCCATTCACCGATCATTTGGTGGCTCCTTCGTTGGTGCGCTGAGCATTGATGGAGATGCCTGGAATGTCCAGAACTTTGGGCTGCTGGGCCGTATGTGGGTGCTCTGCACCGCCATACACCTTGAGCTTTTTGATCATGGCGTAGCCCAATGGGCCTTTTGGCAACATGCCTTTGACGGCTTTTTCCAGCGCGCGGCCAGGGTGTTTGGCCTGCATGTCACGGAAGTTGGTGGCAGTGATGCCGCCTGGGTCTCCGGAATGGCGATAGTAAATCTTGTCAGTCGACTTGGCGCCGGTGACTTTGAGCTGGGCTGCGTTGATGATGACGATAAAGTCACCGGTGTCGACGTGAGGCGTGTAAATGGCCTTGTGTTTGCCGCGTAAACGGAGAGCAACTTCGCTGGCTACTCGTCCGAGGACCTTGTCGGTCGCGTCAATCACAAACCACTCGTGC
>JANOWR010000095.1:0-50917 GCA_031417995.1 Polaromonas sp. | reverse complement strand
GGCCAAAATACCGGGGGTATCCGATGCCTCTAGCACCACCGCACCCGCACCATCGCCAAACAGCACGCAGGTGGTGCGGTCTGAAAAGTCAAGAATGCGCGAAAAAACCTCAGCACCAATCACCAGCGCTTTGCTGGCCGTGCCAGTTTTGATCATCGCGTCTGCCACGGTCAGCGCATAAACAAAACCGCTGCAAACCGCCTGAATGTCAAACGCCGGGCACCCTGCAATACCCAGCTTGTTTTGCAATATGCAGGCAGCCGATGGAAACACCATGTCTGGCGTGGATGTGGCAACGATGATGAGGTCAATGTCGCTAGCTTGCAGACCAGCCGCTTGCAAGGCGTTTTTCGCTGCTTCAACGCCCAGGTCACTGCACGACACATCGGGTGCCGCAAAATGCCGGCCATGAATGCCGGTGCGCTCAACAATCCATTCGTCGGAGGTTTCAACACCTGAGGCAGCCAGTCGGGCAGCCAGGTCAGCGTTGGTCAGGCGTTCAGGGGGCAGATAACTGCCCGTGCCGGTAATGCGTGAGTAGCGTGGATAAGGTGCCATTTAGAAAAGGGATGCTTGAAAAGGTATCGCCTAATGTAACGCGACGGCCTCTTTTGAATCCGCTGCGTTCTGCTCGGTCTTCATGGCCACCAAAATAGGGGCTGCGTGCGCAATGCGTTCACGCACACGCTCAAGCAGGTTGTTGCTGGCTGCATAGTACGCCCGATTAAGCGCACGCTCGAAGGCAAAAACATCTGCAGAGCCGTGACTTTTGAACACCAAACCCTGCAACCCCAGCAAAGCTGCGCCGTTGTATCGTCTGTGATCCATACGATTTTTAAATGCAGTTAGGACCGGATAAGCGACGATGGCTGCAATTTTTGTGAATATATTGCGTGAAAATTCTTTTTTCATGAAGCCACCAATCATGCTGGCCAAGCCTTCGCTGGTTTTAAGCGCGACATTGCCCACAAAGCCGTCACAAACCACGATGTCTGTCGTGCCTTTGAAAATATCATTGCCTTCGACGTTGCCATAAAAGTTTAAATCACCGGAGTTAGCAGCAGATCGCAGCAATTCACCTGCTTTTTTAATTATTTCACTGCCTTTTATCACCTCTTCACCGATATTGAGCAAGCCAACACTGGGCGATGGGTTGCTTGAAATAGCCGCTACCAACGCAGAGCCCATCACGGCAAATTGCAACAGATGGTCTTCGGTACAGTCCACATTGGCACCCAGGTCGAGCACGGTGGTCGCCCCACCCATGGCGTTGGGCAGCTGGGTGGCAATGGCAGGTCGGTCAATGCCGTCCATGGTTTTCAGCACGTACCTGGCAATGGCCATCAGTGCGCCCGTGTTACCCGCAGACACCGCCGCTTGGGCACTGCCGTCCTTGACCTGGTTGATGGCCACCCGCATGGAGGAGTTTTTCTTGCGTCGCAGGGCAATTTCAATCGGGTCGTCCATCGTGACAACCTCTGTGGCTGCAATGATGTAGCAGCGGGAATGAGCCTCAAGTTGCGCGAACTGCGGATGCTTTTGCATCATCTCGATCTGACCCACCAGGGACAAATAAGCGTCGGGATGGCCGTCCAGAAAAGCCATGCTGGCGGGTACGGTGACCGCAGGACCGAAG
Organism: Polaromonas sp.; assembly: GCA_031417995.1. GTDB lineage: Bacteria > Pseudomonadota > Gammaproteobacteria > Burkholderiales > Burkholderiaceae_C > Polaromonas. Next base: position 49,281 of record JANOWR010000095.1, on the reverse strand, counting down.
TCCCCACCCATGGCATCGACAGCTATCCTGATCATGAGGCGATCGGCTCAGTCTGAAATTTAGAGTTGACCAAAAGAAAAGCCCGCAGTGTGAATGCGGGCTCGTTCATGAAGCGGTGAATTACGCTTCAGATTTGGTTTTCAGCACCTTGCGGCCACGGTAAAAACCGGTTGGGCTGATATGGTGACGCAGATGGGTCTCACCCGTGGTGGATTCCACAGCAATGCCTGGCACGGTCAAGGCGTTGTGCGAGCGGTGCATGCCGCGCTTGGAAGGTGATTTTTTGTTCTGTTGAACAGCCATGATGGTCTCCTGATCAAACAGTGATGGTTGTCACTGCAAGGGTAAAAAGTTGGTAAATTGCGCACAGTTTTGGTACGCGAAGCCTCAGATTATAGCTCGGATAGACCAGAGTGGGAAGTCACCGCCAACAAACCAGATTAACGCGACCAAGACTATTTTTTCTTTAGCTGAGCCAAGACGGCAAAGGGATGGGGTTTGTCAGCCACCTCGCTGGGCACATCAACCATCCCCGCGCTGAAGGCTGGCAAGGCCGGGCATTCGTCATGCATGGGCACGAGCGGCAGCGCCATCAGCAGCTCGTCCTCCAGCAGTCCAAGCAAGTCAAACTGCGGCGTCATGACCAGCAAGTCCTCCTCGGACACATCGTCTTCAGCCATGGCAATGTCTTCAGTGGCCACAAAGCGGTACCACTGGTCGACCAGCAACGGCTCCTGGACAGCGGCCATACAGCGCTGGCACGTCAGCGGCACAGACGTGTTGGCCTGTAGGTGCAGCCACGTGTCCATCTGCCCCGACGCGCCCATGCGCAGCTCGGCCACAGCCTGCCAATTGACCCTTAAATCAAGCTGTAGCCCAACAGATTCTTGGGCGAGGCGCTCTAAATTGTGTAGCGGCGTACTTTCAACAAGCGGCTCACCGCTGGTCGCCAAGGTTTGCAGGTTGAGGCCATGAAGGGATTGCTGTCGGGTCATGCCACGAGTGTAAGAGAATCACCGCATGACTTTGCGATCTTCCAACAACCGCACCCTGATATTGGGCTCTACCTCCACCTACAGGCGAGACCTGTTGGCCCGCCTGCACATCCCGTTTGAAGTGGCCGCGCCCGATGTGGACGAAACGCCGTTGCCAGGCGAAGCACCCCGCACGCTGGCCGAGCGGCTGGCGCTAGCCAAAGCCAAGGTCGTAGCTGCCAGATTTCCGAATGCGGTGGTGATTGGCTCAGACCAGGTTGCTGACCTGAATGGCATAAGTCTGGGCAAGCCGGGCACGCATAACAAAGCCACGCTCCAGCTACGCCAGATGCGCGGACAAACCGTGATTTTTCAAACCGCTGTGGCGGTGGTGTGTCTTGATAGCGGTTTTGAACAACGCAGTCTGGCGGCTGTACGGGTGATGTTTCGCGACCTGACGGACGACGAGATTGAAAACTACCTGCGCATCGAGCAGCCCTATGACTGTGCGGGCAGCGCCAAGAGTGAAGGCCTGGGTATTGCACTGCTGGCATCGATTGACAGCGATGACCCGACTGCGCTGGTCGGTCTGCCTTTGATTCGCACCTGCAAAATGATTCAGGCTGCGGGCATAGACATCCTTTCACATCGGGCAGCAGCATGAGCACAGCGACAACACCCAAAGGAAAACTTTATCTGGTGCCGGCACCGCTCGATTTCGGCTGCACCGCGCAAGCGCCGATTCAGGACGTCATGCCGCTGGAAACCATCAAGATGGCAGCGCAATTGCCCTGCTGGATCTGCGAAAACGCCAAAAGCACGCGTGCCTATTTGAAGCGCATCAACGAGTTGCAACCGCTGCTTGCGCCGGTGCAATCGCTACATATTCAGGAGCTGCCGCGCGAGGTGCATAAAAAGGGCGACCACACGGGCAACTTTGACGCCAGGCCGCTGCTGATTGCCGCCATGGAAGGCCGCGACATGGGTTTGGTCAGCGAAGCAGGCATGCCCGCCATAGCTGACCCAGGCTCATCGGTGGTGCGGGCTGCGCATGACCTGGGCATACAGGTGGTACCCCTGACCGGGCCGATGTCCCTGATGCTGGCACTGGCCGCCAGCGGCATGAATGGCCAGAACTTTGCCTTTGTAGGCTACTTGCCGCAAGACGGCGGCGAGCGGGTGCAGCGCATACGCGAACTGGAGTCCCTGGCCTTAAAAACTGGCCAGACACAAATTTTTATTGAAACGCCGTATCGCAACACCGCTTTGTTGCAGGCGCTGCTGCAAACGCTGCAAAGCAATACCCGGCTGGCCCTAAGTTGCGGCTTGACGCTTGAAAAAGCCTGGATCCAAAGCTTGCAGGCCAGCAGCTGGAAGAAAAACAAACTCAATCCACCGCTGGATTTGCCTGCGGTGTTTTGTATTGGGCGCTAGTTTTTAGCGAATCGACGGCAGCGCCCTTAATGTCTTCATCGCCCCCTCACCTATCGAGGCACCAAACTTTTTGGCCAGGCGCTCGGCCACGTTGTCGCGGCGGGTGTAGTCGATGATTTCGTCGGTTTTCACGATTTCTCGGGCGACGTATTCGAGCGTGCCGAGTTGGTCTGCCAGGCCCAATTCAATGGCTTGCTGGCCCGTCCAGAACAGCCCGCTGAACATTTCGGGCGTTTCCTTCAGTCGCTTGCCGCGCCCGGCTTTGACCACGCTGATGAACTGCTGGTGAATCTGGTTGAGCATCGCTTGTGCAAAAACGCGCTGCTTGTCGCTCTGCGCACTGAAGGGGTCCATGAAACCCTTGTTTTCTCCCGCCGTCAGCAAGCGGCGCTCTACGCCCAGCTTGTCCATCAGGCCAGTAAATCCAAAGCCGTCCATCAACACACCGATGCTACCCACAATGCTGGCTTTGTCGACAAAAATCTGGTCCGCTGCCACCGCAATATAGTAGGCTGCTGAAGCGCAGGTTTCTTCAACCACCGCATACACGGGCTTTTTATGCTTGGCTTTCAAGCGCAAAATTTCGTCGTTCATCATGCCGGCCTGCACCGGGCTACCACCGGGGGAATTGATCAGCAACACCACGGCTTTGGCACCGTCGTCTTCAAACGCCGCTTTCAACGCCGCGTTGATGAACTCGGCGCTGGCATCAGCGCCAGCGGCAATCTCGCCTTTGATTTCGACCACCGCCATATGCGGCACTGCGGCGCTATTTGAAGGGCTACCGCGATGCAAGGCCATCCAGACCAGCGCGATGAAAAACGCCAGCCAGGAGAGGCGCACAAAGGTTTTCCAGCGGCGCGTGGCCTTTTGCTCGTTCAGGGACGCAAAGGCCAGCTTTTCAAGTGTGCTCCGCTCCCATCCAGGGGTTTGGGTTGGGTCGTTTTTTGACATGTTATTTGCTATATTTTCAGGAGCTGCTTGCGCCCGAATTGATTGGGCTATCGCCTCATTTGAATCAATATTTGAACTTTTTGACGGGTCAAAAGGAGGCTCATTGGCTTCAGGGCGGTTTGGATCAGTCATGCGGGTAGTTTAAAGAAGTATCAAAACGCCAGTGGCTTGAGGTTGTAGGCTGAATGCCAGTAAACCACCGTGTCGTTTTCTGAAAGGGTAATTTTGACCAACCCGCCCTGGCACGGCCCACCCGCACACTGGCCGGTGTCAGGCAAATAAGCCGCGCCGTGGCTGGCGCACAGCAACCATTGGCCGGTGGCATCAAACACCCGGTTGGGTTGCCAGTCAAGCTCCATCGCCACATGGGTGCAGCGGTTCAGGTAGGCATGCGCCGTTCCGTTGAACCTGACAGCAAACGCCCGGCAGGTTTGGCCTGCATAAACCACATCAAAAGGTACGGCGTGGCCGCCTTCAGCCAGATCGCTGGAATTGCAAAGGGGCTGCAAGTCGTCCACGCTTTTCAACCTGTTTATTTCCATTGGTGACTAACCGTTTTGAATCAGCCAGTCGTGCATGTCTTGCACTGAATGGGCGATATGCAGCGGTTTGAGTGCCGCAAATGCGTCTGGCGTATGCGCGCCGTAGCTCACACCCAGGCTGGGGCAACCCGCATTCAAGGCCATTTGCAAATCGTGCGTGGTGTCGCCCACCATCAGCGTGCGCTTGGGGCTTGTGCCCAACTCGGCCATCAGTTCATGCAGCATTTTCGGGTCAGGCTTGCCAGCCGTTTTATCTGCCGTGCGGGAGGCATCAAACACGCCTTTGAGCTGGACTGTTTGCAACACCTCGTCAAGTCCGTGACGCGACTTGCCTGTCGCAACCGCCAGCAAATAGCCACGTGTTCTCAAGGCATCGAGCATCGGCAACACGCCCTCAAACAGGCTCAAGTCATCGGCATGCAACTGGTAGTGGTGGCGGTAGCGCTCACCGAGCAGCGGGTATTTGGCTTGCGGTACATCGGGCGCAGCGTGGGCCAGCGCCTGATTCAAGCCCAGTCCGATCACATACGCTGCAGCCTTGTCAGTCGGTACCGTTCCACCCACATCTTTCACAGCCGCCTGGATGCAGCGCACGATGATCTGGGTGGAATCAAACAGCGTGCCGTCCCAGTCAAAGGCAATCAGGTCAAAGTTGCGGGTTGTCATGGTGCGATTGTCGTGGAAAGGCTCAGGTTGCTGGGTAAAAATTGCTGCAACTCAGGCGGCAAGTCAGCCTGCAAGTGCACGACCTTGCGCAGCTTGGGATGGTTGAACTTCAGACTCCAGGCGTGCAAAAACATACGTTTTAAAGGTGAAGCGCCCGCAACTGACTTTTGCAGCGCCTTGTTCAAGTCAAAGTCGCCATATTTGTCGTCCCCCGCTATCGGGTGGCCTGCATCGGCCAAGTGCACCCTGATCTGGTGGGTGCGACCGGTTTTGATGGTCACCTCCAGCAAGGTGAAAGCACCGTCAAGAACCGTATTTTTGACATTCACCAGCGTGACCGAGCGCATGCCGTCCGGGTGGTCATTGGCCACCACTTTGACGCGGCGTTCACCATTGGGTGCCTCATATTTATGCAGCGCCTTGTCAATCACGCGCTGGTTGGCGGGCCAAGCCCCTTTGACCAGCGCCAGATAAACCTTGTCAGTTTCGCGCTCCCTGAGTTGCTCTTGCAGCAGCTTCAAGGCCATGCGGCGCTTGGCAATCAGCAGGACGCCGCTGGTTTCTCGGTCCAGTCTATGCACCAGTTCCAGAAAATCAGCGTCAGGCCGGGCCATGCGCAATTGTTCAATCACGCCAAAGCTCACCCCGCTGCCGCCATGCACCGCCACACCTGCGGGCTTGTCAATCGCCAGCAAAAAATCATCTTCAAACAGGATGGGGAACTCAGCAGCAGGCGCAAAACCGCCGACGCTCGACATGGCCCCGTGCCTGACGATTTCCTGAGCTGCTTGTATAGCAACGGCTTTCTGCCCGGCTCGCTCGGACGTGCGCACGGGCGGCAAGCGCACAACGTCTCCCGTCACCAGGCGGGTATCGGCCTGCGCCCGGCCCTTGTTGACGCGCACTTCCCCGCTGCGAATGATGCGGTAAACATGGGTTTTGGGCACGCCCTTGAGCTGGCGAATCAAAAAATTGTCCAGCCGCTGACCCGCATAGTCTTCGTCCACCGTGACAAAAGTCGCAGCGAGTGTGGGTACCGAGTCGGCAGGCTTGGGGGCGCTCAATCCTGCCCCTATAATGTGTTTCACTAGCGTTGTGTTGTAAGTTGTTGATTTGCTTGGAGTTTAGTTCAAGCCCTTCTCAAGTCCCCTAAAAAAGGTTAACTACAACCGCGCTGGAAGGTCGATGCCCATGCTGGTCATGCCGCCAAACGAAGCGTGCCAGGCACCTCGCAGCGGAAAGTTAACCAGGTGAGAGTCGACGTTTTGCGAATACAACTACGGAATACCATGCAGGCAGCCCAAGAGCGACTCAACAGGCTGTTTGCGGATCTCGGTGAGAAAAGTCCTTTAACGGTTAGCCCTTTCATGACAACGCTGCTTCCTCTGATTTACGTGTGCCTGCGGCGCCTTTTGGCCCCGCTACATGGTATATATCAGGCTGTAGCCCATGATTTACGGGTGCGAGCAGCTACTTTTTTAGTAGCATTTCTTGCAATTACCGGTTTGACATCTGCTCACCCCATCCACGCGCCTACGCTCAAGCTGCCCACCTGACTGATTTTTCAGCCAGTCGCGGTACGCTTTAGCTCTCCGGCAATTCCCCACGTTCGCACGACGTCTTCATTGGCATCGTTGGCCCATTTTGGGTTTGAAATGTTCCAGACACTGGAACAAAACGATAGGGAAGATCATCATGAAACGCATGCTGGTAAATGCAACGCAGTCAGAAGAACGCCGTCTGGCAATTGTTGACGGACAAAAGCTCCTCGACTACGAAATTGAAATTGAAGGCCGCGAACAGCGCAAGGGCAACATCTACAAGGCCGTCGTCACCCGCGTCGAGCCGTCGCTGGAAGCCTGCTTTGTTGACTACGGCGAAGACCGCCACGGCTTTTTGCCATTTAAAGAAATCTCACGCAACTACTTCACGCCTGGCGTGCCTGTCAACCAGGCGCGCATCAGCGATGTGATTCGCGAAGGCCAGGAGTTGATGGTTCAGGTTGAAAAAGAAGAGCGCGGCAACAAGGGCGCAGCCCTGACCACTTTTGTATCGCTGGCCGGCCGCTATGTTGTGCTGATGCCGAACAACCCACGTGGCGGTGGCGTGAGCCGCCGTATTGAAGGCGATGACCGGGCCGAGCTGAAAGAAAACATGGACCAGCTGGAGTACCCGCAGGGCTCCAGCATCATTGCCCGCACGGCCGGTATTGGCCGCAGCGCCCCTGAGTTGCAGTGGGACCTGAACTACCTGATCAAGCTCTGGACAGCCATTGAAGGCGCTGGCAAAGGCGGCAAGGGCGCTTTCCTGATTTATCAGGAATCGAGCCTCGTTATCCGAGCGATTCGCGACTACTTCAATAGCGACATCGGCGACATCCTTTTTGACACCGACGACGTGTACGAGCAGGCCAGGCAGTTCATGGCCCATGTCATGCCCGAGCATGAGCACCGCGTCAAACGCTACCGCGACGACGCACCGCTGTTCAGCCGCTTCCAGATCGAGCACCAGATCGAGTCGGCCTACGCCCGCACCGTGCAGTTGCCAAGTGGCGGCGCGATTGTGATTGACCACACCGAAGCTTTGGTGTCGGTGGACGTCAACTCGGCACGCGCCATCAAGGGCGGCGACATTGAAGAAACCGCGACCCGCACCAATTTAGAGGCCGCTGACGAAGTCGCGCGCCAGATGCGTCTGCGTGACCTGGGCGGCCTGATCGTCATCGACTTTATTGACATGGAAGAGTCGCGCAACCGCCGCGATGTTGAAAACCGCCTGCGCGATGCGTTGCGGCAAGACCGCGCACGTGTGCAGTTTGGCACCATCAGCAAGTTTGGTTTGATGGAAATGAGCCGCCAGCGTTTGCGCCCAGCGCTAAACGAAGGTGCCTCCATTCCTTGCCCGCGCTGCGGTGGCTCGGGCCACATTCGCGACACCGAAAGCTCGGCATTGCAGATTTTGCGCATCATCCAGGAAGAGTCGCTCAAAGACAGCACGGCATCGGTGCTGTGCCAGGTGCCGGTTGATGTCGCCTCTTTCCTGCTGAACGAAAAGCGCTCGGAGATCAGCAAAATTGAAATGAAGCAGCGTATCAACGTGCTGCTGGTGCCCAACAAAACCCTGGAAACGCCCAACTACCGCCTGGAGCGCCTGAAACACGACGACCCGCGACTGGACAACATCGAAGCCAGCTACAAGATGGCTGAAGAAATTGAAGACCCGACCACGGTGACGCGTCGCAGCCAGGAAAAGCACAACAAGCAGGAACCCATCATCAAAGGCGTATTGCCTGATGCACATGCGCCTGTTGCACCACCAAAACCTGTTGTTGCGCCTGTTGTAAAGGCTGCGCCAGCCCCTGTGCCCGTGCAAGCTGCAGCGCCTGCTGAAAAAGGCTTTTTCGGCTGGATCAAAGGCTTGTTTGGCAGTGGTGAAGCACCCGCCAAGCCTGCAACAGCAACTGCTGCTGAGGTCAAGAAAGACGATCGTGAAGGTGATGCGCGCCGCGACGCTGCGCGTGATGCGAATCGTGACGGCAGGGGCGAGCGCGGTGGCCGCGATGGCCGCCGGGGTGGCCGTGGTCGCAATGAACGGGGTGATCGCCCTGAAGGTCGCAACGACCGCCCTGAAGGCCGTCCGGAAGGCCGAAGCAACGAACGCCGTGAACGCAGCCCAGAGCAGCGTAATGAGCCACGTAATGAGCCACGTAATGAACAACGCGGTGAAGGGCAAGGTCAGGAGCAACGCGAGCCACGCCCACCGCGTGAGCCGCGCGAACCACGGGAAGGCGGTCGCCAGGAGCGCCCACGCCGTGAGCGTAGCGAACGCAACGGCGAGCAACGCCCGCCCGTAGATGCCACAGAGCAAGACATTGCGCTGGCCAACAAGGCTGCCATGGCTGCGGCCATGGGCGGCCCGGTGATCAGTGGCGTAGCAGGCGACGCTGGCCAGGAAGCGCCACGCCGCGAGCGCGGAGAACGGGGCGGCGAACGCGGTCGGCGCAACGACCGCCGTGGTGAGCCACGTGCAGAACAGCGCGATGGCGCCCCGGTCGATAGCGCATTGGACGCAGAGGCTAACGCCACAACTGACAATCTGGTTCAAGGCCATCAAGGCAACCAGGGCGATCAGGCTGACGACCAGCAGCGCCAGCCACGCGAACGACGCAGCCGCGACCGTTATGGCCGCGACCGTCGTGAGCGCAGTGAGAATGGCAACGGCAATGAAGAACAAACCCAAACCGGCTCTGAAACCCCTGTTTTGGCTGAAAATTCACTGCCAAATGAAGCTGTAGGCCAACAAATTTGGGCGCAAGCAGCTCCTGAATTTATAGCATTGACGCCTGTTCATGTAGCACCGGCAGCCCCTGCGCAGGTCGCTCAAAGCGCACCCGCCCCGGCAAAAGTGGTTGCAGCTGCTGTAACGGCTGTAGCGCCAGTGGCCAACGCATTGCCCAAAGTCACGTCTTACGACCTGCCTTTGCAAGACCTGGCGCAGGTGGCGCAAGGCTCAGGCCTGCAATGGGTCAATTCCGATGCCAGCAAAATTGCCGAGGCACAAGCCGCGATTGCAGCCGAGGTAAAACCGGCACACACACCACGCGAGCGCCCTGCTTTGGCAGCCAGCACCGAAGGCCCGTTGGTACTGGTAGAAACCAAGCGCGACCTGCGTGAGATGACACTGCCTTTTGAAAAACCAGCGGTCTAAGACATAAAAGTCAGCATGTCCAGCCTGATCACTTCACCAGGTGATCAGGCTTTTTTATGTCCGTCAGTGACTCGCGCCGAGTGGGTGCTGGTTTTTGCTAGCGCAACGCCGCCTGTTTGTAGGCCTCTGCGGCGGCAGCTTCGTCACCGCGCTGTTCTGCCAGCAGGGCCAGCGCCCGCCATGCACTGCGGTGCAGGCCGACATCTTGCAAACCCAGCACCGACAGCGACAACCACTGACGCGCCTTGCCCCATAACTGGCAACTAAGTGCTGCCATACCTGCCAGGTACTGCACATTGGCATCGCGTGGTCGGGCCATTTGCGCAGCTTCAATTCGGGCCAGCCAGGCGGCATCAAGGGAGTCCAGGCCATGCTCCAGCACGCCAATCAGTTTGATACGCAAACTGTCGCTCAAGACCGAACTCGTCTGCATGGTTTGCTCCCAAACCAATAGCAACCAGTCTCTGGCCAATTGCGCATCGCCGTGCAGCGCCATCAGCCGGGCGGCGGCATGTACCACCAGCTCGGGCATGGCACGTTCGCTCTCATCAAGTGCGTTCCAGGCTTGTTGCAACTGTGCCGGGTCATGGGCATCACTGAGCAGCTCCAGCCCCAGGCCACGCACAATGCTTTGCGCTGCAGCGGGTGAAAACGCCCGGTGCTTGGCCAGCAGGCGTGCCGTCTCCAGAGCCTGCTCAGTTTGCCGCAGTTGCCGGTTGGCACGCAGCTTTAACCGCAGGGCCAGCGTGCGCCGTGTTGCGCCTTGCGACAATTGCGCCAAGGCATCAAGCGCGGCGCGTGCATCGAGGTCATCGAGCGCCCAGCGTGCGGCGCGCAGTTGCACGCCTTCACGCATCTCTTGCGCATGGCGTGGGGCGGAGCTTTGCAGGGCTGATTGCAGGTGCTGGTCACGCAGGGTTTTGTTTTGCAAGGCCTGCGCGCTTTCAGCCACCAACAAATGGGCGAGCGACTGCAACTGGCTGGCACGGGCGGCACTGTAACCCGGCACCTGGCCCCTGCCCAGCGCCAGACGTGACAGGCTTGTTTCTTGCGCGATGGCGTTTTGTGCAGACTTGGTTGCGCGAATGTAACGCCCAGCAAGCTGATGCGCCAGCGCATCCATCAGCGCACCGTGCATGGCCCGCTCTTTTTGCTGGGCACGCCAGGCCCGCGCTTCAGTGGGCAGCGTGGCAACTGCCGACAGCGCACGCAGCGCCAAATACAGCAAAGAAAACAAACCAGCCAGCAAAAAAATTGCCAGATTAAACGAGACATCCAGTCGATGCGGTGGCCAAAAAATACTGACCACTGCCTGGTTGTTGCCCGCAAACAAGGCGGTGGCTACCGCAATGACAAACAGGGCAAGGAGCCAGAAAGCCGCGCGCATGTGCTTGTCCTTCTCTTAACGGCCCGCAGCCGCAGTGGCCAGCGCGGCCATGGTGTCGTCAAGGCGCGGCAGCTCACTGGTTTTGAGCTGGCTTTGTATCTGTTGCAGCAGTTGCACCGCTGCCTGGGTTTTGCGCGACGTGGGGTCAAAATACTTGCCCAGCCAGGCACTGGCACTCGCCAGGTCAGCGCGCGCCGTATCTGTCTGGCGCGACAGCAGACCCAAACGCGCATTGAGCAGCCGCAGCTTGAGGTTTTCACGCAGGAAGAATGATTGCTCGGGCGACAGCAGCGCCGCCTCGGGCTGGTCTATACGGCTGACGCGCAGCAGCTTGCGTCCTTCTTCACGCACAGCGTCCAGCACATGGCGCGCAGCACCTTTGATGCGCTGCACGTCAAACCATCCCAACCAGACCGGGCTGGTCTTGACATCGGTGGACCTGGCGGGCGCTGCATCAGACCGCGCAGGACCAGCGGGCATGGCATTGGCTACAGGCAACTCATCCGCCATGCGGGTCAGCTCATCAATCTTGATCATCAGCGCAGGCACGTCCGTCAGGCTGGCCGTCTTGATGCGGTCAGTGTCTTTGGCAATCGCACGCATCAGGGGGCTCAGCCGCGGTTGCGCGGCGCGCTGCAAGCGCTGCTGGGCCGAGGACAGCGCAGCAATCAGCGGCACCGGGCTGCCCGTGAGCTGCGCCTGCTGCTGGGCCAAGCGCAGGGCTGATTCAATGTCCACCACCAGGTTTTCATCACGCGAGCGGGACAGGCTTTGCATCAGCTCTTCAAGCTGCGTGCGCTGCAAGCTGACTTCACTGATGCGGTTTTCTTGCAGGGTAAGCCGTGCGGCCAGTTCACGTGTGCTGTCTTGTGCGGCTTTGGCTAACGTGCGGGCTTCAATCGCTTGCGCGCCTGAATCCAGACTGCGCTTTGCCAATTCTTCCTGGATATTTCCCAGCTTTTGCCACAGCAAACCGCTGACCAGCAAGGCCGCAGCCCCCACAGCCAGCACGGCAAAGGCCAGCTTTTTGGGTACGGCAAACTCTCGCGTCGGGGCCAATGCGGTACCTGGGACTGCGTCAGGCGGGGTTGGCAAAGACTGTGTTGGGTTGTCACTCATGGTTGCGTTGATTCTATCGAGGCAAGCGCGCCCATGATGTCTGACAAAGCCGGGCGTGACGGATGCACAACACCCCAGCCCGTCGCCTCTATTGCCGCCTGGATGCGCGGGTGTGTCGCAACGGCCCGTGCGCTGTGCCAATTGACATCTTTCAAGCCTGGCTGACCCGTCAGATTGGCCACCGCTTCAGAGCTGCTGAACAGCCACACCGAGCCATCACAGCTGGCGTATCTGGCCAGTTCAATCTGCGCCACTGTGAATATTGGCGCGCGACGTTCATAACTGCTGACCACATCCACAATGCTGCCACCAGCAAGCCACTGCTGCGCCAGCCAGTCGCGGCCTGTACTTGCGCTGTCAGTTAATGCGTCACCCTTGCCACGCACGATGAGCACCCTTGAAGTGCGCCAGTCACGATGACCAACGACTTGCCACAGCGCTTCAGAATCAAACTGCGCCGCGTCTGGTGGCGGCGCGTCTATCTGGCTGACAGGTACACCGGCTGCCAGTAAAGCGGCAACCGTACCTGGGCCAGGCGCCAGGAAGCGAACGTTAACTGGAATTTTAATTGCTACGCTATTGATAGCTGCTTGCACCCGAATATATTGGGCTTCAGCCGTTTTTAAACCTGAATTATGGCAAAAAAAGTGCGCTACAGCATTGCCGCTGACAAACATGCAGGCTGTGTAGTCGCTCAAGCTGTTCCACGCTTGCTGTAGCGCACTGATGTCTGCCGGATGAGACACTGCTGCAATCTCAATCAGCGGCAAGGCCTGGGCATTGATGCCGTTTTGCCGCAACTGGGCAACCCAAACATCCGCATCATGCGCAGGCCGCGTGACGATGACGCGATTGGCCATCAAGCGACTGCATCAATTGCTGGATTTGCCGCCCACACCGCTCCGCCCGCCCGCAGTTGCGCGGCCACCGCCTCGCCCAGCGCCTCGGCTTCACCAAAGGTGTTGACCACAGCCGTTTTCTGTGCATGCACCAGCGGCGTGATGCTTCCCGTTTCAATACTGGCCGGGTCACCCCAAGCCGCTTGCAGCAACATGCCTTGAACCCCGCCAGACGCTGGCCCACGGGTAAAAGCCGCCAGCGGCATCGAGCAGCTGCCGCCCATGGCCCGCGATACGGTACGTTCGGCCGTCACGGCAAGCCAGGTCGGCATGTCGGCCAGGGTTCTCAAGCCTTCCAGCAAATCGGCCCGGTCAGCACACACCTCAATGCCCAGTGCACCTTGCCCTGCGGCGGGCAGCATGTCGGTGGCGGCAAAGGCGCTCCGGATACGCTCTGGCATGTCAAGCCGCTTCAAGCCCGCAGCCGCCAGCACAATCGCGTCGTACTGGCCTTCGTCCAGCTTGCGCAGGCGGGTGTCCAGGTTGCCACGCAGGGGTTCAATTTTCAAATCAGGCCGCAGGGCTTTGAGCAGCACCATGCGGCGCAGGCTGGACGTGCCCACCACAGCGCCCTGCGGCAGCTCAGCCAGGCTGGCATATTTGTTTGAGACAAACGCATCGTGCGGGTCTTCGCGCGTCATCACGCAGGCCAGCGCAAAGCCTTTGGGCAAGTCCATTGGCACGTCTTTGAGCGAATGCACGGCAATGTCGGCGCGGCCCTCTTGCAAAGCCACTTCCAGCTCTTTGACAAACAGGCCCTTCCCGCCGACTTTGCTGAGGGACCGGTCCAGAATCTGGTCGCCAAGCGTTGTCATGCCCAACAGTTCAACTTGCCAGCCTAATTGCGTTTCAAGCAAGGCTTTGACATGCCCGGCCTGCCACAGCGCCAGACGGCTTTCGCGCGTGGCAATCACGATTTTTTTTGTTGGATGCTCTACAGTCACTCGTAACCCGTTTGTAATCTTTCGCTGGAAGGCAATGCTAGCATGCAGCAGACTTCATACAGACCGAAAAGCATGCCCACAAAATCCACCAAAGACAACGAACGCCCACTGGTAGAAGACATTCGTCTGCTGGGCAGAATTTTGGGCGATGTGATTCGCGAGCAAGATGGCGCCAGCGCGTATGAACTGGTAGAGCAAACCCGAAAACTGTCGGTCGCTTTCAGGCGTGATGCCGATGTGGCGTCTGACAAGGCACTTAAAAAACTGCTCAAGGGCTTGTCAGGCGACCAGACCGTCAGCGTCATTCGTGCCTTTACTTACTTCAGCCACCTGGCCAATCTGGCCGAAGACCGGCACCACATCCGCCGCCGCGCCGTTCATGAGCGGGCCGGTGATACGCAAGAAGGCAGCATTGACGTGGCACTGGCCCGCCTGCGCTGGGCAGGCATTGCACCTAAAACCATAGCAAACACACTGGCCCACAGCTTTTTGTCGCCGGTGCTTACAGCGCACCCGACAGAAGTGCAGCGCAAAAGCATATTGGACGCCGAGCGCAACATTGCGCAATTGCTCACAGCCCGTGACGACATCAAAGCCTTGGCCTTGGCCACAAGCGCTATCAGCCCCGCACTGGCCGCCAAGGACGCCTTGACCCCACGCGAGCTGGCTGCCAATGAGGCGCAACTGCGCGCGCGCGTCATGCAACTCTGGCAAACCCGCCTGCTGCGCTTTACCAAGCTGACAGTTGCCGACGAAATTGAAAACGCCTTGAGCTACTACGAAGCGACTTTTTTGCGTGAAATTCCCAAGCTCTATGCCAACCTTGAGCGCGAACTCGGCCACCTGCCAGTGCACAGCTTTTTGCGCATGGGCCAGTGGATAGGCGGCGACCGTGACGGCAACCCGAATGTGAGTGCCGACACCCTCAACTACGCGTTGAGCCGCCAGGCCGAAGTAGCGCTGCGGCATTACCTGACCGAGGTGCACTTTTTGGGCGGCGAGCTGTCGCTGTCGGCCATGCTGGTCAACATCAGCCCGGCCATGCAGGCCCTTGCCAACAGCTCACCTGACACCAACGAACACCGGCAGGACGAACCCTACCGCCGCGCCCTGACAGGTGTGTACGCGCGACTGGCTGCCACGCTGAAAAACCTGACAGGCGGCGACGCCGCCCGTCACGCCGTGGCCCCGCAAAACGCCTACGCCAAGTCCGAGGAGTTTCTGGCAGACTTGCGCACGATTGCTGCATCCTTAAAAGCGAATCACGGCGAGGCACTGGTTGCCCAGCGCCTGCACCCGCTGATTCGCGCGGTCGATGTATTTGGCTTTCACCTGGCCACGGTGGACTTGCGCCAAAGCTCTGACAAGCATGAAGAGGTGGTGGCCGAATTGCTGGCCACGGCGCGCATAGAGCCCGCCTATGCCGCGCTTGATGAAGCCGCCAAACGCGAACTGCTGATGCGTTTGTTGAACGATGCGCGACCACTGCGTGTCGTCGGTGCTACGTATTCGGCCCATGCGCAGGCCGAGCTGGCTATTTTTGAGGCAGCACGCACAGCACGCTTGCGTTTTGGCAAAGAGGCGATACGCCACTACATCATCAGCCATACCGAAACCGTCAGCGACTTGCTGGAAGTGCTGTTGCTGCAAAAAGAAGTCGGCTTGATGCACGGCATTCTGGAAGACAAAGCAACAAGCGACCTCATCGTTGTGCCGCTGTTTGAAACCATCGAAGATTTGGCACAGTCCGCACCCATCATGCGCGAGCTTTACGCCCTACCCGGCATCGCGCAGCTCGTCAAGCGCAGCGGGGCCGAACAGGACATCATGCTGGGCTATTCAGACAGCAACAAGGACGGCGGCATTTTTACCAGCAATTGGGAGTTGTATCGGGCTGAAATTGCGCTGGTGGAGTTGTTTGATGAACTGGCTGCCTCGCACGGAATTACATTACGCATGTTTCATGGCCGGGGCGGCACAGTTGGCCGTGGCGGCGGCCCCAGCTACCAGGCCATCCTTGCGCAACCCCCTGGCACGGTGCGCGGCCAAATCCGCCTGACCGAGCAAGGCGAAGTGATTGGCTCCAAATACGCCAACCCCGAAATCGGTCGCCGCAACCTTGAAACGCTGGTAGCCGCCACGCTGGAGGCCACGCTGCTGCAACCGACCAAGCCCGCGACGCCAGCGTTTTTAAAAGCAGCAGCCAGCCTGTCATCCAGCAGCATGGCAGCCTACCGCGCGCTGGTGTACGACACGCCCGGCTTCACTGAATACTTTTTTAGCGCCACACCGATACGCGAGATTGCAGAACTCAACATCGGCTCACGTCCGGCATCGCGTAAACCCAGTCAAAAAATAGAAGACCTGCGCGCCATCCCCTGGGGTTTCAGCTGGGGCCAATGCCGGCTGACGCTGCCTGGCTGGTACGGTTTTGGCTCGGCGGTTGATAGCATGCTGGCAGATGGTGGAACACCTGCCAAACGCAAAGAAGCAACGGCCCTGCTGCAAAAAATGGTCAGGGAATGGCCGTTCTTCAGAACGCTTTTAAGCAACATGGACATGGTGCTGGCCAAAAGTGATTTGGCTCTGGCATCACGCTATTCAGAGCTGGTGACGGATGCCAAGCTGCGCAAAAAGATCTTCACGGCCATAGAAGCCGAATGGCACCGCACCGTCAACGCCCTGGCACTCATCACCGGGGAAAAGCACTTGCTGGCAGACAACGCATCGCTACAGCGCTCCATCCGCCACCGGTTCCCCTACATCGACCCCCTGCACCACCTGCAGGTAGAGCTGATTCGCCGCTACCGGGCACGCCAGGCCGACGAGCGCGTGCAGCGCGGGATTCATATTTCCATCAATGGGATTGCTGCTGGGTTGAGGAATACGGGGTGATTTAGCAAGATTTCGTTTCGCTTAAAGCTGCTGGTGAAACAGCAAAATCTTCAAACGTGGAAAAAACTTCTTGCCTAGAACTCGACAATTTAGTCTTCTTCATCACACAGGCAAAAAACCATGTCAAGCGAACCAGAAAACCCAAACACTTATTTTCTTGATAAGCTCATTCACAGTGGGATTCCCCCAATATCACGGACACACAGTTAAGCTCGCGCAGCGTTTTTCAACTAGTTAAGAAAACATATCTGGGCAACTCATAGAGTTTCAAACCGCAACCGACCGCGCCTGCAGACTAACCCGCAACCCATCACGAACCACCCGAAAAATAGCCGCCAGGTTGTCCATACTGGGGTTGCCAGTGGGCGATAGCATTCGGTGCAAGCTCTTGCTCGGCTTGGCCGTCAGTTCGGCGAGCTGCTCAAAGCCGATGGTGGCGTTGACCAGGTCGCGCAATATCAGCCGGGCAGTCTCGGGCTCGCCATTCAAAAAAAGCGTAGCGGCTTCATCAAGCAGCGCTTGCGCAAAAGATGAATCGTTTTGCACGCGTTGTACAACAGTTGCTTTGAAATTTCTGGTCAGTGCCATGGGTTTACCTTTTGAGCTTGCTCTTTAATGCGTTGTTCATCGCCCTCTTACGCGCTTTGTATTCCGCCAACAATTCTTTGGCACGATCAATGTCACGCTGCTGCCCTCGCTTGGTACCGCCGCCAAACAGAACAATCAGACTGTCGCCATCCTTGGCCAGATAAATTCGTTAGCCCGGCCCCCAGTCGATGATGTATTCGCCCATCTTGTCAAACCATTTGATGCTGGAGACATGACCGAACTCCATGCGCAGCTTGGCGACAGTAACCTTTGCCGCGGCCTGCGGTGGCAAGTTGTCAAACCAGTCCTTGTAAGGACTTGATGAATCCTCGCGCAGGTATTCTTCGACTTTGATGGGCATTATTAATAGTAACACATATGTTACTTGTCATCGTCAGAGTGTTGTTATGGGGTTTGTATGATCAAGCAACTCACCACAACCTCACCATGCTCTACCTCCAGACTTCCCAAAAAACACGCACAGCACTCGGTATCGGCACTGAGATGCTGACAGTAGCCTGTACAGACTTTATGAAGCTGGGTTCAACGCCATTTTTACTGCAAGTTTTCAATCCGTATCAAGCCAGGCAGCATGAAAGCATCTGAAATAAAGTCTGCCTGGGCACGCTTTGGCTTAATCGTCCTCAGTCTGATGTGGACGGCAACCGCTTGGTTTATTTTTATTCAGGGCGGCTTTCACAAAACATACAAATACACACGGGACACGACGTTTGTTGACGGGGCAAGCTCAGTGTTCATGGCCTACCTCTTTCTTTGCCTCGCAGTGATCAGTTTTTGCATTGTTCTGCAAAGTATTCAGGCCAAACGCAGCGCCTATGTCGCTGGCATATTGCTTATGCTGGTTCCACCAGTCATTTTTCTATTGCTCAAGTAGCATTCGCGCCTGGCAAAAGCGGTTTTTATCCGCTCATAGGCCCAGTCCTACAACAACTACAGCGTCATCTGATAAGTCCGCCAAGGGTTTGTCCGTAGGATGAATTCAAAGGTAATGCGTGCGCAAACTGCCGCGAAATTACTGCCCTTGAATCTACGGAGCACCCATCATGACGAGTCTGAACAATATCGCTGATTTTTCTCCCGCGCGCGCTCAGCACACCGCCGATTTTGTTTCCAGCGATACGGCTGCGCTGGCTTCGCACATGAGCCATTGCGCCAGTACCCGTAGCCGTTTTTTTGGCCTGCATGCGATGCTTGAATCCGCGCATTTGTTGTTTTTCTCTCGCATGGTGACAGCCGCTGTCATTGCCGTTGTTTTAATTGGTGTGACGGGCATCGTCTGAGGGTGTGAAAACAAATGCTTTGGAAAAGCTGGGCACTTTAAGTCCTTACGCAAGACAGATACTTGCTTTCCGCTCGGGCGGCTCTGAAGACCTGATACGGGCCGAACTTTTTGGTGCGCTACGCTTTGAGCAGCATGGCCGCAGCCTGGCACAAGCCCAGACAGTACGCACCAGCTCTGGCTGGGGCGAAAGCCTGTCATTTTTCCCGCGTGTTCAGGAAAACATGGTTGCCCTGCGGCAAGCCTATGACTATATTGCCGCCATCTCGCAAAACGGCCAGTACATCACGCCTGCCGCCGAATGGTTGCTGGACAATTTTCACCTTGTCGAAGCGCAGCTCCAGCAGATTGCCGAAGGCATACCGCGTCGCTACTACGCTGACCTGCCCAAACTGGCTGACAAACCGCTTGAAGGACTGCCGCGTGTGTACGGCATTGCATGGGCTTATGTGGCGCACACAGACAGCGTACTTGACCCGCTGCTTTTTACCGCTTTTTTAGATGCCTACCAGGAGGTTAGCGAACTCAGCCTGGGTGAGCTCTGGGCACTGCCAACCACACTGCGTGTGGTGTTGCTTGAAAATTTGCGCCGCGTGGCGGACCATATCGCCGAAGGCAAGGCGGCACGCGAAGCTGCTCATGCGGTGTGGGACACCCATGTGTACCTGAGCGACGAAGACCTTGACAAGCTGCTGGCCCATCTGGGCAAACGTGGGCTTGACCGGGGATTTTTAACGCAGCTCTGGCAGCGCATGCCCGACCAGCCGCCCGAGGCGCTTGCACATCTCGTGCGCTGGACAGAACGCCATTGCCCGAATGGCCTGGGGCTGATCGCTGAAAGCCAGTCGGCGCAGGTCTCCAGCAACCTGACCATCAGCAACATCATCAACAGCCTGCGGCTGATAGGCCAGGTCGAGTGGAGCGAACTGATTGAGCCGGTCAGCCGTTCACTGCGGGTACTCAGGCAATTGCCCAGCTTCGCGCTGGAAAGTGAAGGTACACGCCAGCAGATCACGCAGGCCATGGAAAAAATCGCCCGCGATACTGAAAAGCCAGAGCGAAGCGTGGTCGAAGCCGTGGTGCATCGTGCGCTGATTGCAGGCAAATCGCCGGTAACCCACGGGCAAGACACCGCTGCCTACCACCTGATCGGGCCAGGGCGTTCAGCGTTGATCAATGCATTGACACCGGGCGGCACAACTTCGGCGCATCACCGTTTTTGGCACATTGACAAAGCCACGCGCCGGGCCTGGCGTTTGCCAATGTACCTGCTGGCCTTGCTGGCTGGCACGCTGGCCGTGCTGTTGTGGGCCGCTGGAGGTTTGCGCAACCTGCCTTATTTGCAGTGGGCCAGCTGGGTTGCTCTGGGCCTGATGGCCTGGCCGGTGTCTGAGGCAGTGGCGGCATTGATTCACCGCGTGATTGCAGAGTCAACCCGCGTTAAATCCATGCCCAGGCTGGAGTTTGCACAGGGCATTCCACCAGAGCACCGCGTGCTGGTGGTGATCCCCTGCATGCTGACATCAAAGGCATCAACCCACGAACTGGCTGACAGGCTGCGCCTGCACTGGCTGGCCAACCCGGAAGAGAACGCGCAGTACGCCTTGCTGTCTGACTGGGCCGATGCCCCGCAATCGTCCATGCCCGCAGACAATGCGTTGCTCAAAGAAGCGTTAGAACAAGTAGCAGATCTGAACCTCGCATACCCGGCAAATGCTGGTCAGGCACCACGGTTTTTAGTCATTCACCGTTCGCGTACCTGGTGCAGCACAGAGGCCAAATGGCTGGGCTGGGAGCGCAAGCGCGGAAAGCTGGAGGCGCTGGTACGGCTACTGGCAACCGATGACGACCAAATTAACAGCAATAGCAATAGCAATAGCAATAGCAATAGCAACAACGGTCATGCCAAACACCGTGGCGGTGATTTTTATTTTGCTGATGGCATGCAACTGGCTAGCGTCATACGCTACATCCTGACACTCGACAGCGACACCGGCCTGCCTCCGGCCGCCTTGCGCGAGCTGGTGTCCATTGCTGCACATCCACTGAACACGCCACACATCGACCTGTCAACCCGGCGCGTCACGGCGGGCTACGGCATTTTGCAACCGCGTGTGGTCACGCCGCTGCCGCAACTTGAAGAGCGTTCGCCATTTCATGCGCTGTTTGCAGGCCAGTGCGGCATTGACCCGTACAGCAGCGGCTCATCAGACCTGTACCAGGACCTGTTTGGCCTGGGTACCTTTACCGGCAAGGGGCTGCTGAACGTCTACGCACTGCATGCGGTGCTTGACCAGCGCTTTGCCGATGAATCCGTCCTCAGCCATGACCTGCTGGAAGGCACGATTGCGCGCTGCGCCTATGTCAGTGATGTGGGGCTGGTTGAAGACCACCCCCACCACGCCGGGGTTGATGACTCGCGTCAGCACCGCTGGACGCGCGGCGACTGGCAGTTGCTGCCGCTGATGCTGCATGCAAAAACCTACGGCATAGACAGCCTGGGGCTGTGGAAGATGCTGGACAACCTGCGGCGCTCACTGGTTGTGTCTGTGTCTCTGGCGTTGCTGGTATGGGTGATTTTTACGGCTTCACTGCCACTGTCCAGCGCCATGGCGGCCGTACTGGCCGCTTTTTTGGCGGGCCCGTTGCTGGGCGCATTGGCTGGCCTGGTACCCACGCGGCGCGGTATTGTGCTGTGGCATTTCTTTCACGTTGGCATGGCAGAGCTGTGGCGTGCGTTTGGCGCGACGGCCTGGCAGTTCACCCAGCTGTTTGTCAAGTCAAGCCTGTTGATCGATGCCATTGGCCGATCGCTTTGGCGCATGCTGATCAGCCGCAAGCACCTGCTGCAATGGACCACCGCCGCACAGGCGCAGGCATCGGCCAAATACACACTGGCTGCGTTCTTGCAAAAAAACGCCTTGACCTCACTGCTCTGCCTGGCTCTTGCGCTGGCAGCGCTGCGCAGCACGCATGCATGGGCGGGTGCTATTGTTTTCGTGGTGTGGGCGCTGGGGCCCGTGGCAGCGTGGTGGGCCAGCGTGCCAGCCAGGCCGTCGAGTGCAAACCGATTAAACGCTAACGACAGGGCGTATCTTTTGGCGCTGGCGCGCGATACCTGGCGCTTTTTTGAGCAATGTGTGGGGCCACAAGACAACTGCCTGCCGCCAGACAACCTGCAAATCGATGACCAGCCTACGCTGGCACACCGCACCTCACCCACCAACATTGGTCTTTATTTATTGTCAGCCGCCTGCGCGCGCCAGTTTGGCTGGCTGACCACCGCGCAATTGATCAGCCGTTTGCAGGCCACGCTGGCGACGGTAGAGCGCCTGCCCAAGCACGACGGTCATTTGTTCAATTGGTACCAGACCGAAACACTTGAGGTGTTGCAGCCCGCGTACGTGTCTACGGTTGACAGCGGCAACCTGGCAGGGCATTTGCTGGCCGTCAGCGGCGCATGCAGCAGCCTGGCACGCAAAGCAGACACCACCGCTCATGAAAAAAATACCCTCTGCCAGATAGCCGCCCAGTGCGAGCGGCTGTGCATGGCCATGAACTTTAGAGGCCTGTACAACGCCAAGCGGCATTTGTTTCATATTGGTTTGCGGGTGCATGAGCAAACCCTTGATGCCAGCTACTACGACCTGCTGGCCTCCGAGTCGCGCCTGGCCAGCTTTTTTGCAATTGCCAAGGGGGACGTCCCGCGCCGCCACTGGATGGCGCTGGGTCGGGCCTTTTTATCCAGCGGCGTCACGCCGGGGCTCAAGTCATGGTCAGGATCGATGTTTGAATACCTGATGCCTTCGCTGGTGATGGAGGAACCCTACCAGGGCTTGCTGCACACGTCCAGCATGGCGGCGCTGGCCGAGCAGCAGCTGTTTGGCCAGACGCAGAACCTGCCCTGGGGCGTGTCTGAATCTGCCTACTTTGCACAGGACCACTCGCTGGCCTACCAGTATTCACCTTTCGGTGTACCGCGTCTGGCGCTGCGCCGCACGCCTGCCAGTGAGCGTGTGGTGGCACCATACGCCACCATCATGGCCACCATGATCAAACCGGTAGACGCGATTGCCAATCTGCGCCGCCTGGAACGACTCTCGGCCCGAGGCGACTACGGGTTTATGGATGCGGTTGATTTCACGGTGTCGCGCCAGCCGCAAGCAGAGCCGTTTAGCGTGGTTAAAAACTACATGGCGCACCACCAGGGCATGGCACTGGTTGCGCTGTGCAATGTGCTGTGTGGGCAAATGCCGCAGCGCTGGTTTTCACAGACACCACAGGTGGCAGCCTATGCCAGCTTGCTGCATGAGCGCTGCCCGCGCCAGATCATCAGCTCCGCCAGTCCGCGAAGCCTGCCGGATGTGCCCGCAGACGAATCAGCCCACACCTTCCAGTCACGGCACATCAAGCCCCAAAACGGCCTGTGGCAGCCCACACATTTGCTGTCCAATGGCCGTTACAGCGTGGCCCTGCGGGGCAATGGTGCGGGTGTCAGCCGCTGGAGCCAGCACAACACCCGGCACAACATCAGCCGCTGGCGTGATGATTTGCTGCGCGACCAGTATGGCACCTTTATTTATGTACGCGCCGCGTCCAGCCGGCATGTTTATTCCATCACCGCGCAGCCCGCGCCGCACCCTGCATGGCGTTACAGTGCCTGCTTTTTGGCTGACCGCGTGCAGTTTGACAGCATGTCCAGCGAGCTGGAAACCACCACCACAGTGCTGGTCAGCCCGGAGGACGACACAGAAATCCGCACCGTGGTGTTGAACAATCTCAGCAACACCACGGTGACGTACGAGGTCATCTCCTGCTTTGAAGTGGCACTGGCCGAGGCCAGGGCGGATGAGGCTCACCCGGCGTTTTCAAACCTGTTTATTGAAACCGCCTGGCACCCTGAATGGCGCGCACTGGTGCTGACACGCAAGCCCCGGCTGCAAGGCGATGCCGTGTTGTCGGCAGCGCATTTTCTGGCCGAAGCAGATGCAGACATTGTGTCGGTTGACTGCGTGGCCGACCGGCGTACGTTTTTAGGCCGCAACCGCAAACGCGCACAGCCCCTACTTGCCGCCCAGGCGTGGATGGACAACAACACACCCGTCAATGGCCTGGACCCAGTCGCCTGCCTGCGGGTGAAGGTTCGCATTGCCGCAGGCGGTTTGGCGCGCTTGAGCTTTGCGACGGCTGTTGCGCCTGAGAAGGCCGAGCTGATCAGCCGCATTGACAAATATTTACAGCCCATGCACGTTGAGCGCGCCACCCGCATGGCGGCCACGCTGGCCCAGGTGCGTCTGCGTGACCTGGGCATTGACGTGGAAGAAAACGCGGCCTTGCAAGACCTGACCACAGCACTGATGTACACCAGTGCGCGTGCGGCTTCAGGCACAGCGCTGGTTGACCAGCGGCAGCTTTGGCGATTTGGTATTTCTGGCGACAAACCCATTTTGCTGGTACGCATTCATTCGAGCGAAGGTCTGGGCCTGGTGCAGTCGCTGCTGCGTGCGCAGCCCTGGTGGAGCTTTGGCGGCCTGCCGACAGATGTGGTGGTGCTGAACAGCGAGGCCAATTCTTATCTGTCGCCCTTGCAACGCGAAATTTCAGCCCAGCGAGACCGCTTGAATCAAAAAGTGCAACACAGCTTTCCGCCCACCGATGCGGCGGGTTTTTACCTGCTGCGCGAGCACGAGGTGTCGCCTTCAGAAAAAGCCGCCCTGTCCGTGCTGGCACGCGTTGTTTTTACGGCTGATGGCAGGCCCATTGAGACCCAGGTGGCGGCTTTGCGCGCGGTATGGGCGGGGCAGTCTGTGACGCAAAGCAGCGCGCCTGTGGTGCTTGAACTGCCTGGTACCCGCGGTGCTATTGAGCCCACAACCGTCACCACACCGGTGGGCAGGTTTGACGCTGCAAGCGGTGAGTTTCAGTTTGACATCAGCGCCAGCCAGCGTACGCCACGTCCCTGGGTCAATGTGATTGCCAACGAAACCTTTGGCTTTCAGATCTCTGAAGCAGGCAGCGGTTACACCTGGGCCACCAACAGCCGCTTGCATCAGATCACGCCCTGGAGCAATGACCCGGTAGAAGACGCGGGCCATGAACACTACTTGCTGCAAGACGTGGAGTCCCGCAAATTTTTGAATTTCACACCGGGCTACCACTACAGCCATCACAACTCAGCAGCCGAGCCACAACTTCAGCATCGCGTGCAGCACGGCCAGGGCTACAGCGTGTTTGAAACCACGCACGACCAGCTCACCATACAAGCCACCTTTTTTGCTGACCCGCTTGACGCCGTCAAGCTGGTGCATGTGCAGTTGCGCAATGCAGGCACGCGCCCACGCCAATTGCGGGCACTGGCCATGGCAGAGTGGCAAATGGGATCAAGCCATTCAGAACGCCGCACGCAGCTAACGTGGCGCCCGCCGGCCATGGCGGCCGTCATGACCCAGCAGCGCGAAAGCCGGGCAGGCTTTGGCGGGTCCACCGCGTTTTTGGCGCTGGCCGGTTTGCCCGGCCTGGTGCAGTGGACCTGTGATCGCAGCGAATTTTTTGATGTATCGGGCCAGCTTTCCTGGCCCAATACGCTGGGCCAGCGCAGCGGTAGCGGCTTTGAGCCGTGTGGCGCGGTAGCCAGCAGCTTTCGTGTGGCACCAGGTGAGGGGGTCCATTTCACGTTTGTGCTGGGGCATGCCCATGATGCCACTCAAGCCGAGCAACTGGCAAAAACCTGGCTGCACAAAGACATGCCGCAAGCGCTGCTTGGCGTCAAAAGTTTTTGGGCTGACTTGCTGACGCGTGTGCAAGTCAGCACGCCAGACCCGCTGTTTGACGCACTGGTCAACCGCTGGCTGCTGTACCAGACATTGACATCACGCCTGTGGTCAAAGGCCGGGTTTTACCAGGCGGGTGGTGCCTTTGGTTTCAGGGACCAGTTGCAAGACAGCATGGCCTTTGCCGTCGTTGACCCGCAGCGCCTGCGCAACCAGATTGTGCTGAATGCTTCACGCCAGTTTGTTGAAGGTGATGTGCAGCACTGGTGGCATGCGCCCGGCGGTGAAGGCGTGCGCACCCACTTCAGTGACGACTTGCTGTGGTTGCCCTTTGCCTGCACGCACTATCTGGATGTGACAGGCGATGCCGCCGTGCTGGACGAAAGCGTGCCGTTCATCACCGGTGCGGCCATACCGGATGGCGCTGAGGACGCGTACTACGCACCCGAGGTCAGCGACCAGAGCGCAACGCTGTACGAACATTGCGCCCGCACCATAGACCGCAGCCTGGCAACAGGTGCGCACGGTTTGCCACTGATGGGCACGGGCGACTGGAACGACGGCATGAACCGCGTTGGCAACGAAGGCCGTGGTGAATCGGTCTGGCTGGCATGGTTTTTATGCAGTGTGGTCGAGGGCTTTGCCAAACTGGCTCAAGCCCGTGGCGACAACGCCCGTGCCGACATCTGGCTGGCCGCAAGACACGGCTGGATAGCTGCACTGCACACCCACGGCTGGGACGGCGCATGGTTCAAACGCGCATTTTTTGACAACGGCGCCCCACTAGGCGCGTCCAGCAATGAAGAATGCCGCATTGATTTGATAGCGCAGGCGTGGTCGGTGTTGTCGGGTGCATCGACTGACAAATTTACCCAGAGTGCCATGCTGGCCATGCGCCAGCAATTGGTCAGCACAGGCAAGCGCAGCGACGGCCTGCTGCGGCTGCTGGCACCACCGTTTGAAAAGTCACAAAACAACCCTGGCTACATCCAGGCCTACCCTCCGGGTGTGCGTGAAAACGGTGGCCAGTACAACCACGCCGCCGTGTGGGCCATGATGGCGCAGGCACAAACCGGTGACACCGAAGGCGCGTGGGAAAGCTTCAAGGCACTGAGCCCGGCCCATCGCACCCAGCACCCCACACGCGGCCCCGCCTACGAGCTGGAGCCCTACGTGATGGCGGGCGACATCTATGGCGCAGCCCCTTACACCGGGCGTGGCGGCTGGAGCTGGTACACCGGCTCAGCCGCCTGGCTGTACCGTGCGGCGCTGGAGACATTGCTGGGCTTAAACCTGCGGCAAGGCGAGTTGTCGCTGACACCCTGCGTGCCAGCTGACTGGCCGTCATTTGACATCACCTTGCGGCTGGAAGAGCGCATCGTGACACTGCACTGGCAGCGCGGCGAAGAGACCACGCTAAAACCTGACCGCATCGTTAAAGCAGGCGAGATTGTGCGGCTGGTCGAACTGCCCGTACAGGCCATGGTGGTCATCTGGTCTGCGGTTTGAAGACCTGCTGAAAGAAGTACTCTTTTGCCCAAAAAAATACCTGTGTTGACAAGGCCATGAGAATTCTTGGCGTCGGTCACTTTAACGACCTTGCATCCATGTACGGCGGGTTTGTAGCCAGAGGCCATGAGGTCAGGGTATTCGTAGAAGAACCCGCCTATCGGGATGTGTACCGGGGTCTCCTTCAAACGACAGCAGACTGGCGACTGGAACTGCAATGGATACGTGATGCTGGTGATGATGGTTTGATTATTTTTGAGTGCGCAGACAAAGGCAGCGAACAGGATGAGCTGCGCAAAAGTGGATTCAGGGTTATCGGCGGCAGCCAGTGGGGCGACAACCTGGAGGCCAATCGGGAATTTGGGCAACAAGCCCTGCGTGGTATTGGCCTGCCCACCGCGCCAAGCTACAGCTTTTCATCCTATGCAGATGCCATCGATTTGCTAAGACAGGAGCATGGCCGTTATGTATTGAAATTCAATGGTGCCAACAGTCTCCGTACACGCAATTACATTGGGCAGCTCGATGACAGCTCCGACATCGTGGCCTTGCTGAAAAAGTACAAGGGCACAGAGACTGAAGACGAACAGCCTGATTTTTTGCTCATGAAGTACCTTCAGGGCACTGAAGTTGGAGTCGGTGCCTACTTCAACGGCCGCGAGTTTCTGGACGGCGTCTGCATTGATTTTGAACACAAGCGGTTTTTTCCGGGCGATCTGGGCGAGCTCACCGGAGAAATGGGAACCATCGTGAGCTACCGGGGCGCGCGAAAATTATTCAACGCCGCGCTGGCCCCCCTGGCAAGCCAACTCACACACGGCGGCTATTGCGGCTACATCAACGTGAATCTGATTGTGAATGACGAGGGGGTTTGGCCGCTCGAATTTACCAGCCGTTTTGGCTATCCCGGCTATGCCATTTGCGAGGCACTCCACGAGGAACCCTGGGAGGTTATTTTTCAGCGCATGCTGGCCAGACATAGCCTGGTCATGCCGACGCAGACAGGTTTTGCAGCAGGTGTTGTTCTGACCGTTCCACCCTTCCCTTACACACAGGGTTATGAAGAACTGTCAAAAGGTGAACCCGTTTTTGTCCTGCCAGGCCTGACCACTGAAGAAAAAGCCGCCATACGCTTTGCCGAAGTTGAGATGGTCGACGGATCCATGATCACCAGTGGAGCCTCTGGTTACATTGGCGTGGCAACCGGCAAAGGTGAAACCGTCAAAGAGGCGACCGACGATGCATACCGTCTGGCTGCCCATGTGGTCATACCGAATATGCGCTACCGTCTGGATATCGGTGAACGGGTCAGAACCCGCGACTGGCAGGTCTTGAAATCTTTGGGTTGGTTAGACGATGACGCACTGCCAGCCTGATATTTTTCGGACGTAGGTTGCTTCCCACGGAGGGCGTCGTCAAGGACTTAGGTCTGTCACGCAGTGTCGATGGGAAAGTCATGAACTGTTCATTCATCACGCACACTTATGCACATTTCACCCCGTCAGTGGACCTTGTCAGAAAACGATTCCGACGCTGAGACAAACCAGGCTTTCCTCTACCATCAATTGATGGAATGCAATCATTGCGCTGAAGACCAGTACGACGCCGCAGCACTGCTTGAGATACATCTTCGTCAGGCCAGGTCGTTGGCATGCGAACTTCCCGATGATCCGGGCGATCTTCAGACCTGGGTTCAAAATTCTGCCCGGTTGACGAATGGCAGGTTTGGCGAATATCTGCAGCGTCGCAGGGCGGGCGCAGGGCGCGAATACTTTACAAACCAGGCACACGCCCTGTATTTTTTGAAGTCTGCAGCGCCTACCAAACTGGTTGACGGTGCCTGGCTTTATGGCCTCTGCAAATATTGGCGGAATCCAAAATTCAAGGGGCTGATTCGCACCTATCTTGAAGAACTCGGAGACGGGGAGACCAACAAAAATCATGTTGTCATTTACAAGGCGTTGCTGGCCCGGTATGGGCTGGACACCGCCGGCGATCTTGACAACGATCTGTACACACAAGGGCTCATTCAACTGGCACTGGCAGAAAATGCCAATACCTACCTGCCAGAAATCATTGGCTTCAACCTGGGCTATGAACAGCTCCCCCTGCATTTGCTGATCAGTGCTTATGAACTGAACGAGCTGAACATTGATCCCTATTATTTCACCCTGCACATCACCATTGACAACGCCGCAACAGGTCACGCACAGCGTGCAGTTCACGCGGTTCTGGACAACCTGCCGCGTCTGGGGTCTTCGAAAGAATTCTGGCAGCGGGTACAGGCAGGTTACAAGCTGAGCAACGCAGGCACAGGAACGCTGGAGATTATTCGAAAATTTGACATCGAAGAAGAAATTGTCAGCATCTTCAAGCGCAAAAGCCGCGTTGGCCAGGGTGCCCATTCGGACTATTGCCGTGTGGCGGGTCGACACATTAACGATTGGTTGTCATGCAAAGAGAACATCCCTGAATTTCTCGCGGCGTTGCAAAAATCGAACTGGATCATCCGTAATCAGCCTGTAGGGAAGAGCCGATTCTGGTCCTTGCTGCAAGGCGACCGAGCCGAAATGTTTGGGGTGTTCAGTCATTACGAGCTGCAAGTGATTCATGACTGGATCCGCGGCGAGGAAAGTCGTGATGGACAAGCCTATAACGTCATCGCCAAACCGGGAGCAGCCGTGACGCCGATGAGTTTCAGGACGGCATCCAGGCATGCTGACGCACGCAGCGTGTTGACATTGAAAACCGGCGAGTCGGAATTGTTTGATACAGACCTGCAAACTCTCAAGAAAGAACTTCCTCATATGAGTTTTCCAGAGAAGGAGAATCTTTTACTTGCTGCAATTGCACCGGGACAGCATTGGACCATCGCAGGCGTACACGCCACCGGACTTTTCAATCTGATGCTGAACAAAGCTTGATCGTTGAGTCACGTCGCTTACTGACCGAATGGGAAGTACGTCTCCATCTGGAACGCCTTCATTGTCAGCAAATCAGCTACGGTATTGATAGCAAGAAGGTTGGAGGCCAAGCACTGAAATTTAACATTTCACTACAACTTCCGCCAACTCAAGCGGCGACATGAAGCCCTCAGATGCATCGCCTGTCGTCCTACAGCAAATGAGGATATGAACAGGTTTTCGCAGGCAATTCACGGGCCTAAAGTTTCTTCGGTCAGATGGCGTCATACAAGTTCATCCCTGAATTTGTCCCGTTGATCTGACAAATTTTTAACCTCATCTGAAAGACCATTTTTATGAAAAATTCTGCACAAATGAAAACCTTGTTGGCTGCTATTGTCATCGCCGGCACATCCTTGGTGGCTGTGGCACAAACCACGGGTACCTCACCTTCAGGCACGACGGGCAATACCGGTTCGGGCTCAGGCAGCACGGGCTCAGGCAGCTCGACCATGGGTTCGGGCTCAGGCAGCACGGGCACTGGCGGTTCCACCACGGGCTCTGGCGGTTCGACCATGGGTTCAGGCTCCGGCTCGAACATGGGTTCAGGCTCCGGCTCGACCATGGGTTCCGGCTCCGGCTCAAACATGGGTTCCGGCTCCGGCTCAAACATGGGTACCGACGGCACCAGAACGCGTACAGCCAGAGCAGACCGCAACTGATCCATCGCATCGTCCTTCCTCTTTTTTGTACCTCTTTTTATCTTCTAGGAATTTACTATGAACAGTAACAGCCCCATGGTCACCGGTCTTTTTCCGGATCGCACCAGTGCAGAAGCTGCATACAGCGCGGCCGAGGCGCGTGGTTACACGGCCAATGACATGAACCTTGCAATGTCAGATGACACCCGCAAAACCCACTTCTCGGGCACCACTGCTGGCAAAGAAACCGAACTTGGCAACAAGGCGGCTGAAGGTGCGGGCATTGGCGGCGCGATTGGCGGGACAGTGGGAGCCATTGCTGCAGCTATCGCAGCGGTTGGCACCACGGTTGCCTTGCCAGGCCTGGGACTTGTCATTGCCGGTCCAATTGCCGCCGCCATTGCTGGTGCCGGTGTCGGTGCTGCAAGCGGTGGCCTGATCGGCGCGCTGGTAGGGTGGAACATGCCAGAAGAGCGCGTCAAGGAATATGAGGAAGGCATGAAAAAGGGCGGGATTCTGATGGGTCTTCGTACCCGTGACGACAGTGATGCCGAGCATCTGGAAAGTGCCTGGAAGTCCCACAACGGTCAGCACGTTTACCGCTAATTGACGCTTTGCACAAAGTGACATTAAGTTCGTTACTTCAAAACAGGAAACACGCCATTGCCATTACGGTAACAGCGTGCTTCTTTTTCTGGCCAGCCTTTGCCGACACACAAAGTTTTGCCTCGCGGGCAGTTGCTTCGGGTGATACCCAAGGAAAAACGTTTGCCGTCATCGACAAGACCGCGGCTACCGTAAGTCTGTACGACGTCAGAGGAAAACTCATGGCCGTCTCACCTGTTTTGGTCGGGGCAGCTCAGGGAGACAACTCTGTTCCCGGCATTGGTACGCGGCCCATGGCAGCCATTGAACCGCATGAACGTACAACACCTGCAGGCCGATTCGTGAGTGAGCCAGGCAAAAATCTCACGGGCCAGGCGATTGTCTGGATCGACTACGACGCAGCCGTATCCATGCACAGGTTGCGGTCGTCCGACCCCCTCGAAAAGCGGCCTGAACGGATGGCTACAGCCACGCCACTCGACAACCGAATCACCTACGGATGTGTGAATGTCCCAGCTGACTTTTTCGATCGCTGGATCATGCCCACCCTAGGGCAAAACGTGGGCGTGATTTATGTGTTGCCTGAAACGAAAGCTGCCAGAGACTGGTTTGCCTTTTTGCGGTAACTG
Source organism: Polaromonas sp. (assembly GCA_031417995.1). Lineage (GTDB taxonomy): Bacteria > Pseudomonadota > Gammaproteobacteria > Burkholderiales > Burkholderiaceae_C > Polaromonas. Next base: position 17,754 of record JANOWR010000095.1, on the reverse strand, counting down.
GGATTCGTGTCCAATAAGGGCATGAAGCAACCCGCCATCCATCCCATCCTTCAAGCCAGCGCCCTGTGTTTCAGCTATTCGAATTGCACACTTTTCACTGATCTGTCTATCGCGATCCTTCCCGGTGTCACACTGGTACGCGGCGGTGACGGGCGTGGCAAAAGCACGCTGCTAAAAGTGATGGCTGGTGTACTGCCAGCGCAAAGCGGTCGGCTGCACATCGACGGTATTGATCTGCATGCACAAACCGAAAAATACAAAGCCCAGGTGCTCTGGATTGATTCGCGCTCTGCTGCTTTCGACCAGCTCACCGTGCGGGATTACCTTGAACTGCAAAGCAAAAGTCATGCAAATTTTGATGACGCCATGCTTGCCGACCTGACTTTCGGGCTGGGCCTTCAGGATCATTTGCATAAACAGCTTTTCATGCTGTCAACTGGCTCAAAGCGCAAGGTTTTCCTGACTGCCGCATTTGCTTCAAGCGCACTTATCACGCTACTAGATGAACCTTTTGCCGCACTGGATGCCATATCGATCGAATTTATTGTGGCATGGCTGCAAGGCGCGCAAGATAAGCTGCAACGTGCATGGGTCATTGCCGACTATGTGGCACCTGTTGGCTTGCAGTTGTCGCAGGTGATTGACCTGGGCGACTGAATTTCATGTCCAATAGCTTCATGAATACAGACAGCCAGAAAAACACGACAGACCAGCGCCTGACCGATCTGGAGATCAAGGCCACCTATACCGAAGACCTGCTGGAGCAGCTTGACCAAATTGTTGCCCGGCAACAGCAGCAGATTGACCTGCTGATGCGCGAAGTGGCAGAGCTGCGGCAACCCGTCGTGGATAGCCAACTGAACACTGGGCGCAGCTTGAGCGATGAACTGCCGCCACATTTTTAGTGCATTTGATTGCTATTGATTATATAGCTGCTTGCACCTGAATTTATTGGTCTGCGGGCACTTTTTACACCTGAAAACAGGTGTTTTAGCCTACCAGACCCTGCGAAATCACGGTTTTTTCAATCAGGCGGTCATCACCGAGAACTATCAGCGTAAAAAGCAGCTCGTCCAGCGTGTCAGCGCGTTCGGTCTTGCGGGCCAGCAGCGGCGTGGCCTTGGGGTTGAGGACGACAAAGTCAGCCTCGCAGCCGGGCAGCAAGTTGCCGACCACACCCTCCAGGCCCAGAGCCTGCGCCGCCCCTGCTGTGTGTTGCCACCAGAGCTTCTGGGGCGATAGCGACACGCCGGGTTTGGTTTGCCCCTCACGGCCCACGTAATAAGCCGCCAGCATGGTGTGAAACGGGCTGAACGATGTGCCGCCACCCACGTCGCTGGCCAAGCCATACAGGTGGCCCACGCGGTCAGCAGCCGCGTAGTCAAAAAAACCGCTGCCTAAAAACAGGTTGCTGGTCGGGCTGACGGCGGCGGCTGTGCCTGTGGCGCGCATCAGGGCGCGGTCTTCATCGTCAACATGAATGCAGTGTGCGTACACGGCTCTGGGCCGCAGCAAGCCAAACTGTTCATACACGCTGAGGTAACTGCGGGCAGCCGGGTAGAGCTGTTTGACCCAAGCGATCTCGTCCTTGTTCTCAGCGACGTGGGACTGAATCCACACATCCGGATATTTGGCTGCCAATTCACCCGCACCGCGCAGTTGGGAGGCGCTGCTGGTGGGTACAAAACGCGGTGTGATGGCGTAACCCAGGCGCTCCACACCGTGCCATTTTTTAATCAGGGTTTCGGTATCAATCAGGCTTTGTTCGGTGTCGTCACGCAGCCCGTCAGGTGCGTTTTTGTCCATCAGTACTTTGCCTGCCATCATGCGCAGGCGTTGCTTTTGCGCTTCGCCCAGCAGGGCGTCCACGGATTGGGGATGTGATGTGGCAAATGTGAGCGCCGTCGTCACACCATTGCGCAGCAACTCTGCTATGAAAAAACTAGCTGCTTGCGCACAGTACTCAGGCACTGCAAAGCGTTTTTCTTCTGGAAACGTATGATTTTCAAGCCACGGCAGCAAACCATCAGCGGGCGAGCCAATCACATCCGTCTGCGGGTAATGGGTATGCATGTCCACAAAACCGGGCGCAATGATGCGGCCTGGCAGGTGTTCGATGGCCAAGTCCGGGTAGCTTGAATGCAGGTTTTGATAACTCCCGATGGCTTGCACCACGTGACGGCCTTGGTTGTTGGTGCAAACGACGAGCAAGCCGTCTTGTTCAAACACGGCGTCACGGCCTTTGAAGTACAGCAGACTGGCCCGGTAGGCTTTCATGGCTTGGTCAGTGTACAGCTGTCACCCATGCCCTCGCGCCACACCCGCACCGCCGCCAGTCCGGGCAGGCTGGGGGCCAATGCTCGCCAGATGTAGGCGCACAGGTTCTCAAGCGTGGCCGTGCCCAAGCCGGGTACGTCGTCGAGCATGCGGTGGTCCAGTTGCGGTCGCAACACCTCAATGGCAGCGCGCACGCGGCCCAGGTCCAGCACCATGCCTGTGGCCGGGTCGGGCTGGCCTGACAACGTGATTTCAGCGTTGTAGGTGTGGCCGTGGATGCGGCGGCTGCTGTCTGCCTCGATTTCGCGCTTGAGCGTGTGAGCGGCATCAAAGAAAAAGGTTTGGCTGATCTGATAGTTCATGATTTAGCGTATGCCCGTCATTTTGTGGGTTTGCAGGCTGAGCCGCCAGGCCGGGCGCTGCATGCAGAGGGCAATGCAGTCAGCCAGATTGGCCGCTTTAAGCACGTTGTCCATCGGCTGCAAATAGCGATGCGTGAACTGGGCTGCTTCGAGTTCGTCAAGATCAAAGCTGGTTTGTGGCCACACCAGTTTCAGTTCATGACCTTCGCGTTGCACCCACGGCGCACCCGCTTTGGGGCTGACGCAAATCCAGTCGATGCCCGCAGGTGCGGCGATGGTGCCGTTGGTCTCCACCGCGATTTCAAAACCGCGTGTATGCAATGCGTTGATCAACGCACCGTCTACCTGTAGCAGAGGTTCTCCACCTGTCATCACGACAAAGCGATGGGCTCGGTCAGCACTGGGCCATTGCGCCGCTATTTTGTCAGCCAGCGCATCTGCATATGCAAACTTGCCGCCCAGTGTGCCGTCTGTGCCTACAAAGTCGGTATCGCAAAAATTGCAGACAGCAGTTGCACGGTCTTGCTCCCTGCCAGACCACAGGTTGCAGCCCGCAAAGCGGCAAAACACGGCGGGCCTGCCCGCGTTGGCGCCTTCACCTTGCAGGGTGTAGAAAATTTCTTTGACTTGGTAGCTCATAGAGCCGACCTTAAGGCGCACCGCCGCTTGCGTGGCATGGCCGTGAGGTTTTTATACATGGTAGTCCTCTACATGGCGCCGAAAAAAGGATGCAGTTGGCGCGTCGGGGCGGCACGCAAACCAGATGTGATTTTAAAGCCTCATGCAAATGTTGCAAAACAGGCGTCCAGCTGGTCGATGTAGCGGCGTTTGGCTGATGCATCAATAAAGCTGGCTTCAAAGCTGTTGCGCGTCAGCGTGTAGGCATGCTGCGCCTGCAAACCCGTCGCTGCAAAGGTCTGGGTGAAGTTGTCATTCATGTAGCCGCCAAAGTAGGCCGGGTCGTCTGAATTGACGGTAGCCGCCAGGCCAGCATCCAGCAGATGCTTCAGATTGTGGCTGGCCAGGTCAGGGAACACACAGAGCTTGAGGTTGGACAGCGGGCACACCGTGAGTGCAATGCGGTCTTTGGCCAGGCGCTGCATCAGCGCGGGGTCTTTGCTGGACTGCACGCCGTGGTCAATGCGCTCCACTTTGAGCACATCAAGCGCCGTCCACACATAAGCGGGTGGGCCTTCTTCACCCGCATGGGCGACCAGATGAAAACCCAGTTCGCGGCAGCGCGCAAAAACGCGCGCAAACTTTTCAGGCGGGTTGCCCACCTCGCCTGAATCAAGGCCAATGCCAATGATTTTGTCCCGGTACGGCAGCGCTTGTTCCAGGGTTTCGAACGCATCTTGCTCTGACAGATGGCGCAAAAAACACATGATGAGCGAACCACTCACGCCCAGCTCGGTTTGCGCATCAACGCAGGCTCTGTGCAGGCCCTTGATGACCACGTCCATGCTCACGCCGCGTGCGGTGTGGGTTTGCGGGTCAAAAAACAGCTCGGCGTGGACCACGTTGTCTGCCGCTGCTTTCACAAAGTAGGCGCGCGCCATGTCGTAAAAGTCTTGCTCGGTGATGAGCACGCTGGCCCCGGCGTAATAAATGTCCAGAAAGCTTTGCAGGTTGGTAAACGCATAAGCGCCGCGCAGTTCTTCAACGCTGCTGTACGGAATCGTCAACCCATTACGCTGGGCCAGCGCAAAAATCAGCTCGGGTTCCAGCGAGCCCTCAATGTGAATGTGCAGCTCGGCCTTGGGCATGGCGCGTAGCAGATCGGGCAGGCGGTCTTGGGTGATGGGTTGTAGGGGATTCATGGTCATTCCTGAAATAAAAAAAGGCCGCTTTTCTTGCGGCCTTTTCAAACGGGTCAACCGTTTACTTTTTGTCGCCGCCTGGCACTTTACCTTCAACGCCTTTGACGTAGGTTTTCAGGCCACCCAAAAACTTGTCGTCGGCCACCACATCTTTGGCAATCAGCTCCTTGCCCGTGTTGTCCATGATCGGGCCTTTCCAGATCGCGAAGCTGCCGTCTTTCAGGCCTGCCTTGATTTCATCAATGCGCTTTTTGGTCTCGTCCGGCACATCGGCCGCGACGGACACCATGTCAATCGCGCCTTCTTTCACGCCCCACCAGGTGCTGCTGCCGCCCGTCCATTTGCCTTCAAGCGCTTCGCCAACGGCTTTGACGTAGTAGGGCCCCCAGTTGATGACGGCTGAACCCAGGTGCGCCTTGGGGCCGTAAGTCGTCATGTCAGAGTCCCAGCCAAAAGCGCGCTTGCCCATTTTTTCGGCGGTTTGCAGCACCGCCGATGAATCGGTGTTTTGCATCAGCACATCCGCACCACCATTGATGAGGGCGGTGGCGGCTTCAGTTTCTTTGGGCGGGTTGAACCACTCATTTACCCACACCACTTTGGTTTTGATTTTCGGGTTGACCGACTGCGCACCCAGCGTGAAGCTGTTGATGTTGCGGATCACTTCAGGAATCGGAATCGAGCCCACCACACCGACCGTGCCGGTTTTGCTCATCTTGCCCGCAATCACACCGGCCATGTACGCGCCTTCATAGGTGCGGCTGTCGTAGGTGCGCATGTTCTCGGCCGTCTTGTAGCCGGTGGCGTGCTCAAACTTCACGCCTTTGGTGTCAGCCGCCACTTTCAACATGGGCTCCATGTAGCCAAAGGTGGTGCCAAAAATCATTTTGTTGCCTTGACCGGCCATGTCGCGGATCACGCGCTCGGCGTCGGCAGACTCTGGTACCTTTTCAACAAAGCTGGTGATGACCTTGTCGCCATAGGCCTTGTCAACGGCCTTGCGGGCGTTGTCGTGTGCATAGGTCCAGCCGCCGTCGCCCACAGGGCCAACATAGGCAAACGCGATTTTGAGGGGCTCAGGCTTGGGCGCAGGCGCTGATGCAGCAGGCGCAGGTGCCGCCGCAACGGGTTTTGGCTCTTCTTTTTTACCGCAACCGACCAGGGCGGCAGCAGCCACAGCAGACATCGCCGCCATCGTGAAGTAACGTTTTTGCAGATTGGTCATGTCAAATCGCTTTCTTTTAAAGACAGGTTAAAAAGGGCAGGAGCGGTCAAGAAAAAAAGACAATTATGCAACTCAAAGCTAACCACCTGGATAAAACGGCTTGCCAAGCGAGCCCGGCATGTTGACCCGTATCCACAGTGGGTTGCGCGACATCAGCACCAGCACAACAATGGTGGCCAGGTAAGGCATCATGGTTAAAAACTGGGGCGGTACATCCACTCCCTGGCTTTGCAAATGAAACTGCAGCATGGTGACCCCGCCAAACAGATAAGCCCCCAGCAAGACGCGTGCCGGACGCCAGGTGGCAAAAGTGGTCAGTGCCAGCGCAATCCAGCCTTTGCCGGCAATCATGCCCTCTACCCACAGCGGCGTGTACACCACCGACACGTAGGCACCCGCCAGCCCGCAAAGCGCACCACCAGCCACCACCGCAGCCAGCCGGATACGCCGCACCGGGTAGCCCAGTGCGTGGGCTGATTCAGGGCTTTCGCCGACTGAGCGCAACACCAGCCCGGCGCGGGTACGGTTCAAAAACCAGATCAGCCCGCAGACCAGCGCCATCGCGATGTAAACCATAGGGTGATGACGGAACAGCGCTGGCCCCACAAACGGCATATCAGCCAGACCAGGAACGGCAAACTGCGCTTGCTCAGGCAGTTTTTCCTGTACGTATTTGATGCCGACAAACGCTGAAAAGCCCGCACCAAAAAGGCTGAGCGCCAGCCCGGTGGCGTACTGGTTGGTGTTGAGCCAGATCACCAGCACACCAAAGACAGCCGCCAGACACGCACCTGCGGCCATGCCTGCCGCAAAGCCCAGCCAGGTGTTGCCTGTGTGGACAACCATGGCGAAGCCAGCAATCGCCGCGCACAGCATCATGCCTTCGGCCCCCAGGTTCACAATGCCGGCTTTTTCATTGATCAGCAGGCCGAGTGCGGCAATTGCCAATATGGTGCCTGCGCTTAACGTAGCGGCTACCAACAGCGCAATAGCGTCCATCAGTGGGCTCCTTTCGGCGTGGCTGCAAACGTCCATCGCCACCGCAAGCGGTACGCCATCAGCGTGTCGCATGCCAGCAGGTTAAAAAGCAGCAGCCCCTGAAACACGCCCGTCAATGATTTAGGCAAGCCCAGCCGGGACTGCGCCAGCTCGCCACCAATGTAAAACATGCTCATCAGCAGCGCCGAGAACACCACACCCACCGGGTGCAGCCGCCCCACAAAAGCCACAATGATGGCCGCAAAACCATAACCCGCAGGCACATACGGGGTGAGCTGGCCAATCGGGCCCGCCACCTCCAGCGCACCCGCCAAACCAGCTGCGCCGCCAGAGGTCAGCAGCGCCACCCACAATGCACGGCTGGATGAAAACCCGGCATAGCGCGCAGCCGCCGGGGCCAGGCCACTGACCTCTTGCCTGAAACCGGCATGGGTACGAAACAAAAACAGCCACAAACCCAGCGCCCCCAGCAGCGCCAGCACCACCCCGATCGTTACACGTGAGCCCGCCATCAAACGCGGGATTTGCGTTACCGCGTCAAAGGTTCTGGTCTGCGGGAAGTTATAGCCGTTGGGGTCTTTCCAGGGGCCAAACACCAGGTAGCTCAGCACCATGTCGGCGACATACACCAGCATCAGGCTGACCAGAATTTCGTTGGCATTAAAGCTGCTTTTCAGCCACGCCGTGATGCTGGCCCAGGCCATACCGCCCAGCACACCCGCCAGTAGAATGCACGGCACGATCCACCCACCGGTGGTTTTGTCGGCCAGCAGCGCAACACCGCCTGCGGCGACGGCCCCCATCACAAACTGCCCTTCAGCGCCAATGTTCCAGACGTTGGAGCGAAAGCACACGGCCAGCCCCAGCGCAATGATCAGCAGCGGTGTGGCCTTGACCATCAGCTCGCTCAGGGCATAGGGCGACTTGATGGGCTCCCAAAAAAATACCGCCAGGCCTTTGACCGGGTCTTTGCCCAGCGCCATGAACAGCAACACGCCAATCACCACCGTGATGAGCAGCGCCAGAACAGGCGACGCATAGGTCCAGAATCGGGAAGGTGCAGGCCGTGCTTCAAGCTTGATCATGCGGCACTCCGCTCTGGAGGTGCGGTGGCGGGTTGGCCCCACAGCCCGCTCATCCACTGCCCCACCAGCTCTGTGGTGGCCTGCTCGCGCGGCAATGATGGCGACAACTTGCCCTTGGCCATCACGTACAGGCGGTCGCAAATTTCAAACAGCTCGTCCAGTTCTTCACTGACGACCAGCACCGCACAGCCAGCACCCGCCAGCTTGAGCAGCTCGCCACGTATTTGCGCTGCCGCACCCACATCCACACCCCAGGTGGGCTGCGACACAATCAGCAGCCTGGGGTTGGCATCTATCTCACGGCCCATGATGAATTTTTGCAAGTTGCCGCCTGACAGCGACCGTGCCAGCGCCTGAGGCCCACCGGCTTTGACCTTAAAACGCGCAATGATGCCTGCAGCCTGGGCCTGCAATCGCTGGCCATGCAACCAGCCGCCACGGCCCACCGCTTCTTTGCGCGTCAGCAGCAGGTTGCGGGCAAGTGGCAACTGCGGCACAGCGCCACGTCCCAGACGTTCTTCAGGTGAAAAATGCAGCCCAAGTGCGCGCCTGTCTGCAGGGCCCGACCTGCCCACGTCCTGCCCTGCAACGGTGATGGCACCGCCGTCGGCCCGTGTGTCTTCGCCCGACAGGGCCTGGAGCAGCTCTTTTTGGCCGTTGCCAGACACGCCGGCTATGCCGACCACCTCGCCCGCACGCACCGTCAACTCAAGCTGCTCAATAGCCACGCCAAATTGCCCGGTAGCTGGCAGGCTCAAATGTTTGACATCCAGCACCACAGCGCCTGCTTGCGCGCTGCGGTGCGCCAGTACAGGTGGCTCGCTGCCAATCATCAGGCGGCTGAGTGATGCGTTCGACTCCTGCCGTGGGTCACACTCCCCCGTGACCTCACCGCCGCGCAGCACCGTGCACGCCGTACACAGCGCGCGAATTTCATGCAGCTTGTGGCTGATGTACAAAATACTGCAGCCCTGGCTGGTCAATTGGCGCAGCGTGACAAACAGGTTTTCTACCGCCTGCGGCGTCAGCACCGAGGTCGGCTCATCCAGTATCAGCAGCCGGGGCTTGGTCAGCAATGCCCGCACAATTTCAACCCGCTGGCGCTCTCCCACACCCAGCGTGTGTACGGGCCGCGCCGGGTCGAGTTGCAAGCCATAGGCTTGCGTGGTTTGCACAATGCGCGCCGACACGTCAGCCAGGCTCAGATGCTTGTCCTGCCCCAGCCAGACGTTTTCAGCCACGCTGAGCGTGTCAAACAGGCTGAAGTGCTGAAACACCATGCTGATGCCCAGGGCGCGTGCCTCGTGCGGGTGACGGGTTGCCACAGGCTGCCCGTCCATGCTGATGCTGCCCGCGTCGGGCTGAACCGCACCATAAATAATTTTCATCAGGGTTGATTTGCCTGCACCGTTTTCACCCAGTACCGCGTGGATTTCTCCCGGCTGCACAGTCAGCGAAACGTTGTTGTTGGCAATAACGCCAGGATAGGCCTTGGTGATGCCTGTCAGTTGCAAACGCGCAGGGTTATTCATGATTTTTGGTGAAACCCTGGCACGGTGTTTGCGGTGCGTGATACGCTGTATTCAATGACACGATCAACTGACAATATGACAGCTCCCCTTCGATTTCTAAGGCGTGGTGAAACAGTAACGCTTGCCAATGTACCACCCAGCCGCACGCTTTTGGAAGTGCTGCGTGAAGACCTGTGCAGCACCGACACCAAAGAGGGTTGCAACGAGGGTGACTGCGGTGCCTGCACGGTGGTGCTGGGTGACAAGCATGATGGCCAGTTGCGCTTTCGCGCCGTCAACAGTTGCATCCGCTTGGCACATTCGGTCGATGGCATGGCGGTTTGGACGGCTGAAGATATTGCTGCAGACAAGCTCCACCCTGTACAGGAGGCGATGGTGCAGTGCCACGCGTCGCAATGCGGCTTTTGCACCCCCGGTTTTGTGATGAGTCTGTTTGCCATGTATCAAAACCATACCTGCAAAGGCCGTGCCATCACACGTGAGCTGGCGCAGCGGGAGCTGTCGGGCAACCTGTGCCGCTGTACCGGCTACAGGCCGATTCTGGATGCCGCGCAAATGCTGGATGCTTTGCCTTTGGTGATATTGGACGAATCTGGTCTGCTACAAAAACTGGAGCTGCTTTCGCCCGAATCTATTGGGCTTGAGGCCAATATGACACCTGAAAACGGCTATAAATCGCCTGTTTCACTTCAAAATCTGCTTGAAACACGTGCTGCGCATCCCGACGCTCAAATCGTTGCAGGGACGACCGACGTGGGTCTGTGGGTGACCAAGCAGCACCGCCAGTTTGAGCAGATCATTGACATCACAAAGGTTAGCGAGCTGCGCCGTATGGAAGACTACCCGCAGCACATCGCCATCGGTGCGGCGGTCACGCTGAATGACGCGTTTGCGGCACTCATCAAAGACCGCCCGCAGTTGCAAGACTTTGCCGCCAGGTTTGCAGGCCTGCCAGTGCGCAACTCGGGCACGCTGGGCGGCAACGTGGCCAACGGTTCGCCGATTGGTGACGCCATGCCGCTGATGATTGCGTTGGGTGCCAACGTGGTGCTGATGAGTGTCAGAGGGCATAGGGACATGCCACTGGAGCAGCTTTACACCGGCTATCGACAGAACGTCATGGCAGCAGACGAAGTTCTGGCGTGGATCAAAGTCCCCAAGCCGACGCAGGGCGAATTTCTGCACATCTACAAAATCTCCAAACGCTTTGACGACGACATCTCGGCCATCTGCCTTGGCTTGAGTCTGCACATCGCCAACGGCATCGTCGTGAAGGCTTCCATTGGCGCAGGCGGCGTTGCAGCCACACCCGTACGCGCTATCAAAACAGAAGCTGCTTTCGCAGGTAAAGACTGGTCTAAAACCACGATTGACCACGCAATCAAGGTTCTCAGAGCCGAGTTCTCACCGATTTCAGACATGCGGGCCAGCGGTGCCTACCGCACGCAGGTGCTGGGCAACCTGTTGCAGCGCTACTGGCTTGAAAGCCAGGGCTTGCAGCACATCAATCTGGAATCATTTGCCATGGGCAGCCTCCAATGACAGCCGCTGGCCATTCAACATTTCACGAAAGTGCCCGCGCCCAGGTAGCGGGCGCGGCGACTTATGTGGATGACATACCAGAGCTGAAAGGCACGCTGTATGCCGCGCCCATCCTGTCAACCATTGCTCACGGCAAGTTGATGGGCGTTGACTGTAAAGCCGCTTTGGCCATGCCCGGCGTGGTGGATATGGTGCTGGCAGCCGACATTCCCGGTGATGCGGTGCTGGCTGCGTTTGCGCATGACGAACCTATCTTTGCGTTTGAGACTGTAGAACACGTCGGCCAGGTGATTGGCCTGGTGGTGGCCGAGTCCGTCATGCAGGCCAGGCGTGCAGCCAGGCAGGTGCAATGCCGGATTGAAGCCTTGCCCGCCATGCTTGATGTTCATGCTGCGCTGGCGGCACAAAGCTTTGTGCTGCCGCCAGTCGTTGTCAGGCGCGGTGATGCGGCCGCTGCATTGCAATCTGCCCGGCATACCCTGCATGACACGCTGGAGGTCGGTGGCCAGGAGCACTTTTATCTGGAAGGGCAAGTGGCTTATGTCCTGCCGCAAGAGCAAAACCAGTGGCTGATTTACACCAGCACCCAGCACCCCGGCGAGGTACAGCACTGGGTGGCGCACGCCTTGGGCATTGACAACCACCGCGTGGTGGTGGAATGCCGTCGCATGGGTGGCGGCTTTGGCGGCAAGGAAACGCAGGCCGGACACGTGGCCGTGTGGGCGGCGATAGCGGCCAACAAACTCAAATGCCCCGTCAAGCTGCGGCTTGACCGGGACGATGACTTTTTGATCACCGGCAAGCGCCACCCGTTTGCCTATGACTACACGGTGGGTTTTGACGATACGGGCCGCATCACCGGATTAAAAATGTTGATGCTGGCCAACTGCGGTTTCAGCGCAGACCTGTCTGGCCCGGTGGCTGACCGCGCCATTTTTCACCTCGACAACGCCTATTTTCTGGCCGACGTGGACATCACCTCGTATCGCCTGAAAACCAACACCCAGAGCCACACCGCGTTTCGCGGTTTTGGCGGACCGCAGGGCATGGTGGTGATTGAAAACATCATGGGCGACATCGCACGCACACTGGGCCTTGACGCACTGGACGTGCGCAAGCGCAACCTGTACGGCGTGGGCAAGCGCGACGTGACGCACTACCAGATGAAGGTAGACGACAACATTCTTGAGCCGCTGCTATCCAAATTGGAGCAGACCTCCAACTACCGCCAAAGACAATCCACCATTGCCGCGTGGAACGCAAACAGTTCGGTCATCAAGCGCGGCATGGCCATCACGCCCGTCAAGTTCGGTATCTCGTTTACCGCCACGCTGTTCAACCAGGCCGGTGCACTGGTGCACGTTTATCTGGACGGCAGCGTGCAGGTTAATCACGGTGGGACTGAAATGGGCCAGGGCCTGAACACCAAGGTCTGCCAGATCGTGGCTGACGAGTTGGGCGTGGCGTTTGAATGCGTGCTGGCCACAGCAAGCGACACCAGCAAAATCCCCAACGCATCGGCCACCGCCGCATCGGCGGGCACTGACCTGAATGCCCGAGCTGCGCAATACGCGGCACGCAATGTGCGTGACAACCTGGCGCAATTTGTGAGTGGCCTTGACAACTGCGGCGCAGGTGCGGTGCGGTTCGATGGCGGGCAGGTCATCACGCCCAACAACGCCAGGCTGTTTGTTGACGTCGTCAAAATGGCTTACGCCAACCGCATCCAGCTGTGGTCAGACGGCTTTTACCGCACGCCCAAAATCCACTATGACAAAACCACGCTCACAGGCCGGCCGTTTTATTACTTTGCCTACGGCGCTGCTTGTACTGAAGTCGCCATCGACACGCTGACGGGTGAAAGCCGGGTCTTGAAAGTGGACATCCTGCACGACGTGGGCACATCCATCAACCCGGCCATTGACATTGGCCAGATTGAAGGCGGTTTTGTGCAAGGCATGGGCTGGCTCACCACCGAGCAACTGGTGTGGAACGACAAAGGCCTGTTGACCACCCACGCCCCCAGCACCTACAAAATCCCGGCGACGGGCGACATACCCGAGCACTTCAAGGTAGACCTGTGGCCCGAGCCAAACCGTGAGGACAACGTGTTTGGCAGCAAGGCCGTCGGCGAGCCGCCCTTCATGCTGGCCATCAGTGTGTATGAGGCTTTGAAGGCTGCGGTAGCGGCTGGGCGGGTTGAAAATGGAGTCGTCAGGCTGACAGCGCCCGCGACGGCGGAGAATGTGCTGAATGCCTTGATGGACTGAGCCTTTGACACGTCATCCCGGACTTGACCCGGGACCCATGACTTCTGCGGTCTGAGAAGAGAATGGGTTCATGGATTGCGGATCAAGTCCGCAATGACAACGGAAGAGCAAAGCAGCTATAAAATCAGTAGCACCCGAAAGTCATTGACGTTGGTGTGTGTCGGCCCCGTCACCACCAGATCACCGATGGGGTTGAAGTAACCATAGGCATCGTTGCGGTCCAGATGGTCGTCAACTTTCATGCCCTGTGCAGCAGCTCTGGCCAGGGTGTCAGGCGCTACAAAAGCACCTGCGTTGTCTTCAACGCCGTCAATGCCATCGGTATCAGCAGCCAGTGCGTACACACCGCCTTGGCATTGCAGAGCCAGCGCCAGGCCCATGCAAAATTCTCCTGCCCGTCCGCCTCTGCCTTTGGCTGCGCCTTCACGCAGCGGCCTCACGGTCACCGTCGATACGCCGCCGCTCAAAATCACGCAGGGCTTTTAAAAAGCAACTGTTCCACGTGCCGCACCCCGGGCCAGCGCTGCATGCACCTTGCCCACCTCCCGTGACTCGCCTTCCATCTCGTCGCTGAGGATGTAGGCATTCAGCCCTGCGGCGCGCGCCTCTAAAGCTGCGGCTTCCAGGCTTTGCTGGGGTGTGGCGGTCATGTGGACTTCATGGCCGTTAAACAGCGCATCGCCGGGCTTGGGTGTCTCTAATGCGCCGCTTTGCAGTTGTACCAGCACGGCAGCGGGCACCTCAATGGCGTAGCGCTTCAATATTGCCAGCGCATCCGCGCAGGTTGTTGCATCGGGCACGGTCGGCCCGCTGGCAATGATGGACGGGTCGTCGCCCGGCACGTCGCTGATGGTGAGTGTGACGACCCGCGCAGGCGCGCAGGCGGCGGCCAGGCGCCCGCCCTTGATGCGCGACAAGTGCTTGCGCACGCAGTTCATCTCGGAAATAGTCGCGCCGCTGTTCAACAGTGCCTTGTTGATGCGCTGCTTGTCTTCCAGCGTCAAGCCATCCGCAGGCAGCGTGAGCAGCGCCGAGCCGCCGCCAGATATCAGACACAGCACCAGGTCGTCTTTGCTCAAGCCTTGCACCATGGCCAGCATGCTTCTAGAGGCTTGCAAGCCCGCTGCATCGGGCACGGGGTGGGCGGCTTCAACAATCTCAATTCGCTGCTTCAAACCTCTGAGTGACTCAGGCAATGGCGGAATGTGGTGGTAACGCGTGACCACCAGTCCGACCATTGGTGCATCTTGCGGCCACAGCGCCTCAACCGCCTGCGCCATCGAGCCACCGGCCTTGCCCGCACCAATGACGATGGTGCGGCCACCGCTTGATGGGGTGGGCGGGGTGGGCAGGTAGGCAGCGGTGTTTTCAAGCGGCAAAGCGCGCTTGACGGCCACGTCAAACAGGTGGCGCAAAAATTCTTTGGGATGTGTAGCAGGGCTGATAGCGGTTGGTGTCATCTGTCTCTCCAGCACCAATTGTGCCGCGCCTTGAAGGGGTAATTCACAGGATGAGAATTTCAATCCCTAGAATTCAGAATTTCTAAAAAGGATATTGCATGAACTCCTACGTCGCCCTGGCCATCGCCATCACTGGTGAAGTCATCGCCACCACCGCCCTCAAGTCCAGCGACAGCTTTACCAAGCTGGTGCCATCCATCATCACCGTCATCGGCTACGGCGTGGCGCTGTACTTTTTAACGGTAACGATGGAGACCATCCCCACAGGCGTGGCCTACGCCATCTGGTCAGGCCTGGGCATTGTTCTCATCACCATCGCAGCCTACTTTATTCATGGTCAAAAGATTGACCTGATGGGCATGCTGGGCATGGCGCTGATTGTGGCGGGGGTGGCGGTGTTGAATTTGCTTTCTAAGTCTGCTGGGCATTGAGGGCGTGCGGCAGCGACCGCGATATTTGGCATGCGTAATGTGCCGCAAAGTGACTTCCTGCGTCATGTCCGAGACTAGCAATTCGTTATGTAGCATCTTTTTGGAACAGGCCAGGCCATCCCGCCAGTGGTTTATTGTTTTGAACGAACTGAGCTTTCGCTTTAGGAAAACACTGAGCTGTCAAGTTGCTAAAGTCCCCGCGATTGCGTGGATGCTCAACATACGAATTCACCTTGTTTTCTTGCACAAAAATAAGCACAGAGATACCGTCGTTAGACGTGATGGATGTCTTGGTCTCTGCGTTCCACTCAAAGCCAAGAGCTTTCCTAGCGGTTTTATTGGTCGAATAAGGACCTAAGACACAAACCTTTTCCCAACTCCCCGAAACGGCGGTGGCCAGGTTCACAGAAGTACGCTTACTGTCTTCGAATTGACTTGCAATTACCAACGATGTTACGTCATGCGGTGTACATCCAACCGCAGTCACCCAAGAGCAGAATGCGAAAAAAAGTCGGCTGCACAAAAGCGTCATCAGACTATTCAGCCAAAGCACGCAAGGCAAGTGCTTCAGCCTTTCCCATGGCCTCTTGTGCGGAAGCGCCGTAGGCAAGCACTCCCAGAATTCCTGGGACTTCGGCAATCCAGCGGCCATCGTCTTCGCGCTCAACTTCGATATGAAAATTCATGGCTATCCTCAAAATTTATGTTGCGCTTAATATTACGCGAAAGTTATGACCACACGTCAATGAACAAACCCACCATCACCCTGCGAGACCCACAACCCGGCGACATGGGCTGGGTGGTGCAGCAGCATGGTGAGATTTACTGGCGCGAATATGGCTGGGACATGCGGTTTGAAGCACTGGTCTCAAGCATCGTCTCTGGCTATGTCACTAACTATCAAAGCGATTTTGAAAAGTGCTGGATAGCCGAGGTCGATGGCGTGCGGGCTGGGTCTGCCTTTGTGGTGCGCAAGTCAAAAACCACAGCGCAATTGCGCATGCTGATCCTTTCGCCGGAAGCTCGGGGGCTAGGTTTGGGCGGAAAGTTGACTGATGAATGCATTGCCTTTGCAAGCGAGAAGGGCTACAAAAAAATGACGCTGTGGACCAATGCTTGTCTGCTGGCGGCGCGAGCCATTTATGTCAAACGCGGTTTCAAGCTCGTCAAGTCTGAACCGTATCAGGGCTTTGGGCATGACTTGGTGGGTGAGACCTGGGAACTGAAGCTTTAAGCTACTCCGTCTTCGCACCCGCCTCAAATCACTGTTTGATCTGCGCACGCTCTTCGTCTGTCACGCCCGTTGAGTTGTTCATCGGCATGAGTTTGGTGACCACCACCTGCTGATAAACCGACTGCGCATGCTGTTTGACAAGGGCTGACGAATCAAGCCGGACGTTTTTCATCTGCACCTGCGCGCCATGGCAAGCGTAGCAACGGTTTTCGATGATTTTGGCCACTTTTTGGTAGTCATTTTGGCCTGTAGCCTCCTGGGTTCGGGCGCGAGCAGCTCCTGAATCAATAGCGCTTGAATTGGATGCGACAGGTGCAGGTTTCATCCAGACAATCACGCCAACAATCACCGCGCAGCCCACCAGCGCGTAGGCAATGGGGTGACGGTTGCGGCCCAGCTTGTAGCCGTGGCGCAGCACAAAAAACTGGCGAATCGCAGCGCCTGCAAACATCATCAAAATCAACACCAGCCAGTTTTGCGGGTGGCTCCAGGTAAAGCTGTAGTGGTTGCTCAGCATGGCAAACAGGACGGGCAGCGTGAAGTAGGTGTTGTGCACGCTGCGCTGCTTGCCGCGCTGGCCGTGGATGGGGTCAACCGGACGGCCAGCCTTGATGTCGGCCACCATGGTGCGCTGGCCGGGGATGATCCAGAAAAACACATTCGCGCTCATGGCGGTGGCCATCATGGCGCCGACCAGCAAAAACGCCGCACGCCCGGCAAACCAGTGGCAAGCCAGCCATGACGCCACGCACACCAGCACCGCTACGCCTGCGCCGACGATGGCGTCACCATGTTTGCGTTTGCCAAACACTTGGCAAATTGCGTCGTACAACACCCAGAACACCACAAAAAATGACAGCGCCACACCAATGGCCGCGCCGGGTGACCAGTTCATGAGGGACTTGTCGATGAGGTAGGCGCTGGCGTTCCAGAGGTATGACACGGTAAAGAGCGCAAAGCCCGTCAGCCAGGTGCTGTAGCTCTCCCAGTAAAACCAGTGCAGGTGCGCCGGCATCTGTGGCGGCTTGCTGGCAAATTTGACCGGGTGATAAAACCCGCCGCCATGCAGCGCCCACAGCTCACCGCTAACGCCCTGCTTTTTCAGGTCGTCATCGACAGGCGGGGTGAGGCTGGAGTCTAAAAAGACAAAGTAGAACGATGAACCCACCCAGGCGATGGCTGTGATGACATGCACCCAGCGCAGCAGCAGATTGGCCCAGTCGAGAAGATAGCTTTCCATGAGGTGCGCCTTATTCAGCAAAACGGTTGATCGTGATGCAAACCTGTTCACCACTGCGGGCGCTCTGAACAGTAACCAGGCCGCGAACTAAAGAAACCAAAAGCTGATGGTCTGGTTTCCCGGCTCCGCTGCGACCTGCGCAATTTTAAGCGCGATTAACACCTTGCAACAACTGTGCCGCCACGGCAATGGCAATCACTTCAGGTTCCTTGCCGTCAATACCGGGCACCCCAATCGGGCTGGTGACGTGACTCAGTTCTTGTGGCGTGAAGCCGCG
>JANOWR010000094.1:0-48384 GCA_031417995.1 Polaromonas sp. | reverse complement strand
TCAGGCACCTCGCGCTGCGGGAAGTGACCTGCACCTGCAAGCAATACGCGCTCATACGTGCCACTGAAAAAAACCTCCTTGCCCAAGCTGGTATCCGGATGATTGACACCATCGGCTGCACCATGCAGCAAGAGCGCAGGTACAGCCAAAACGGGCGCAGGGTTGAGTTGAAGCTCATCGTTTGCGTAGCGCGGATCGCCGGGTGCATGGTTCCAGCGATGGCGGTATGAGTGCAGGGTGATGTCGGCCCAATCAGCGTTGTCAAAGGCCAGCGCGGTCGCTTCAAACTCTTCTGATCGGTACCAGCCTTGCGGCGACCAGGTGTTCCACATCATGCGGGCGAAATGACGGCCATCTTCACGCACAGTGCGTTCACCACGCGGTGTGGCCATGTACCAGTGGTACCAGTAGTTGCGTGCCTGCTGAATGCTCAGTGCCTGTGTGGGGTCGTTGGTGCCGTAGGCCACGGACAGCATGACCAGGTGGCTGGCAACGCCCGGGCGCAGGCCGCAGGCAATCGCCACGGCACGGGCACCCCAATCGTGGCCAACCAGCGCGGGCTGCTTCAAACCCAGCGCGTCGATAAATTCCAGCAAATCACGCCCCAGCGCAGTAAGCTGGCCAGTGCGCGGCGTGTCGTCTCGCAAGAACTGCGTGGGCAAGAAGCCGCGCAAAGCTGGCACCAGCACCCGCCAGCCCGCCAAAGCCAGACCTGGCGCAACAGCCGACCAGGTGCGAATGCTGTCTGGCCAGCCGTGCAGCAGCACGACGGTGCAGCTACCCTGGGGATTCCACTCCTCGTAAGCCACGCGCAGCAGCGAGGTATCGACGTGGTTCAGAGTCGGAGTCATGCGTAAACGGCTGGTGCGGTCATTTTGGTGCGGCTGGCGGGGATCGAACCCACGACCCTTGGCTTCGGAGGCCAATACTCTATCCACTGAGCTACAGCCGCAATGCTGTGAGATGCTTGAAAGCATGGCGATTCTATCAGTCGGCCCCCACCAAGGTTGCACACCGCTCAGGATTTGAAACACCACCGTTATAATGCGTGGTTGCGGACTTAACCTGCTTCAGCCCGCCAAAACTCTCCTGATTCGCCCCCCGATTTCTGTTTTTTTGAGGACGCCATGAGCGCTAACGACCACACCACGGCTACTGACAGTCATGACGACGCCCATTCCGGCCCGATCAAAACCCCCAAGCAGCTGCTGGCCGCAGTATTTTTCTCTTTCGTGATTCCCATCTTCGCCATCATCGGCCTGGTGTATTACGTCACGTCTGCCAACAAAACCGCGCCCGGCGCTGTTGACACTGAAAAAGCCGTGGCGATGCGGATTCAAAAAGTCGGCTCGGTAGAGATTCGCGATGCAAACCGCGCCCTCAGGTCGGGTGAAGAAGTCTACAAAGCACAGTGCACCGCCTGCCACACTGCGGGTGTGGCGAATGCGCCAAAATTAGGTGACACGGGCGCATGGGCTGCACGCATCAAAACCGGTTACGACGCACTGTTGACCTCGGCCCTCAAAGGCAAAGGTGTGATGGGCGCGCAAGGCGGTGGCGACTACGAAGACACTGAAATTGGCCGTGCTGTCGTGCACATGACCAATGCCGCAGGTGGCAAATTTGCCGTGCCAGCAGGACCAGCTGCACCGGTTGCAGGCGCTGCAGCGCCAGCGGCTGCGCCAGTTGCCGCGCCTGTAGCTGCTGCCCCTGTTGCAATGGCCGCGCCGGCGACTGCTGCGGCTACCAAGGTGGTGGCTGCCGCCGCAAACAATGGCGAAGCCCTGTACAAACAGGTGTGCACCGCCTGCCACGCACAGTCAGTGGCTGGTTCACCCAAGTTTGGCGACAAGGCCGCCTGGGCACCCCGCATCAAGACTGGCATCGACGCCATGACAGCCAGCGTCATCAAAGGCAAAGGCGCGATGCCTCCCAAAGGCGGCTCGGCAGCCTCAGAAGCGGACATTCGTGCAACGGTTGAATACATGGTGAGCGCGGCGAAATAAGCACGCACTGCTTTTACACACCCAAAACCGGCTTTTGAGCCGGTTTTTTGCGTTTTTTGACTGCCAAATTGACCTCTACCCCAATGGATTCGGGCGCAAGCAGCTATTTTATTAATAGCGTCTTGCTCATGGCTTCAGGGCTGCGCAGGTAGCCAAACCGCCCGGGCAAGTCGTGCGCCAGCACCTCTTGCGGTACCCACAGGCCTTGTTCGATGGCGTCGGCGGCCATCAGCATGTCTTGTGTGTGGACCAAGCCAAAGCCAAGCTCGGTGTCCAGGTAAACACGGCCATGCTCGTCAAGCACGCAACGCTGGGCCCTGGCAGGCTGCCCCGTGTGGGCGGTGACGTCAAAGTCAGGACCATTTGCGATGCGCCAGATAAAGGGCGTGGCCTCCAGCTCAACGTACACGCGCTGTGGCCCGTTTTGAAAAAACCATTGACCTTTGGCGCTGCTGGCTGCGCGCTCGTCGCTTTCGTAGTTGCGCTGGATGAAGTCAATCAGCTTGTCATGTTTGAGCAGGGACCCTTTGCTGGCCGCCTGCCTGCCCGGCTCGCTGGATGCCGCGCAAAACGGCCCCGCCGCCTGTGCCTGGTCGTCGCGCATGTACCAGTTGCCGCGCGCGTCAAGCCCCAGCCAGCCGTAGCAGTGGGGCACATTGGGCCATTTGGCAATGGCGGCTTTGACGATGTCGTCCATGGTTCAAACTCCTGGTTCAAAGATGTGCCGCGAAAAAGCCAGTCACCGCCTCAGGCATGGCGCGCACATGGCCCGGAAATGGCGCTGAGGGGAAACCAACATGGCCGCCGTGGTCAGGCTGCCGCAGCGTCACGCTGGGGCTGACACCTGCATGTTCGGGCAGGCTCCAAGCGGGAATGAACGGGTCGTTGCGCGCATTGAGCGCCAATGCAGGCACAGCGATGCTGCCCATGTGCGGTTTGGCAGAAGCGCGCAGCCAATAATCGTCGGCATTTTTAAAACCGTGCAGCGGCGCGGTAAACACGTCGTCAAACGCATGCAGATCGCGCGCGGCCAGCAGCGCGTCACGGCTGAACAGGCCGGGGTGCTGGTTTAACTTTTGCAGCGCCCTGGGCACCATGCTGCTCAAAAACATGCGGGTGTACACCAGCCGGTTAAAGCCGCGCCCTATGGCCCAGCCGCTGGCCGTCAGGTCAAGCGGGGAGCAAACACTGGCAACGCCAGCCACCACGGTGCTGGCAGCGGTGCCCATCTCGCCCGCCCAGCGCATCAGTGCATTGCCACCCAGCGATATGCCGACGGCCATGACGGGGCCGTTGTACTGACTTTTAAAACGCCGCAGTAGCCAGTCGATCTCTTCAAAATCACCTGAATGGTAGGCGCGCGGTGCCAGGTTCAACTCGCCCGAGCAGCCCCTGAAATGCGGCACGGCACACGCCCAGCCGCGTGCCCTTGCTGCGTCGGTCAAGGCCTCGGCGTAGTGGCTGCCAGACGAGCCTTCAAGGCCATGAAAAACAACTAAAAGTGGTGCATCCGATGGACTGACGTGATCTGAAAAATCAACATCCACAAAATCGTTGTCGGGCGTCACCCACCGCTCGCGCCTGAAGCTTGGCGCGTTGCCCACATAGCGCTCGGCACGCAACGCAGCCCAGATGGTTTGCAGGTTACCGCCCGGCAGCCACCAGGGTGCAGCGTAGTTCATGTCAGGTCTGTCTCAATGCAAAACCTGGGGGGTGTCAAGCACCTCCAGCATCTCGCGCGGTGTACCAGGGCTGGCGTGTTGCGCCACCATGCGCCAGCCCTGCGGTGTTTTTTGGTACACGTTGGTGGCTATGACGTAAGCGTGGCGCGGGCCTTCGTTGGTCAGCACCTCGATGCGCTCCAGCACGCTGTGCACGCTGGCACCGAGCGACTCGACCCGGTGGACTTTTTCAGCCCTGGCCTGAATGCTGCCGTTACTGAACATCATGTCAAACGCCGCACGAATCGCGCCCGCGCCCAGCAACCGCGCACCGCCGGGATGCACGCAGACGATGTCGTCTTCGTCGGCCCAGCAGGCCATCAGTTTGTCAATATCGCCGCGCTGTAGTGCTTCGTAAAAAGCGGTTTCTATCTCGTCCGGGGTGCTGGGATCAAGAGGCAGGGTTTTGGGTTTGCGCATGATGGGTTTTGGGTTTGATATTGCACGGTACAACATTAAGCCATGCCTGATTGACTCAGTTCCCGCATGGCGGCATCCAGCGGCAGACAGGTGATGTCATTGCCCATGGGATAAGCCTCAGTACCGGGGTAAATCAACCATTTTTTGCTGGGCAATATGTCCTGGCAGGCGCTGTGATAGCCGCGCTCAACCTTGGGTGTGGTGCTGCGTTTGACCTCAATAGCCCAATGCGTGCCGTTTGGCCAAGTCAACAGCAGATCAATCTCAGCGCCCGCACCGCTGCGGTAAAAGCTGGCGTTAACGCCCACCGGCGCTACTGCCAGCAAACTCTCGACCACATGGCCTTCCCAGCTGGCACCCACCACGGGGTGCGACAGCAGACTGTCCATGTCGGTGATACCGAGCAGGCTGTGCAGCAAGCCGCTGTCGCGAATGTAAATTTTGGGTGACTTGACCAGCCGTTTGCCCTGGTTGTTGTGCCAGGGCGGCAGCTTGCGGACCAGCAGCAAATCAACCAGCAAATCCAGGTAACTGCCAGCCGTGCGTGTGTCAACACCCAGGTTGCGCGCCAGTTGAGCCACATTAACGGTACTGGCTTGTAGGTGTGCCAGCATGATCCAGAAGCGGCGCAGCATGTCGGCGGCAATGCGGGGTGCAAACTGCGCCACGTCCCGCTCCAGGTAGGTACGGCAAAAGTCGCGCCGCCAGCGCACACTGGCCGGGCCGCTAGCGGCCAGCAGCGACTGCGGAAAACCGCCGCGCAGCCACAGCACGTCCCACAGCTCTGGCGGCACTTCCAGTCGATGCAAGCCTGACAGCTCCATAAAGGCAACGCGCCCGGCCAGCGTCTCACTGCTTTGCTGAATCAAATCCAGGCTTGCCGAGCCCAGCAGCAGATACAAACCTGTGCAGCCAATGCGTGCGTCTAGCGCATGTTGCCTGCGCGCATGGTCAATCAAACCGCGCAGCGGCTCAAACAAGGTGGGCAGGCGTTGAACTTCGTCAAGCACCACCAGCTGGTTTTGCCTGGTACGCAAATACTGCTCAGCACTGGCCAGCTTGCTCCGGTCTTCAGGCGACTCCAAATCAAGATACGCCCCACCCGGTTGCGATAATTCATAAGCCAGCGTGGTTTTTCCAACTTGGCGAGGACCGAGCAGCACCACCGCAGGCGAGTCCAGCAACGCCTGCTGCATTTGAGAAACAATATATCGGCTATACATCATTGCAATTATAGAAGCACAATGCTGTTTTTGCAAGGTTAATTATTTTTGTACGGGGCTTTGCGGAAGCTGCCATACCGCGCCTCCTCCAGCCGCATAGAGCTTTAAGCCCGGCTGCGGCGTGACGGTGTAGCCACCGGTAAATTCGCCAAACGCAGGCAAGGTAGCGCTGCGCTGTTCAAACACGAAGCACGGCAGCCGCAGGCGGTCGCGCGCCGGCCCTTGCAGTTGCGCGGCGGGGTGGGTATGCCCTGCCAATACGGCATGGGTGGCATGTGTTTGCGGGTGATGGCAGGCGGCAAACGGGCCCACCAGATACGGCTCGTCCACCACACGGATGCTCAAGCCGGGGGGCGGGTCACCTGCGCGGCTGTCGTGGTTGCCGCGTACCAGTGTGCAGTGCAGATGGTCATGGCTTTCACGCCAAGCCACCAGCTGACTCAGCACCGACGTGGTACGGGCCTGGCGTGCGTGCAAAAAGTCACCCAAAAACACCAGCTGCCCAGGCTGGTAATGGGTCATCAATTCGCTCAGGCGTCGCAGGTTCTCTGTCGTTGTGCCGCTGGGCACGGGCTGGCCCAACGCGCGGTAAGTGGCGGCCTTGCCCAGATGCAAGTCGGCAACAAACAAGACCCGCCCCTGGGGCCACCACAGCGCGTGCTCGGGCAGCAGCCAGACAGTATGGCCTGCATAGGTGATGGGTAGTGGTTTGCCTGGCATCGTTTGGTTCATATGCTTTTGCGACGCGATGTGCGCACACCCTTGGCTGTTGACACCAGCGTGTCCTTACCCAACGCCAGTGCCTGGCTGATGTCTTCTAATGCTGGGGCCATAACATCGCCACCCGCGTCGCTTTCAAGCTGCTGCACCATGCGGGCGATGCGGTCGGCCATACTTTCGTTGCTGAGCTTTTCGCGCAGCCGCTCGACCATCAGGGGAAATGAAAACGGCGTGGGTCGCGCAATGGGTTTGATGACAAGTTGCTGCGCCGCCATGCGCGTCAGGCTGTTTTGCAAGCGCACGATGTCCAGCTCTTCAGCCAGCAGCTCGGTGCGTGCCTGCGTGAGCAGCAAATTGCCAGCGTCGTACTTGCGAAACACTTCATAAAACAAACTGGATGACGCTTGCAGTTGCTTGTTGCTGCGCTTTTCACCGGGGTAGCCCTGAAAGACCAGACCCGAGACCCTGGCGATTTCACGAAAGCGCCTTTGTGCCAGCTCGCCAGCATTCAGGCTGGCCAGCACTTCATCTAAAAGCATAGCGTCTTGCGCCCGACCAATAAGGGCTGGTAGCACATTTAACCAGTCAACAGGCTCTGCACACAGCAACTCAAAGCCATAGTCATTCACCGCGATGGAGAAGGTGCGCGGCGCGATTTGTGCAGCCCGCCAGGCCAGCAAACTGGCCAGCCCCAGGTGCACATGACGCCCGGCAAAAGGGTACAAAAACAGGTGCATCCCATCACGCGATGTGTGTACTTCAGCCAGCAAGGTGTGCGGCGTGGGCAACGCTGACCACTGCTGCTGAAGCTCAAGCAGCGGGCGCACGCGCTTGAGTTCTGGCGAGTCATATTGCCCGCCAGCGGCCAATGCCAGTTGCTCCACCATGCTGGCCGCCAGTGTGGTGGACAGCGGCATGCGCCCACCACTCCAGCGCGGTACGGCGGCGCGCTTGCCGTTCGCTTTGCGTACCCAGGCTGTCATGTCATGGATGCGCACCAGCTCAAGCAGGCGCCCGCCAAAGCTGAAACAGTCACCCGGTTTGAGGCGCGCGGCAAAGCTTTCTTCAACCGTGCCGATTTTTGCGCCTTTCAAATACTGCACCGCCATGCTCGCGTCGCTGACGATGGTGCCGATGTTCATGCGGTGGCGGCGCGCCAGTTGCGCATTGGGTACGCGCCAGACGCCTGCCTGGTCAGGCACAGCGCGCTGGTAGTCAGGGTAGGCGGCAAGTGATGCGCCGCCCTGGCTGACGAAAGACAAGCACCAGGCCCAGCTTTCATCGCTCAAGTCTGCATAGGCCGCCGTATGGCGCACTTCATGCAGCAAGGCATCAGGCAAAAAACCACCGCCCAGCGCGACGGTCACCAGGTGCTGCACCAGCACATCCAGCGGTTGCCGGGGTGACGTGCGCGCTTCAATTTGCCCACTTGCCACCGCAGAGCGCACCGCAGCGGCTTCAATGATTTCCAGGCTGTGGGTCGGTACCAGCGTGATGCGCGACGGCCTGCCCGGCGCATGGCCAGAGCGCCCGGCGCGTTGCAGCAGACGGGCCACACCTTTGGCTGAACCGATTTGCAGGACACGCTCCACAGGTAAAAAATCCACGCCCAGATCCAGACTGGACGTGCACACCACCGTGCGCAGTTCACCGCTTTTCAGGCCCGCCTCCACCCATTCACGCACACTGCGGTCCAGCGAGCCGTGGTGCAGGGCCATCAGCCCCGCCCAGTCTGGCCGCGCTTGCAAAATCGCCTGATACCAGAGCTCGGCTTGCGACCGGGTGTTGGTAAACACCAGCGTGGTGGCACTTTGAGCGATCTCGGCAATCACCTGCGGCAGCATCGTCAGCCCCAGATGCCCCGCCCACGGAAAGCGCTGGGCGACATCGGGTAGCAGCGTGTCAATGATGAGTTTCTTGGGCACTGCGCCCTGCACCAAAGTACCGTCGTCGCGGCCCAGCAGCGTGTGCATGGCGTCTTGCAAGTTACCCAGCGTGGCCGACATGCCCCAAATCACGAGGGAGGGGTTGAAGGTTTTCAAACGTGCAAGCGCCAGTTGGGTTTGCACGCCGCGCTTGTTGCCCATCAGCTCATGCCATTCGTCTACCACCACTGCCTGCACGCTGCCCAGCACCTCGGCCGCGTCGGCACGCGACAAAAGCAGCGACAGGCTTTCAGGCGTGGTGACCAGCACCGTGGGTAGCCGGGTGTTTTGCGCACTGCGCTCGGCGCTGCTGGTGTCGCCACTTCTGGCGCCTGCTGTCCAGTGCGCAAAGCACCCATCTGCTTGCAACATGTCCAGCGGCTGTTGCAGTGCCCGTTGCGTGTCTGCGGCCAAAGCCCGCATCGGTGTGATCCACAGCACTGTCAGTGGTTGGCCCACAGGTTTTCTTTTTACTCCTGATTTAGGAGCTGCTTGCACCCGAATCGATGGGGCTACAGGCATAAAATGCATCAAAATACCGAGCCAGACGGCATACGTCTTGCCAGAACCCGTGGTAGCGTGCAGCAAACCAGACTGGCCTTGCGCGATGGCTTTCCAGACATCTCGCTGGAATTTGAACGCCTTCCAGTCGCGCAAAGTGAACCAGTCAGCGATGGCTGCTTTAACACTGACGTGGCGCGGTTGGACTACGGATAAAGGCATTTAACTATGGTAATGTGATGAGCTGTTTTGAGGAGTCTCACCATGAAATCCCGTTTTTTAAGCTTGTTCTTTATTGGCCTCATCAGCACGCTGCTGACGGGCTGCGGCTACAACCAGTTTCAGTCGCTGGACGAACAAACCAAATCCGCCTGGGCTGAAGTGTTAAACCAGTACCAGAGGCGGGCTGACCTGGTACCCAACATCGTGGCCACCGTCAAAGGCGAGGCTGCTTTTGAACAGGACACCCTGACCAAAGTGGTGGAAGCGCGCGCCAAGGCCACGTCGATGCAGGTCACGCCTGAAACACTGAACAACCCCGAAGCCTTCAAGAAATTTCAGGCGGCGCAGGGCGAGTTGTCTTCAGCACTTTCGCGCCTGCTGGTGGTGACTGAAAACTACCCCAACCTGAAAGCCAACCAGGGTTTTCAGGACCTGCGGGTGCAGCTGGAAGGCACTGAAAACCGCATTACCGTGGCGCGAAACCGCTACATCAAAACCGTGCAGGACTACAACGTGCTGGCGCGCAGCTTTCCCAACAACCTGACGGCGATGATTTTTGGCTACAGCGTCAAGCCAAACTTCACGGTGGACAACGAAGCGCAGATCAGCAAGCCGCCTAGCGTCAATTTTGACAAAAAATAGCCCGCAAAGCCCGAAAATGCCTAAAAATAGGGGTCAAATATGCCTCTAGCCCAATGGATTCGGGCGCAAGCAGCTATTTTTTTAATAGCACTTGGTTTCAGCTTGTGTGTCCACGTTCAGGCCCAAGACCTGCAACCCATCCCGCCACTTGCCGCCCGTGTGATCGACACCACGGGCACGCTGCAAGCCGCGCAGGTGCAGGCGCTGGACGCCAAACTGGCTGCATTTGAGAAAGCCCGTGGTGCGCAAATTGTCATGCTGATGGTGCCCAGCACACTGCCCGAAGACATCACCGACTACACCCAGCGGGTCGGCGACAGCTGGAAGATTGGCCGCAAAGACATTGGCGATGGCCTGCTGGTGGTGGTGGCCAAAAACGACCGCAAGGTGCGCATTGCCACCACCAAAGCGCTGGAGGGCGCACTCCCCGACCTGGCCACCAGACAGATCATTGACAGCGCCATCACCCCGCGCTTCAAGCAAGGCGACTTTGCTGGCGGCCTGGATGCAGCGGCAGACCAGATCATGGCGCGCATCACGGGTGAAAACCTGCCTGCGCCCAACCAGAACGCTGGAAGCACGCGAAGCAGTGGCGTCGCAGGCTTTCAGTGGACGGACCTGGCGGTGTTTTTGTTTTTTGCCGTGCCGATAGGCGCCCGTGTGTTGTCTGGCATCGTCGGGCGCAAGGCCGGGGCTGTGGCAACGGGTGGCGTGGTCGGCGTGCTAGCCTGGGTGTTTACCAGCAGTATTTTGCTGGCGGGCGGCGCTGCCGTTGTTGCGGTGCTGTTTGCGCTTTTTGCAAGTTTGGGCTCACTGGGTGGTATGAGCGGCATGGGCGGCTCGCGCAGAGGCGGCGGCTGGACATCTGGTGGTGGCTGGGGTGGCAGCAACAGCGGCGGCGGTGGTTTCAGCAGCGGTGGTGGCGGCAACTTTGGGGGGGGCGGCTCTTCAGGGAGTTGGTAAAACACATGCTGCACAAAACCAGAATTCTGCTCAAACACTTGTGGCTGGATGCCTCTGATGCGCAGCAAGCCCTACCGCCCGACATGCTGGATCGGCTGACCCAACGGGTAGCGGCCAGCGAAGGCCGCCACACTGGCCAGATACGGATTTACGTCGAAGCGGCGCTGCCCATGAGCTACCTGTGGCGTTTGAACAAAGGCGCTGGCAACACACTGGGCGCACTGATTCGCCAGCGGGCCGTGATGCTGTTTGGCAAGCTGCGCGTGTGGGATCTGGCTGCCAACAACGGCGTGCTGATTTACCTGCTGCTGGCCGAGCAGGCGATTGAAATCGTGGCCGACAGGGGCTTGTCGCAACACATCAGCGACGCCGAATGGCAAGTCATGGTGGCGCGCATGAGCGCCAATTTTGCGCAGCGGCGCTTTGAAGACGGCTTGACGCAGGCGCTTGAAGAGGTGTCCAGCGCACTGGTGCAATACTTCCCGCCGGTATCAGGCCAGACGCACAGCAACGACATGCCTGACGAGCCGATTCTCAGCTAGCCCAGACTTTTTAACTTGGTTCGCTGCATCCAGTTCTTGCTGCAGCGCCCGGGTAACGCCGACTGGACACGCCTGAAGACCACCAACCCAACCACGGCACGGGCATTAGCAGTTTTTTAAAACAGCATGACCGATGCGCCAACCGCAGCGCTACTTTGACCTGCTCCTGCCCACGCTTGCCAAGCTGTGACCATCAAGAAGGGCATGGACTTCCTGCTGAAGAGTGTTGGTCAGCGAGACGTATTTTCTTATTTTTTGATTTGCCTCACGCAGCCGGTCTGACAGCCTTTTGGACATGGCCAGCAAAAACCGTACGCCAACCTCGGGCCGCTCGTGAAGCAGCCGCTTTAATGATGTACGCGACATTACAGCAACCGCAAGTTCAGTTGCCGCTTTGCAGGTCGCGGCGCGGGGCCCGTCGTCAAACATGCTCATCTCGCCAATCATGTGGCCTACGCCAACAATCGTCATGACCATTTTTTCATGTACACCTGGCATGTCGCTTTCAACCAGAACATCACCTTGCAAAATCAGCAGCATGAAGTCGCTGCCTGCTTTTTGCCCTTCACGAATCAGCACGGTATCAATCTTGACACGCTTGGCCCGCATGTAGGTCAGGATGTAGCGGGCATCGTTCAGGCTGAGGTTGCCCAGCGCAGATTCGCTGACCAAAAGACGGGCTGCAGCTTCCAGGGAAACGGTGTCTTTGGCTATGGGCAGTGGCATGACTACAGCAGCAAAAGGTCTGCGTCGGCTGCGCACAAAGTGCGTACATGCGCCAGCAAATCGGCGTCCAGGTAGGGCTTGGTCAGGTACACGTCAACGCCCGCCTGGGCAGCCATGTTGCGGTGCTTGTCGCCCGCACGCGACGTGATCATCACAATCGGCAAGTCCATCCACTGCTGCACCTCGCGCACCCGGCGCGTCAGCTCCAGGCCATTCAGGTTGGGCATCTCGAGGTCGGTCAATACGAGTGAGGGGCGCTTGAGCCGGATTTGTTCAATCGCCTCAAACCCGTCTGATGCCGTGGCCACGTCATAGCCCGCGTCGCCCAGCAGTTGCTGCATGGAGCGCCTGACGGACAGCGCGTCATCGACCACCAAAATCCGGGTTCGCTCAACCGCCAGCCGCCGTCGCAATGCAGATGACGACACCATGTGCACAGACGACCGTGCAGCGCGCTCCAGCTCGGCCACATCCAGCAAAAACAAGGGGCGGCCATCGGCGCGCAAGGCTCCGCCCACAACACCGCGAATGCGCCGCGTCAACTGGCCGATGCCCTGCAATATCAGCTCGCGCGAATCAAGCACGGCATCGACCAGCAGCGCAATCGGGCCTTCCGCACCATTGACCAACACCGGCAACCGATGCGCGCTGTCAAGCGGGCCCGCAGGTGCGGCAGATTCTTCAAAACCGAGCCACTGCGACAACACAAACGCCGGATAGTGTTGCGATTCATACACCAGCATGAGTTGGTTCTGGTTCTGGTTCTGCTCCAGCACCAGCTCCGCCTGCCCCGGGGACAAAACCACCACCACCTGGTCGGCCGACAGGGCCACCTGTTCTTGCGCACACTGCACAATGAGCGCATGCGCCACACCGCTGGACACCGGCACATGCAGCATGAAGCGGCAGCCGGCAAAAGGCGTGCTGTCAATCGCCAGGCGCCCCTTGAGCGCAGCGATACGGTCATTGACCACGTCCAGGCCAACACCGCGCCCGGAGACTTCTGTGACTGTGTCGCGGGTACTGAAGCCGGGATGCAGAATCAAGCGCCGCAATTCAGATTCGCTTAGCTGCACATCAGCGGCCACCAACCCAAAGGCCACGGCTTTTTCTGCAATGGCGGGCAAGTCCAGCCCCCGGCCATCGTCAACCACCCCAATTTCGACCTCCTGACCCACCCGGCGAAAAGACACGGTGACCGTGCCTTGCGCTGGCTTGCCCTGGGCAAGCCGCTCGTCTGGCAGCTCAATGCCGTGGTCTACCGCGTTGCGCAGCAGATGCAGCAGCGGCTCGGTCAGGCGTGACAACACATCGGCATCCATCGTCACGCTGTCGCCCTCAACCAGCAGGACCACCTGTTTGCCTGTGGCACTGGCGGTCTGTGCCACGTTGCGCTTGAGGCGCGGCACCATGGTTTTGGTGGGTATCAGACGGGCGGCCAGCAGTTCCCGGTGCTGATCGGTCAGGGCGTAGCTTTCATCACGCACAACGGTGCTGGCGTGGCCGGTGTCTGCCTGAATTTGCTGCACCAGTTCCTGGCCGTCCTGCACCGCTTCGGTGATGGTGCGCGACAGCACATGCAGCGCGTCGTAGCGGTCCAGCTCGAGTGGGTCAAAATCGCCCTCCTTTTGTTGCTCCCGTAGCGCCACGGCCTGACTGCCAACCATCGCCTCCAGCTCTCGCAGGCGGTCCGTCAGCTGATTTTGGCTGCGTACCACGGCATCCAGACGATCGGTGGTGTTAGACAGCAGCTGCGACATGCGCTGGGCCTGCACAATCGACTGCCCGGCCCGGCGCAGCATGCGGCTCAAGCGGTCCACGCCAACGCGCAGCGTCGCGGTGTCCTGGCTGCCAACAGTGCCACCGCCGCCTTGCAAGATCTGTTCGCCTGGCACGGCGAGGCTGTTTTCTGTGCCAGGCAGCGCTGCTGCGGCTGCACCGTCAAGCGGTTCTGGGCTTGCCGACAGCGCCTGACCATCACGAATCCACTGAACCCAGTTGAGCAAACGTTGCAGCACGCTTTTGGCATCTTGCGGCGCAGCCTCTTCGCCCTGCAAATAAGCGGTCATTTGCTGCAGGGTCAGCACAGCACGCAAGCTGTCACGCGCCATGGCGGGGTTAACGGGCTCGTGGGTACGGGTGGCCTCGAGCGCATATTCAAGAATGTCTTCAAGCCGATGGGCCAGACGGCCAATACCGGGCAAACCGATGATGTTGCCACTGCCTTTGAAAGTATGCGCGATACGCTGGGCTTCGAGCATGTCAGCATCGCTGACCAGACCAGATGCCCAGCGTTGCAAGGTGGTCTCAAGCTGCTCAAGCTGCTGGGGCGCATCGACCAGCAAGGCCTGCAGCAGATCACCGTCAACGTCTTGCGTTGACAAGCCCACGTCGTCATCAGAAGCCAGTTCAAGCGGTGCCGCGTCAGGGTCATCGCGCGGCAGGCTGGGCTGGACGGCAAGCAGCGCAGCCAGCGCCAGGACGGCATCGGTGTCGGGCTTCAAAGGGCAGCGATACAGGTACTTGGCGATGGCACTAACCGCCAGTGGCTCTGCCGGGCTGTCAAGGTAAGCACTTGCTTTTTCAACCCAGCCAGAAAGCCACGAGACACTGGCAATGCGCGTGAATCCCGGTGCCTGAGGCGGTGAAAAAGCCGTGTCGGGATGGCTGATCAGCTCAGAAAAAGTACGTACTTGCTGCAAAAAGCCAGCCAACCCCTGCATGCCAACAATCTGCACCACCTCGGCGGAACGCTCCAGAAACGACAGCATGTCTGGCAGGGTGTGCGGCACAGCGTCCGGGCTGGCCTGCCACTCGGCAAGTGTGTCGATCGTGCCCGGCACATCGAGCGCGAACTCTGCGCGCAGCATCTCCAGCAAGTCGTCAAGTTTCACAGCCTATACGCCTGATGGGGTGGGTTACAGCTTGCCAGCAGATTCAGGCAAGGTGAACTGCCCCACCGCTTCCGTCAAGCGCCCGGCGTACATGACCAGCGTGCGGGTAGCTTCTGATTGCTGGGTAATGGCTGAACTGGTCCGCGTGCTGCTGTCATTGATGTCCAGCACGTTTTGCTGGAGTGTTGCGGCCAGTGCTTCCTGCTGCGCTGAAAAAGAGGCAATCTGCTGCACCAGCCCCACCAGCTCGGTCGTGGCTGTCTGGGTTTGCGTCATTTCCCGACCGGCCAGCCGGGCCAGTTCTGTTTGTGCCACCACGTCGCTGATCAGGCGGTTCATGGTTAGCAGCGTTTCATTGGTTTCTGCCTGAATGTTGGCCACCAGCTGAGAAATCTGCGCCGTAGCCTGGCGCGAGCTGTCAGACAGCCGTTGCACCTCTTGCGCCACCACCGCAAAACCACGGCCCGCTTCGCCCGCCGTTGCGGCCTGCATGGAGGCATTTAAAGACAGCACGTGCGTGCGTTCAGAAATCGTGTTGACCAGCGCCACAGCGCTTGAAATTTCCTGTGAACGTTCACCGAGCCGTTTAAAGCGTTTCTCAGTTTCAGAAATTGATTCACGCAGCGCGTCCATGCCGCGTACCGTGCCTTCCACAGCTGTTTGCGCGGCCTGGGTAGCTTTGGCAGTTTTGAGCGCTGTCGTGCTTGAGGTACCGGAAAGTTGCGCCACGTCAATGAGCTGCTGGGTGGCACGGCTCAGCGTCTCTGCCATGGAGTCAAGCGATTGACGCTCACGCTGGGCGGCATTCTCCACAAATTGGGACTGCTCTTGCAGCGACGCTGACGTACGGCGCACTTCATCAGCAACGTTGCGGACATCAGCCAGGGTGGTGCCAATTTCATCGGCGAGCTGGTTAACCGAAGCCGAAATGGTGCCCACAATATCTTCCGTCACGGGTGCGCGCACCGTCAGGTCTTTGTTGGACAACTGGAACACGCCCTGCAGCAAGCCAATGGCGGAGTTGTTGATGGTGTCGTTTTCTTGTGTGGCTTTTTCAAGCGCGGCAATACGGTCATCGAGCAAGGTGTCAAATGCGCGGCCCAGATTGCCAATCTCGTCTTGCTCCACCAGCTGGCTTCGCGCCGTGCTGTCACCGCCGGCAACCGCTTTCACGGTATCTGACAGTCTGCTAATGGGAGACAAAAACTGGCGCAGGAAAATAGTCACCGCTATACCCGCCAAGACCACCACAGCCACGGCAATCAGCAATGCGCGCAGCAGTGAAGACTGGTTCAAATCTGAAATTGGCTGGTTGGCTTCGGCCTCATTGATTTTGGCGACGATGGCCCAGTTCAGACCTTGCACCTTCAGTGGCGCATAGGCACCGATGGAAGCAATACCCCGATAGTCAATGTAATCCACCACACCTTCTTTGCCTTCCAGGGCTGGTTGGGTCGAATCATTGTCAATTTTTACCAGGCCCACAGTGGTATTTTTCTTGTCAATCTGGGCTTTGGTTTTGGCATCAATCCTGTCACCCATCTGCGTGAAGAAAGCGGCCTTGTCTTCAAGCGCATAACGCGCGTTGGTACGCATCAATTTGTCAGGCCCCACCAAAAAAACGTCACCAGAATCGCCGAGACCCATGGACTTCCAGGCCTTGTTGGCGTTCAGTGTGTCGGTCAGTTTGTCGATCGGGTACTGCATCGCCAGCACACCAATTTGTTTAGGCCCGTCGTACAAGGGAACAGCCGCAAAAGCCGCCTGGTCGTCGTACGACGCAAGGTAAGTTGCGAAGTCACTCAGGTAAGTAGCATCAGGCTTGGCGGCTTTGACTTTTTGATAGGCTTCTGCCAATTTGGTTTTGGCAGAAATGCCGTTGCCAGCGAGTGTGCTGGCAAAGTCCAGCTCCTTGAACACGGTGTAAATCACGGCGTCCGTCTCAGCATCAATCATGAAAATATCGTAGTACCCAGACAACTTTTGAGCACGCTCAAAGCTGGGGTGGTACTGTGCGTGGACGCGGCCGTAAGTAAAGTCAACCGCTGGTGCGTCCATCTGGTCTTTCAAGCCCAGGGGGTTGGGGTTGTCAACTACGAACACGCTTTGCAATATGGACTGGTTGTTGTCAAGCGCAGCGAGCGCAGCCGTCAGTGGCGGCGCTGCCTGCGGATTGCGCTTGGCGTATTCGGTACCGAAATACAAGCCCACATAATCTGTAATGCCCTTTTTTGCTACTTCGGCATCAACCGTTTTGGCCAGTTCTTTGCCAGCAGAATAAAAGCTGCCCTTGAACTGTTTGAAGGCATCGATGGTGGAGCGCTGCCCCGCCAGCACCTGCAATGACTTGACGCGTTCTTCCAGGTCGTCACGCACCTGCTGGCGTTTGGTATCGCGCAGTGACACCAGCTGGGTACGCACCTGCCCGCCCACCGTTGCTGCGCTCAAGTTTGACGCGCCCTGCCATAGCAATAACGAGGTCAAGGTCACCGGGATCAATGTCAGGGCGGCTGCCCCCAGCAGCATTTTTTGGCGAATATTCATCTTTTAGTCTCCGTGAATTCAGATGGGTCAGATTTTTTTATTTGTTCAAATCACCGACAACTCAGCTGACAGCGTTGCCATCAGGCGCTCGGGGTCAATTTCAATGTAATGATGGCCCCGGTCATCGCTGGCAGCGCCCCGGCAAACCTCTTGAAGCCGCGTCGGCAGGCCTTGCAAATCCGTCAGCGGCTGTGGGGTGTATTCCAGTTGCACGGGTGTCAGTGAAAAAGCCAAGGCCAGCGCCCCCTCGGCATCTTCAGATTGCACACCGCCTACCAACAGCCTTTGCCCACGCTCCATTTGAGCGGGCATACCAGCACTTGAGAAATAATTGGCCAGGTCCACGACCGGCACGATCAGGCCGTTGACGTTGACCGCACCCAACACCCAACCTGGGGCGCGCGGCACGGGCACCAGTTCAAACTGGTCAACGATTTGTCGCGCCCAGTCAAAGTTAAACGCCAGCGAAAAGGGGCCACACTGCACGCCCTGGGCGAGTTGTTTGACAACATGCGCAGGGCTCTGGGCTTGCGCGTCAAACGCAGAGGCCTGAGCAGCGTCGTCGCCGTCGAGTTGCAGGTCCAGCATGTCAGAAAATCAGAGCTGCGCGAGGATTTGCTCAGCGGTGTAGGGCTTGGTCACGAAGCCTTTGGCGCCCAACATTTGCGCAAACACCCGGTCGGCCTTTTGGTCTTTGCCCGTCACAAACACCACCGGAATACCTTTGGTACCCGCATCCTGCGTGAGTTGGCGCGCTGCCGAAAAACCGTCAAGGCCCGGCATGTTGACGTCCATCATGATGAGGTC
Source organism: Polaromonas sp. (assembly GCA_031417995.1). GTDB lineage: Bacteria > Pseudomonadota > Gammaproteobacteria > Burkholderiales > Burkholderiaceae_C > Polaromonas. Next base: position 30,528 of record JANOWR010000094.1, on the reverse strand, counting down.
TGGCGGGCTGGCCTTGGCCTTGGCAACGCCATCCGCGCCAGAAGTTGCAACGGTCACCAGATGCCCGGCATCCGTCAAAATATTTTGAAGGTTTTGCGCGTCTACTGGCGAGTCGTCAACGATGAGAATCTTGGCCATGAAAAATCCTGAAATAAAATCAATCTTTAACGTCAGCGGTTTTAACGCAAAGAGCTCACGCCGCTGCCACCCAAGCTGGTATCCCGAAAACTGCGTTCAACCTGCTCGTCATATTTCGACAACACCTTGAGCAATTCAACTTCATTGAGTGGTTTTGTCAAATAAGCGTCGCAGCCCGCAAGCCCACCCCGTATTTTGTCAATGCTGCCGCCCCGGCTGGTCAGCATGACCACAACAGGCGCTTTGCCAGATGCATATTTGCGCTGCTTGATGGCGCGGCAAGTCTGGTAGCCATCGAGGCCTTCCATCATCACGTCCAGAAAGACGAATTTGTAAGCCTCAACTGACACGCGCGTCAGTGCCTCTTCACCACTGCTGGCCAATTCAGCCCGAAAACCATAACGCGTGAGCCGGTTGCGCATGAATTTCAGAGCCACATCGCTGTCGTCAACGACCAGAATATCGTCGAACTGCTGTGCCGTAGAGGCCTGTAATGGTGCCATGCCCAGGCCCATAAATGTAGATGTGCCAAAGTCACTGCCGCGCCTGCCCGAGCCCTGGCGCACAGAGCCTTTGAATCGTGCAACCTCAGGTAGCGCAGATGGCCGGGCAGCAACAGCAGAAACGGGCTTCGGTAGGGGCACCGCCATCACCGCAGCCTCCGCTCTCAGCGGTGGCGAGTCTGGAACTGCTTTATCAGCCATCATCAGGACATCAAGCAAGCCCAGAACGGTTGTCAATTTGATCGGCCGGGGCACCGTCGGCCACTTGCCTGTCGGGTCGGGTGCGCCGATAAACATCGCTTTTTGCGGTGCCTTGACCGACGCATTGGCCCATTGCACGGCCGTGGCATTGTCGCCGTTGACCATCAAGACCTGGGCTTGCGTAACTTCTGGAACAATCTTGTAGAACGTATCCCTGCGTCCGACCAAACGAAAAAAAGACTCAAAAGTCGATTTTTCAAATGGAACAAAACCAAGCAAAAGAACGTTGACTTCCGTTTTCATCGTTAGCACACCACCTTTATTGACACCCAAGTTTATGGCTCTGTAGCGCAATGTCAATACGCGACTACCTGTGCTGCACCAGCAACTCAAGTGATGAGTTTAATTAAACAGGGCCGAAGGCCACAACTGTTCACGCTCTGGACATTGAACAAAACGGGATAAGTCGACAGGTGCATGCGTAAAGCGCACACATCTGTGATTTATGTGAGGTTTATTTTTTCTGGCGATACTTGCGAAGCGCGGCAATCTGGGCCGCCATCACGGCAAGCTCAGACTGCGCCATGGCGATGTCGATGTCGCCTTTGGCATTTTTCAGGGCTTCTTCAGCGGCTGCTTTGGCCGCTATTGCCTTGGCCTCATCAAGGTCTTTGCCGCGAATCGCGGTATCACTCAACACCGTCACGGAGTTAGGTTGCACTTCAAGCAGGCCACCGGCCACGAAAACAAACTCTTCGCTTCCGTCGGCTTTTTGAATGCGCACGGCACCCGGCTTGATGCGGGTGATCAGCGGTGTATGGCGCGGATAAATACCCAATTCGCCTGCCTCGCCTGGCAAAGCAACAAAGGTGGCTTCACCAGAGAAGATGGACTCTTCAGCGGAAACGACATCTACATGAATGGTTGACATGGGAGTTCTTTCGCGGCGCTGGCCACAAACTTTCTAATTAAACCTTCTTGGCCTTCTCGAAAGCCTCGTCAATCGTACCGACCATGTAAAACGCTTGCTCAGGCAAATGGTCGCACTCGCCAGAAACAATCATTTTGAAGCCGCGAATGGTTTCAGCCAGGCTGACGTACTTGCCGGGTGAGCCGGTAAACACTTCAGCGACGTGGAATGGCTGCGACAAAAAGCGCTGGATTTTACGGGCGCGGGCAACGGCCAGTTTGTCTTCAGGCGCCAGCTCGTCCATGCCCAAAATCGCAATAATGTCGCGCAGTTCTTTGTAGCGCTGCAACGTGCCCTGTACGGCACGGGCCGTGTTGTAGTGGTCTTCACCGACCACAGCAGGGGACAACTGGCGGCTGGTGGAGTCCAGTGGATCCACCGCAGGGTAGATACCCAGTGAGGCAATGTCACGGCTCAGCACCACGGTGGAGTCAAGGTGGGCAAAAGTCGTTGCAGGTGACGGGTCGGTCAAGTCATCGGCAGGCACGTAAACAGCCTGGATGGACGTGATGGAACCAACTTTGGTTGATGTAATACGCTCTTGCAAACGGCCCATTTCTTCAGCCAGCGTTGGCTGGTAGCCCACGGCTGAAGGCATACGGCCCAGCAACGCTGACACTTCAGTACCGGCCAATGTGTAGCGGTAAATGTTGTCCACAAAGAACAGCACGTCGCGGCCTTCGTCACGGAATGATTCCGCGATCGTCAGCCCAGTCAATGCCACGCGCAAGCGGTTGCCTGGTGGCTCGTTCATCTGACCGTAGACCATCGCCACTTTGGAGTCTTCAAGCTTTTCAAGATTCACAACGCCTGAGTCAGCCATCTCGTGGTAGAAGTCATTGCCTTCACGGGTACGCTCGCCAACACCAGCAAACACGGACAAACCAGAGTGCGCCTTGGCAATATTGTTGATGAGTTCCATCATGTTCACGGTCTTGCCCACGCCAGCGCCGCCGAACAGACCAACTTTGCCGCCTTTGGCGAACGGGCACACCAGGTCAATCACCTTGATGCCGGTCTCCAGCAGCTCTTGTGATGGGCTCAGCTCGTCATAGGCTGGGGCTTTGCGGTGAATCGCAGCGGTCAGGGTCTGGTCAACCGGGCCACGCTCGTCAATCGGTGCGCCCAGCACGTCCATGATGCGGCCCAGGGTACCCTTGCCAACCGGCACCATGATGGGTGCGCCGGTGTTGTACACGACGTTGCCACGGCGCATGCCGTCAGAGCTGCCCAACGCAATGGTGCGCACAATGCCGTCGCCCAGCTGTTGCTGGACTTCCAGCGTCAGGGATGAGCCTTCCATTTTGAGGGCGTCATAAATCTTGGGCATCTCGTTACGTGCGAATTCCACGTCAACCACTGCGCCGATACACTGAACAATCTTGCCTTGAGCTTGAGCTTTTACATTCGCCATGATGACATCCTGTTGGTTTCTTTAATCTTTAAATCGGGTAGTGCGGCTACAACTGTTCAAGCTATACCGCTGCCGCACCAGCGACGATTTCCGAAAGTTCTTTCGTGATCGCTGCCTGCCGCGTTTTGTTGTAAATCAGTTTGAGCTCGCCAATCACGCTGCCAGCGTTATCAGTCGCAGACTTCATAGCCACCATGCGGGCTGATTGCTCGGAGGCCATGTTTTCAGCCACGGCCTGATACACCAGTGCCTCGACATAACGCACCAGCAAGTCATCAATGACCGTTTGTGCATCCGGCTCGTAAATATAGTCCCAGCCGTGCTGGTCTTTGTCGGCCACCAGACGATCGGCCGTGAGTGGCAGCAACTGCTCAACCACGGACTCCTGGCGCATCGTGTTGATGAACCTGGTGTAGCACAGGTACACGGTTTTGAGCTTCCCCTCGGCATACGCATCGAGCAGCACCTTGACCGGGCCAATCAGTTTGTCGAGATGCGGCTTGTCACCGAGCTGTGTGGCATGCGCCACCACCTTGACACCCACGCGGTTTAAGAAACCCAAACCCTTGTTGCCAATCGCCACCGCTTGCGTGTCATGGCCCGCAGCTTGCAAGTCCCTGAGCCTGGCGGTGACAGCGCGCAACACGTTGGTGTTCAAACCGCCGCACAGGCCCTTGTCAGTCGTCACCACAATGAACCCGGTGGCCTTCGCATCATTGGCCTGCATGAAGGCATGGGTGTATTCAGGGTTGGCCTTGGACAGGTTTGCCGTGATATTGCGAATCTTGTCGCTGTAAGGACGGGCGGCGCGCATCCGCTCCTGCGCCTTGCGCATTTTGGAGGCGGCCACCATCTCCATGGCCTTGGTGATCTTTTTGGTGTTTTCCACCGACTTGATCTTGCCTCTGATTTCCTTGCCTGCAGCCATCTGTATTCCTAATAATTTCTAGAAGGTTTGGGTTTCAGGTCAGATCAGGCAAAGGATTTTTTGAACGCAGTCACAGCGGTGGTCATTTCTGCTTCCGCGTCTTTGTCCATCGCCTTGGCGGCTTCCAGCTTGGCCATCAGTGCCGCATGCTTGTCTTTGAGATAAGCGTGCAGACCAGATTCAAACGCCAGCACTTTCTTGACTTCCACATCGTCCATGAAGCCCTTGTTCACGGCGAACAGCGTGGCGCCCATGTTCGAAATCGTCAAGGGTGAATACTGCGCCTGCTTGAGCAGTTCCGTCACGCGTGCACCACGGTCCAGCTGCTTGCGGGTGGCTTCGTCCAGGTCAGACGCGAACTGCGCGAACGCAGCCAGCTCACGATACTGGGCCAAGTCGGTACGGATACCGCCGGACAGGTTTTTGATCAGCTTGGTCTGGGCAGCACCACCAACGCGCGACACCGAGATACCGGCGTTGATCGCAGGGCGGATACCGGCGTTGAACAGGCTGGTCTCCAGGAAAATCTGGCCGTCCGTGATCGAAATCACGTTGGTGGGCACGAAGGCCGACACGTCACCGGCTTGCGTTTCAATGATCGGAAGTGCCGTCAATGAACCAGTTTTGCCCTTGACGGCACCTTTGGTGAAGTCTTCAACATACTTTTCATTCACGCGGGCGGCGCGCTCAAGCAAACGGCTGTGCAGATAAAACACGTCACCTGGATAGGCTTCACGGCCTGGCGGACGACGCAACAGCAATGACACCTGACGGTAAGCCACAGCCTGCTTGGACAAATCGTCATACACAATCAGTGCATCTTCGCCACGGTCGCGGAAGTACTCGCCCATCGTGCAGCCAGAGTAGGCGCTCACATATTGCATGGCTGCGGACTCAGAAGCCGAAGCGGCAACAACAATGGTGTACTCCATTGCACCAGCTTGCTCCAGCGAGCGCACCACGTTTTTAATCGACGATGCTTTTTGGCCAATCGCGACATAAACGCAATAAACGCCAGTGCCTTTTTGGTTGATGATGGCGTCAATCGCGACAGCGGTTTTACCGGTCTGGCGGTCACCAATGATCAGTTCGCGCTGGCCGCGGCCCACAGGCACCATGGAGTCAATAGACTTCAGGCCGGTTTGCAATGGCTGATCAACCGATTTACGGGCAATCACGCCCGGTGCGACTTTTTCAATCACGTCGGTCATTTTGGCGTTGATCGGGCCTTTGCCGTCAATCGGCTGTCCGAGTGCATTGACCACGCGGCCAAGCAGTTCAGGACCCACCGGCACTTCAAGAATACGGCCCGTGCATTTGACGGTGTCGCCTTCTGCAATGTGCTCGTACTCACCCAGAATCACGGAGCCGACAGAGTCGCGCTCAAGGTTCAGCGCCAGGCCGTAAGTAGGCGTGCCATCAGCTGTCGCCGGGAACTCAAGCATTTCGCCCTGCATCACGTCAGACAAGCCGTGAATACGCACGATACCGTCAGCCACAGACACAACTGTGCCTTGGTTACGGATGTCGCTGGCGGCGGTCAAGCCTTCAATACGGCTCTTGATCAGTTCAGAAATTTCTGCTGGATTGAGTTGCATGACTCTTTCCTTCTTTCGTTGTTTGTGGGTTGAAACCAGGGTGCTGCAAAACGCAACATCAGGAAATCAGCGCCGCTTTCATTTGCTCTAAACGGGCTTTAACCGAAGTGTCCAGCACCTCGTCACCCACCACGACACGTACGCCGCCTATCAGTTCAGGCTGCAACTCAACGTTGAGATTGAGTTTTCTGCCAAAGCGCTTTTCCAGCGCTGTGGCCAAGTCAGCCAGGGCCGCTGCGTCAAGCGCAAACGCGCTGAAAACCACTGCGTCCGACGAGCCGCTTTGCGCGTTTTTCAAAGCGCGAAACTGGCTGGCTATTTCAGGCAGCACGCTGATGCGGCCGTTGTCAATCACCGCACGCATGAAGTTTTTGGCAGCCTCGGGCAGCCTGGTCTTTTGGGACTCGGCGACGCCAGACATCACGTCAAATGTTTGTGCGGAAGTGACGCTGGGGTTACCGGCGTACTGCTGCAATTGAACATTGGAAGCAATGGCTGCCAGCGCATCAAGCCAGACGGCCGTGCCGGAAAGATCATTTGCCGCAGCCTTGAACAGCGCTTCAGCGTAAGGACGTGCAATGGTGGCTAATTCGGCCATGTTTGTGCTCTCGTCTTTACAGTCAAAGTTCGGTTTTCAGGCGGCCCAGCAAGTCGGCATGCACGGATGCATTGACTTCCTTGCGCAGAATCTGCTCAGCACCCTTGACAGCCAGCGCGGCGACCTGCTCGCGCAGCGTCTCACGGGCCTTGACGGTTTGCTGTTCAGCTTCAACCTTGGCGGCGGCAATGATCTTGCCACCCTCCTCGGTGGCCTTGGCTTTGGCTTCTTCGATCATGGCTTGGGCGCGGCGCTCGGCATCGGCAAGACGCACAGCGGACTCGCCTTTTGACTTGGCCAATTCTTCTTCAACGCGCTTGTTGGCACCCTGGAGTTCAGATTTGGCTTTGTCGGCAGCGGCCAGACCATCGGCTATCTTTTTGGCGCGTTCATCCAGTGCGGCTGTGATGGGCGGCCAGATGAATTTCATCGTGAACAGCACCAAAATCGCAAACACGACGAGCTGCGCAAAGAATGTGGAGTTAATACTCACAGCAGCACCTCTTTAATGTTGACGTCTAAAAAGGCAGGCAATTACTTGAGCACAAACGGGTTAGCGAATGCGAACAACATGGCAATACCCACGCCGATCAGGAAAGCTGCGTCGATCAGACCAGCCAACAAGAACATTTTGGTTTGCAATTCGTTCATCAGCTCTGGCTGGCGGGCAGCTGCTTCAAGGTATTTGCTACCCATGATGCCGATGCCGATACAAGCGCCAAGTGCGCCCAGGCCAATGATCAGGCCAGCGGCCAATGCGACTAAACCAAGTACGTTTTCCATTTAAAGCTCCTACAAATTAACAAAAAAAACTAACAAACAAAAACCAAAACCCGAAATCTATCCCTCAATGGTGGTCGTGCGCTTGCCCCACATACACCAAGGTCAACATCATGAAAATAAAGGCCTGCAACGCCACAATCAAAATATGAAAGATAGCCCAGCCCGTACCTGCCAGCACATGGCCTACGAACAGGAAAAGGCCTGTGGCCGAGCCAAATCCGACCGCACCCATGAGCGCGATCAGCATGAACAACAGCTCACCCGCATACATGTTGCCAAAGAGTCGCAAGCCGTGAGACACCGTCTTGGCGGCAAACTCAATCATTTGCATCAGGAAATTGACCGGGTACAAAAACCATTTGTCACCAAACGGGGCCGAGAACAACTCATGCACCCAGCCGCCAAAGCCTTTGATTTTGATGTTGTAGAACACACAAACCAGCAACACACCGCAAGACATGCCCAACGTGGCCGACAGATCGGCGGTTGGTACGACGCGGAAATATTCAATCTTGTGGTCCAGCCCCGTAAAAGCAAAGATGCTGTGAAACAGGTCAACAGGCAAAAAATCCATCGAGTTCATCAGGAAAATCCAGACAAACACCGTCAGCGCCAGGGGGCCTACAACTTTGCGGGATTCAGCGTTTTTGACAATCCCCTTGGCCTGGCTATCAACCATTTCAATCAGCAGCTCAACCGCAGCCTGCAAGCGACCCGGCACACCCGAATGAATGGTTTTGGCGACGCGCCACATGACAAAAAGGCCAATCACGCCAAGGGTGATTGACCAGAAAATCGTATCGATATTGAAAACGGAAAAATCAATTAACGAGGTCTGCTTTTTATTTTGCAGGTGTACCAGGTGGTGACCAATGTAATCACCAGCGGTTAAAGCATTTCCAGAAGATGCACTCATCTCAAATCTCTTTATTGGGCAACGCTGTTACACGGCACTTAGCTTATTCGATCTGAGCCGCACTTTAGCCTCAAGCCAAAGCACCAGCCAAACCACCTTCATTGTCACAACCAGCCCCACCAACATGGCGGGCCAGCTTAAATCTGTCACCAGCTTTGGCGCGGCAAACAACATGGCCAGCACCAAACCGATCTTCACCATTTCCCACAAAAAAAATCCAGTCACCGCAGCGGCCGGATTGATCGAAGACACCTTGCTCATCAAACCCCGCGCAAACAATGCGCCGGGAATGACCACCGCCATCGCCCCGTACATGGCCGACCAGCCCACGACAGACCTGCCAGTCACCCACCATGCCGCCAAAGCGACCAACACACCGCCAGCGGCTTGGCCCGCCAATATCACCCAGGGTGAGATTGCTGGATGTTGCTGGCGCAGGGCCTGTGCTTCATCCCGGGTCAAGGACTTGGTGACGTCGTCTTCGGGCACCAGATCCCAAATTTCATTTGCAGCGGAATGATTGATTGTGCGCATCGCAGATTACTGGAGGGTTACAAAAATATTTTCCACAGCCTCTGATTATACGTAGAAACCCGGTCGCCTAAAACAGCTTTAAAACCCGGCTAGGTTTGGGCGCATTTTTAGGGTGTGTCAATCACTAAACAGGCAAGCGCGGCCACAATCGTGCTTTTGAAACTTAAGGTGATGCCCAATGTACGACTACGCAAAACTCCTTCACCTCATCGCAGGCATTGTCTGGATGGGCGGCATGACCTTCATGCTGTTTGCGCTGCGCCCAGCCGCTCTGGCCTGCATGGAGGCGCAGTCCAGAGCCGTGTTGATGGGTCAGGTCTGGCAGCGCTTCTATACCTGGATTTTGTTGGCGATTGTGGTGCTGTTTGCCACCGGCACGCACCTGTACACGTCCACTTTCCGCGCGGCCCGACTGGCCACTGGCAACGGCAGTGTGCCGCTGGGCTGGAACGTCATGCTGGTGCTGGGCGTCACCATGATGCTGGTGTTTGGCCATATTTATTTTGCAGGCTTTAAAAAGTACAAACGTGCCGTGGCTGCTGCCGAATGGCCACTGGCTGCCAAGGCAGGCGGGTTGATTCACAAGATGACGCTGCTGAACTTCACACTCGGCTGGCTTGCCATATTGGCGGTTCGTCTGATACGCTGACAGACATTTTTCATCTGTTTTTATGCTTAAATCATCGTTTCGCCCAATAAATTCGGGCGCAATCAGCTCCTTTTTTAGTAGCAAATTGATTTTAACTTTGCTTGGTGCATTGCTGCTCGCACTGAGCGGTTGCGCCAGCGTCAAAGCCCAGTACAGCCCGGCCAGGCAGCACCATACCGCCGAGGGCTTTAAAAACAACTACATCGGTCCTATCAACAAGGGCTTTGGCGAGCTGATCCGCTGGCAGCGTGAGCGGTATGCTGCGGACTTGCCCAGGCCGCCCAACACACCCACACCAGTTGCCAGGCCTGACTTGTCGGCCATTCAAGCCTACTCAGCCAGCAAGGCACCCGCCATCACCTGGATAGGCCATGCCAGCACGCTGGTACAGGCCGGCGGCCTGAACGTGCTGACAGACCCGATTTTTTCAAACCGTGCCAGCCCGATCAGCCTGATTGGTCCTGTGCGCAAGGTCGCGCCGGGTTTGGCGCTGGCCGATTTGCCAGCGATTGATGTGGTGCTGATTTCACACAACCACTACGACCACCTGGACCGCCCTTCCGTGCTTGCCATTGCACAGCTTTCTGAAGCCGCTGGCAAGCCCACCCTGTTCCTCGTGCCGCTGGGCATGAAGGCATGGTTTGCGGGCATCGGCATCAACAATGTGACTGAACTCGACTGGTGGGACAGCCACACCCATAAAGGCGTGGAATTCCACTTCACGCCGCTGCAGCACTGGTCAGCGCGCAGCTTTGGTGACCGCAGCCAGACGCTGTGGGGCGGCTATGCGGTGTTTGCGCCCGACCTGCATTGGTATTTTGCCGGCGACACGGGCTATTCAAAAGACTTTGCCGACACGGGCGCGCGCTTTGCTGGCCGCCATACCGCAGCCAAAGGCGGCGGCTTTGACCTGGCGCTGATCCCGATAGGCGCTTACGAGCCGCGCTGGTTTTTAAAAGACCAGCACGTCAACCCCACCGAAGCCGTACAAATACACCGCGACATCGCTGCCAAACGCAGCGTGGGCATCCATTGGGGCACGTTTGAGCTGTCCGATGAATCCCTTGACCAGCCGCCCAAAGACCTGGCCCTGGCCGCCAGCGCCCAGGGCCTGGCAGGCAACACCTTCACCGTGATGGCCATTGGTGAAACCCGATTTTTACCTGCACGCGCCCTGCCCTGATGACCTTCCATACACTGACACGCATGACACAACCAACTTCAACACCCACCTTGCCCGACACCCTTTGCTACCTCAACGGCGACTACACGCCACTCATGGACGCCAAAATCAGCGTGCTTGACCGTGGCTTTATTTTTGGCGATGGCGTGTACGAGGTACTGCCCGCCTATGCAGGCAAGCTGTTTCGCTTTGCGCATCACATGGCCCGACTAGACCGCAGCCTGGCCGAGCTGCGCATACCCAACCCTTTGACGACTGCCGAGTGGCACGACATTGCTATGCAATTAATAGCTGCTCACGCCAGTAAAATTAGGGAAACAGCGCGAAATGAGGCCTTAAATGAAGGTCAAACTGAGGCAAATCCGGATCAGATCATCTATATCCAGGTCAGCAGGGGCGTGGCAATGCGTGACCACGTCATGCCGCCCGGCTTGAAACCCACCGTGTTTGTGATGGTCAACGCCATGAAGCTGCCGAACGCCCAGCAGCGCAGCGAAGGCGTGGCTTGCGTCACGGCCAATGATTTCAGATGGGAGAAAGCCCACATCAAAAGCACCAGCCTGCTAGGCGCGGTGTTTCGCGGCAGATCAGTGCCGATGCAGACGCGCTGGAGACCATCATGTTTCGCGGTGACAACCTGAGCGAAGCCGCCGCCAGCAATGTGTGGGTGGTCAAGGGCGGCAAGGTCGTTGGCCCGTTGCGCGACAACCTGGTGTTAGAGGGCATACGCTACGGCCTGTTTGAAGAGCTGTGCCGCGCCAAAGGCATCGCTTTCGAGCTGCGCTGCATCACCCGGGCAGAAGTGCTTGACGCTGACGAACTGCTGCTATCGTCCGCCACCAAAGAAGTGCTGCCCGTCACGCTGCTGGATGGCAACAAAGTAGGCAGCGGCCAGCCCGGCCCGGTTTACGCCAAGCTGTACGCGGCTTATCAGGAAGCCAAGGAGCAAACCCCATGACCACGCCCGGCACGCCACCCAATACGGCCAAACAGGAATCTCTGATCGAATACCCGTCCCAGTTCCCCATCAAGGTCATGGGCCTGAAGGTAGATGGCCTGGTAGCCGCCATTACCCACGTCGCCCATCAGTTCGACCCGGCCTTTAATGCGTCCACCATCGAGCTGCGCGAAAGCAGCGGCGGCAAGTACCTGGGCGTGACTGTCACCGTCACTGCAACTTCAAGAGAGCAGTTGGACGAGCTGTACCGCACGCTGAGCACGCATCCGATGGTCAAAGTGGTGCTCTAGCCATGGAGGTTCGCCACCTCGGCCTGGTCGAGTATTTGCCAACTTTTGAAGCGATGCAGGCTTTTACAGCCGCCAGAAGCCCAAAAACAGCCCAAAATACCCCTCAAATCGACTTCAAGCCCAATGAATTCGGGCGCGACCAGCTATGGATATGTGAGCATTCTGCGGTCTATACCCAGGGGCTGGCGGGCAAGGTCGAACACATTTTGAACCCCGGCAACATTCCGGTGGTGCAAACCGACCGGGGCGGGCAGGTGACGTTTCATGGGCCGGGACAGGTGGTGGCTTATCCGCTGGTGAACTTGAAGGCGGCGGGCTACTACGTTAAAGAATACGTTTACCGGGTTGAAGAGGCGGTGATTCGCACGCTGTCGCATTTTGGGGTGACGGGGCACCGGGTGCGCGGCGCGCCTGGGATTTATGTTCGGCTGGATGATCCGTTTTCGCATGCCATGCTCGATACGGGGGCAGCTAAAGTGAAGGGGTCAGAGCCCATGTTTTCAGGCTTAGGCAAAATCGCCGCCCTCGGCATCAAGGTCAGCCGCCACTGCACCTACCACGGGGTGGCGCTGAATGTGGCGATGGACCTGGCGCCTTTTTCGCGCATCAACCCCTGCGGCTATGCGGGTTTGCAGACTGTTGACCTTCGTACAATCGGTGTGTCTGTTGGCTGGCAAGAAGCGGCTGACGTGTTCAGTCAAAAACTTGTCAACTACCTTGCACCGTAAAGTCAAAACACCATGAGTACACAGGAAGTCGTCCGGGAAGTTCAAAGTCAGCAAGACTACAACCCGCTGGCCAAACAGAAGGCCGCAGCCAAACTGTCGCGCATTCCCGTCAAGGTTGAACGCGCCGAAGTGCTCAAAAAACCCGACTGGATTCGCGTCAAGGCGGGCTCGCCCACCACGCGGTTTTACGAAATCAAGCAGATCCTGCGCGAGAACAAGCTGAATACGGTATGTGAAGAAGCCAGTTGCCCCAACATTGGCGAGTGCTTTGGCAAGGGCACGGCGACCTTCATGATCATGGGCGACAAATGCACGCGGCGCTGCCCGTTTTGTGATGTGGGCCACGGCAGGCCAGACCCGCTGGATGTGAATGAACCCCTGAACCTGGCCAACACCATTGCGGCACTCAAACTCAAATACGTGGTGATCACCAGCGTGGACCGCGATGATTTGCGCGACGGTGGCAGTGGCCATTTCGTCGAATGCATCAGCAAAATCCGCGAGCTGTCGCCCGGCACCACGATTGAAATTCTGGTGCCCGACTTCCGTGGCCGCGACGACCGTGCGCTGGAGATTTTGAAAGCCGCGCCACCCGATGTGATGAACCACAACCTGGAAACTACAGCCCGCCTGTACAAAGAAGCGCGACCTGGCAGCGACTACCTGTTCAGTTTGAACCTGCTCAAAAAGTTCAAAGCCCTGCACCCGAACGTACCGACCAAAAGCGGCATCATGGTCGGCCTGGGCGAGACGGACGACGAGATTTTGCAGGTCATGCGCGACATGCGCGCCCACGACATCAACATGCTGACAATTGGCCAATACCTGGCACCGTCGATGTCGCATTTGCCCGTGCGCCGCTATGTGCACCCCGACACTTTCAAGATGTTTGAAGCCGAGGCCCACAACATGGGCTTTACCCACGCAGCGGTAGGCGCGATGGTGCGCAGCAGCTATCACGCCGATGTGCAGGCGCATGCTGCCGGGGTGGGTGAAAAAGCTTCCAGCGCTTAGTTTTTTAGTATTTTTCGGCTTTTTAGGCAATTTACAGGTGCCTTTTAAGCCTGTAGGCCAATAGATTCAGGTGCAAGATGCTCCTGTTTTTATAGCAAAAAATATCTGTCTGCTGGCTGCCCAACTAGCGCTACAGTCGAGCCATGAAACCGATATCCAGACATTTTCAAATCCTGGCTTGGGTCATCTACGCTGCCTTTTGCAGCGCACCAGCATTCGGGCAAAGCGACGAAATTGAAACGCAGTTCCGGCAAATCAGCGCTGAGGAAGACAAAAAACTGCGGGCAATTTTGGCGGAGCCGATTCCCGAGGGTGCAGCGCCCGAGGTGTTGCGCAAACACTTCAATGAGAAAGACGCCGCTGCCCTGCGGCTGGGTGAGCCAAGCATCAGGGAAGGCGTTCTGACGGAAGCTGTCGCACGGCTGCCAGATGCGCGTTTGAAGTTCAATCTGGGGCGGCAGTTGATCAAAAGCGGGCAAATAGAAAAAGGCAATGCTTTGGTGCAGCAGGCCATAGCAGGCGGGCGGCCATTTGACGTGCCGATCATGCGCGCCAGCATGGCCTTCGATTTGTACGAACAAAACAACAACGAGGCCGCCAGAAAAACAATTTCTGCCAACCTGCAAGAAATCAAAAACCTGGAGCCGCTGGCCAGACAAAACTGGCAACAACGTGAACTGGCCAGAAGCCTGGCCCGCAACTACCGCTGTCTGTCGTTGATAGAACAGCGTTTTGGCAAAAACGGGGCTGCCATTTCAGCCGCCATCGAAAGCGAAAAGTTTGCACGGCGTGCTATGGAGTTGGCATCCCCCGCCGACAGCCCCACCCTGCGCCAATTTCTGAGGTCTGACCTGGCCGACAGCCTGGCCCGAAAGCTCACAGCCTTGCGCGCGGCAGGTCGCATCAGCGATGCTGAACTGGTTCTTGCTGATTACATGCGCCTGTCCAGCGAGCAGGAGTTGCCTGCTGGCTATCTTTCAGGCATTTACGCCGTGGCCAGCGGGCTGCGCTTTGTTCAGCGTGAATTTGCGCAAGCAGAAACCATGGCCCGCAAGTCAGATGCGGTGCTTGCCAGGCTGGGGTATGACGCGCTGTCGGGCGGCAGACCCAACCGGGCGTCCAGCACAGCGAACGCGTTGATAGGCCAAAAAAACTGGCCCGCTGCGTTGACCATTTATAACCAGCTCGATACATTGGCGGGCAATGATGACAAGCTGAAGGCGCGCGTGCTGTTTCGCTTTGACCGAGCGCTGGCTTACCTTGGCAATGGCCGTTATGCACAGGCGGCTGATCTGTTCAATGAACATGCGAACTTCGTTGCCAAGCTCAATGGCGACAGCCACTTTTTCACCGCCCAAGCACGCGGCCTGCAAGGGGTGGCGCTGTGGCGCATGGGTACGCCAGACAGCCGCGCACGAGCTATTGCCCTGCTAAAAACAGCCGTGCGCGACTACATGGCACCTGCCAATGCCGAATACCTGGAAAACACGGGCTACCGCAAAGAGCGGCGCGAAGAAGTGTTTGCCGCCTATCTGGAAGCACTGGCCACCTCGCCGGGTGAAAACGCAGTTAACGCAATTGGCCCAGCTGACTGGGTACGCTCGGGCAGCGTGCAGGATGCATTGAATGACGCGGCAGTCCGCGCCGCGGCCAGCACACCCGCCCTGGCCGATGTGGTGCGACGCGAGCAGGATGCTAAAAACGAAATCGCAGGGCTACGCCGCTACCTGAGTGGTGAGGCTGGCGCAAGCGCTTCTACGCTGCCAGAGATTGCTGCGCAAATGCGCACACGCATAGCCGCGCTAGAGGCCGAGCGCATTAAGTACCAGCAGGAGATCAAAGCCAAATTTCCTGACTACGAACGCCTGGTGCGCCCCACCATGCCCAGCGCGCAAGACATTGCGCGCCAGCTGGACGCATCGCAGGCCTTGCTGATGGTGCTGCCCACGGCGGATGCGGTGTACGTTTGGGCAGTGGCCAGTGACAGGCCAGCAGCGTTTGCGCGCGTGGCAATGACACAGGCAGAGGTCAACCAGTTGGTCGCGCGGCTGCGCAACAACCTGGACTTTGCCAGCTTCAAAGGTGCGCCCAGCCAGTTTGACAGTGCTGCGGCACATGCGCTTTACCAGCGACTGATAGCGCCTGTCAGCAGCACACTGCAAGGCAAAACACAGTGGATTGTGGCAACCGGCGGTGCGCTTAGCCAGTTGCCATTTGCGGTACTGCAAACGCAAGCCAGTGGCAGCTTGGGGCAAGACGCGCCATGGCTTATCAAGCAGGCCGCCATTGCCCAGGTGCCCAGCCTGTCGGCCTGGCTGGCATTGAAAAGCATCGCCAAAAACAAGTCAGCGGCGCAGGCTTTTATCGGCTGGGGTGACCCGGCTTTCGCCAACACGGCTGTTGCCAGCGTTTTGCCAGGCGAGCAAACTGTCCGCAAGGTAACCATAGCGCGCGACGCGCTTGTCGATGACATCAGCGACGAAAAATTAAGCATCCGAAGCACCGCTCCTTCTGCATTGCGCTATGCCGACATTCCCCCCCTGCCTGAAACCCGGGACGAGCTGCTGGCCATTGCCAACACGCTGCGCGCCAACGCAACAAACGACGTGGTGCTGGGTGCATCAGCCACGCGTGACAGCGTGATGGCCAGCAGCAAAAGCGGCCTGCTTTCCAGCCGCCGTGTGGTGGCCTTTGCCACCCATGGCCTGATGGCTGGCGACTTGCCCAACCTCTCACAGCCTGCATTGGCGCTGGCGGCTGGCAATACAGATGCAAGCAACCCGCTGGCCCCGCTGCTCACGCTGGAAGATGTGCTGACACTCAAACTGAATGCCGACTGGGTGGTGCTGTCGGCGTGCAACACCGCAGCCGCCGATGGTCGGGCTGAAGAAGCGCTGAGCGGCCTGGCACGCGGCTTTTTTTACGCAGGCGCGCGCAGCCTGCTGGTGACGCACTGGGCCGTAGAAGGCGAATCCGCCAAGGCCTTGACCACCGCTACCTTTGAGCATTACAGCGCCAACCCGCAAGCGCCAAAAGCTGAAAGCCTGCGACAGGCGATGCTCAAAGTGATGGCGACACCTGCCTACGCTCACCCGGCCTACTGGGCACCGTATGCGTTGGTAGGGGACGGTGGGCGGTGATTTAAATTTATCATTACATCTATCGGATTTTTGACTAAACTTGTTTATTGATAGATATTTACAAAAAAGTATCTATCAATGAGTACCCCTAAAATATCCCTTGCTGACGCGCTGCATGCGCTGCTGAAACAGGCGCCGTCACTGTCGGCAGCGCAGCTGCAAGCGGCCACAGGTAAAAGCCAGGCCAGTATTTCACTGGCCTTGAAGCAACTGGGCGCTGAGGTGCACAAGCAGGGTGCAGCGCGCAGCACGCGCTATGCGTTGACGCAGGCTATTTTGGGCCTGCCTGCCAGCCACGAACTGCTGTGGAATGGCCCGGACATGGCTGGTGACATGCCTTGGCGTTTTGGCACTTTGACCTATCTTCAAAACGACATGTTGTATGTGCAGTCAGGCAAACACGTCTGGCAAACCAAAGGTCGTTTGCCATGGTTTTTGATGCCTTTAAAACCGCAAGGTTTTTTAGGTCGCGAGCTGGCAAGAGCGCGGCCTGACTTCCCGAGCGATCCTGACGACTGGACGCTGGCGCAAGTCCTGTACATGGCCATCAACCACGTAAATGATCCGGTCGGTGCTTTTTTTGTGGGCGCCATCGAAACTTCAAATTTTGCAGCGCCAGACGACATCACTGACAAGGCCAAACACTACGAGCACCTCGCAACATCTATAGGTGCCGGACTGCCTGCGGGTTCGTCAGCGGCTGGCGAGCAGCCCAAGTTCACCGCCAGGCAAAGAGGTGGCGAACGCTTTATCGTCAAATTCAGCCCGCCGCGCGGGACTCCTTTTGGTGAACGCTGGCACCAGCTGCTGCACCTTGAAAAGCGGGCGTTGCAAACACTTGAGGCCAACGGCATTGCCAGTGCACAGACTGAAATCGTCGAGACAGCCAAACGCACATGCCTGGAGTCACGCCGCTTTGATCGTGGTGCATCAGCTGCGCTGCGCCACATCGTTTCTGCCGCCGCCGTTCACGACGAGTTTGTGCAAGCACCGCGCGTCAATTGGGTCGTGACTTGCGAAGCCCTGGTCAAACAGCAACTGTTGTCTGGCAGTGATGCGCGCCAGGTCACCCTGACCTATCTGTTTGGCCACTTCATTGGCAATACAGACATGCACTTCGGCAATCTTTCATTTTTTGTCGATGACGTTGTCACGCCTGTCTTTGTGCCCACACCCGTTTACGACATGCTGCCGATGATGTGGCGGCCAGACATTCACAGCGGCAATCTTGACCCATCGCCGCTGCGTGAGCCAGTGCTGCCCAGTGGCTATGCAGCAGAGGCTGCGCTGGCACTTACCTGGGCTATTGATTATTGGCAGCAAGCCAGCCGTGATGCTGAGTTGAGCGCTGAGCTGCGTGCGCTGTGTGTGGAAAACGCGCGCCGCTTGCAGCACGGCTTTGACTGAATAGCCGGAACGGCTTACTCCACCTCAACCCGCAACTCCCGCTCAGCCACACGTTGCTTTTCGTCTTGTACCTGCATGGTCAGGCGGTGTTTGCCCACCGGGATTTGCGCGTTGTCTAACGAGAAACCCGTTGGCGTGACTTTGACGAATTTGGTGATGCGGCTGGTGATGTCGAACTTGAGCGCGCCGTACATCACTTTGAATGTGCTGGGGTCAATGGCTGCATCGCTTTGGGCTTTGAACAGAACGGCAATCGAAAACGGTGCCTTGACTTTGAGGTCAGCCACTGGCTCGGGTTTCAAAATGTCGATTTGCGGTACAACCGCACGTGCGCGCAGCGCGGGTTGCTCGTTAAAGCCGCCCTCGCCCTGGTAAGACAGCGCCTCTGCCGGGCTAATGAGCCAGTCTTTGGGCGCAGTTTGCGCATGTGCAGCAAAAGAGCAGGCCAACACAGCCGCAAACAGGGCAACCGCAATCAGTTTTTTCATTTGACTTCCTCTACAGAAACCATGGCGGCCCCAAATGCGTCGGAGCACAGGGGGTTGTTTTTGCGGTTGCTGGCTGACTCGCAGGCCTGGCTGGTCACCAGCCGCGATGTGCCCATGAGTGCACCGAGTTTGGCGCGGCCTTCCGCATCATTGAGCGAGTTTGAAAACGGCCCAACCTTGCCTGCGCCCAGTTGCGTCAAATCACGCGGGCCGTCGGCCACAAACACCAGCAGGTTGTTGTTGCCCGCAGGGCCACCCGCCTTGACGCGCCAGTTGGCACGCGGCAGTTGCAGGGTTTGGCCGGCTTCAATCTTGTTGTTCTGGTCCAGGTCGTTGGGGAACAGCATGTACACCGATTTGTTGTCTGAGCCAGCCAGCGCCACATACACATAGCCGGGCTTGTCTGACTGAACCGACATCTCCAGTGTGTCCTGGGCGATCTTCAGTTGCGTCTTGGCCAGGCTGACGGTGACTTTGCGCTTGGCATCGCGCTGGTCAAACATCTGGCGCAGCGCTTGTGCGCCCGTCAGCGGGGTAACCACCACAGGCGCAGCAACCGCTAAAGGCGCAACAGCAACAACTTGCGGCGGCTTGACGACTACTGGCTGCGGCGCTGGCAGTGCAGGAGCTTGAGCCACAGGCATGACGGGAGGTGCCATGACGGATGCCGCAACAGGCACGGCCGCAATTTGCGCCTGACTGAACCATGCCGGCACAAAGCCCACATTGCCTGACAGCACCAGGTTGTGCGGCTTGTAGTTGGCATCGTTTTGCATGCGCTGGTTGATTTTGGTTTGCGCGCACTGGCGGATTTCGTCCATGCTGATGGCGCCTGACTTGTCCAGATCCACGGCATCACGCAACATGCAGTCGCGCACAAACTGGGTCGCCAGGCCGCCTTTGAGCTCGTCGTCAAAACTGATTTCGTTGTCACGCGAGGCCGAGATGTGAATCACGTCTTGCGGCAATGCGCCCTTGTCGTTCAGCTCCACCATCAGGTTGCGGGTTTTGACGTTGACCGGGCGGCCACACTCTTCAGAGATCGCCGCAAACTTGGGCCGCAGCAAGCCCTCGTCGTTCGCATTGCCCAGGCCGCGCGTGCGCATGGCCGGCGGAATGTTGACCAGCCCACCAGAATGGCAAGCGTCGTACATCACAAACAGCTTGTCGGTTTTGGCGGTGATGGTGCTCAACAGGCTGGTCATTTCACGGTTGGTGATATTGCCCGACTGGCCACCGTCATAAGCCAGCAATGATTCAACACAACCGCCAATGGCCGGGTCGTTGTAGCGCGTGCCGTGGCCTGAATAATGAATGAACACGCGGTCGCCGTCCTGCACCTTTTCGCCCAGCTCGCGCAGCGCTTTGCGAATGTTGTCGCCCGTGGCCTGGTCGTCTTGCAGATAGCTGATGTTGCTGGCGGGCACCTGCATGGCCGTGGCCATTTGCGTGGCCGAGGCACGGTCAATGCGTGCGCCAGGCAGTGGCGGTATGTTGGCTTCTGCGTAACGGCTGATGCCAATGATGAGCGCGTGGCGATTGACACGTGCTGGCAGGCTGCGCACACCCAGTGTCAGCACGGAGTTGCCGCCCGCCTGGCGACCGCTGGCCATGCCTGATGCTGTTGATGCACCCGATGTGAGGTTGACGTTGCTAGCGCGTACCCAACCTGTGACTTTGCCAGTAGATGATTCATGCAGCACCTGCGCCCAGCCGCCTTCAATCGCCATGATGGCCAATGCAGCGCCTGCGGGCAGTGCCGACAACACCGGCGCGCTGGCAAGTTTGTCAGCTCTAATTTCTGTGGCGCGCAGAACGGTGGTGGTTTGTGCGTGGGCGTTGCATAAACTCAGCGCAGCCAGCAAGCCTGCGGCTGTGAAAGCCAATGTTTTTTTCATCCGATGGTCCCTCGTTTATTTGTTCGTTGTTGTTGATTCACCCGCCCAGGCGGCCCAGCAAGCCTGCACCAGTTTATCGCGTGCCATGCCGCCAGCCAAGGGGACAGGCACGCCCGTGCTGGCCAAAAGCTGTGCGCCCAGCCGCGCCTCGATCACTGCGCGGTTTGAATGCAATTGCTGCGCGGGCCCCACCACTGCGGCATGGCGCACCAGCTCGGGCCAGAGCAGCTTGCCCGGCCAGGTCACACTCGCATCTGCCACCACCACCCGGCAGTCAGGCGCGTGCGCTTCGAGCGCGTCAATCAAGCGGTCAAGCGGCTCGCCCAGCCAGGGCTCGGCACCTTCAATAGGCCACAACGCCATAGGAACGCCAGCCTGCTCAAGCGGTTTACGCCAGAATTGCTGGCGCAGGCCATTCCAGTAACGCAGCACAGCCAAAAACAGCAGCGCCAGGGCAGCAGCCAAATGCAGGTCCAGAAAAATCGGCGTGTTGTTCAAGCTCAAATAACCCAGGCCCAGCAAAGCCAACGGCAAAGCAAACAAAGAAGGCGCCAGAGAATCAATGCTTTTGAACTGCACCCACATTGCTATGCCAATGCAAAGCGCAATCGCCAGCGCTGCCTGCAGCCAGCGCGGCAGCTCGTGCACCACACGCTGGTTGATGGCATTGTCAATTGCGGTGGCCAATGACTCCACCCCGGCCTGCAGTGGCGACAGTGGCGTGGGGTGAATGTCGTGCAGGCTGGGTGCGGTAGCGCCTATGAGCACCACCTTGCCAGCAAATGACGATACTGGCGCCAACGGCTTGTCACCTTCAGCTTGCGCAAATACGTCCGCAAAGTTGATGCGCGGGTAGGCCTCAGGCGCTTTGCGCCAGGCGATCAGCTCGTCTTTGTCAAAACGCGCATGTCGCGCCTCGTCTTTGCCGTGGGGTATCAGACTGCTGGCCACGGCCGCCGCCAGCGACTGGATCTGGCTGCCGTCCGGCAAGGTTTCGCGGTAGCGGTAGCGGCGCAGCACACCGTCTGCGTCCGGGTAACCGTTGTTAAAGCCCATGCGCGCTGCGGCCACAGCAGGCAGTACAGGCGCAATCAAGGCAACGGTGCTGGTGCGCTGTGATGATGTGGCAGGTGTGGCCCACAGGCCTGGTAACTGGGCACGCGTCAAGGCGCTGGTGGTGTCGTTGGCCGCTGGCAGGCGCGTGACCGCAAAGTGGCTGTGCTGGCTGCGTGCTACGGCCGCGTTAAAAGCCGCATCGCCACCCGGGCTCAAGCGGTCAGCGTCTGAAAAAATAATGTCCCAGGCAATCGCGGCGGGTTGCTGCTTTTCAATGTGGTCCAGCACGGTGGCCAGCGTGTCGCGTGGCCACGGCCAGCGGCCAAACTCTGGCGCCATGCGGGCCAGTGTCGCCTCGTCGATGTCAATGATCACCATGCGTGGGTCAGGTGCTGCGGCCACCACACGGGCCCGCACCATGGCGTCAAAGCTGGAACGGGCCATGCCGCTGGTGAAGTGAATCACCAGCACATCCAGCAACACCCAGACAGAGAAAACAGTTACCAAACCCCAGGTCACGCGCCGTGCGGGCAGCGCACCCAGGCGCAGGGTAAAGCGTTCAAAAAAAGTGCGCAAAATGCGAACTTAATTCAGGTTAACAATGCGCACACGGCGGTTCTCGGCGGCCAGCGGGTCAGCGGCGTTGGCCAGCTCACTGGAGCCCTTGCCTATGGCTTGCAGCCGGGCATCTGTCACGCCATTGCTGGCCAAAAAAGCACGCACAGCGTCAGCACGCTGCTGGCTGAGCTTGAGGTTGTAGTCAGCGCGGCCCTTGGCGTCGGTGTGGCCTTCTACTGCAAATTTTGAGTCCGCCAGCTCCTTGGACTGCAGCGCCTGCGCCAGGTTGCCAAGCGCCTGCTGGCTTTCAGGTTTGACTTTTGCGGAGTTAAAGTCAAACTGAATCAGCAGCGACAGCGAGGGCTTGGCCTCGGGCACAGCAGATTCAATCGTCAGGTTGCGCAGGCTGCGGGTGCGTGGTGCAGCAGCCGGTTGAACCTTGAGCTGCTCAACCATTTCTGCCGGGGTGGGCGTGGCCTGTGCCCACAGCGGCGCGTGCAGGCCAATGCAAGTGGCAAGGCTGAATGCAAACGCTAAAAATCGTGGCAAATTAGGCATAGTGTTCATTTTTAACTGCGGTCGGCTTTGATGGAGGTCAGCTCACGGCGCACACTGACAACGACATTACCGCCTCTACGACCCAGATTTTCAAACTTGATGGCTGCGCCGTAACGTGGATCTATCCAGAATTTTTGCTTGAAGGTAACCCCACTGGATGAAAAAAGCTGAGTTTCAACAACGTAAGTTTGAAAGGTTCCTGCCGGTACTGTAATGGTTTCAATACCCGTTATTTTGGTGTCAGCTTGTAGTTGATAGGTTCGCCCATCATTGAATGCATTGGCAGAACGACTGCTCCATTTTTTCCCCACCTGCAGCTCAACAGGCAAGCCGTTGAGTGGCGGGTCAAAAGTGCCGTTGTTATTTTTTATGGCTGCGCTGAGCATGGTGGCTATGGCGCTGCCATTGTTGAACATCACGGTATCGCCTTCAATCGATGTCACGCGAATGGAGCCTTTTTCGCCCGGCACATTGGTGAGCAAATCACTGAACTGGAACTGGTAAACATCACCCAGCTTGTAGCGCGGGCCGGTGTAGGCCATGCTTGCATCCTGCCCTTTGCCAAGCGCCGCTGTGATCTTCGGTTTGGCCAACTGGTCGAGCCGGTACTGCGCAGCCTCAGACAAATCGCCCGCATTCGGGAAGCGCTGCAAATAACTGTAAAAGTCGTCCGGGTTATTGCTGGTTTTGATCAGGTCCCAGGCGGCTTTTTCTTCCTTAAAGGCCAAATCACGCGCCTGCTCTTTGCTCAACCTGGCATCAGGCGCTTTTGTCAGGGCAGCGACGCGCTGGCTTTCCTGCAATCTGGCCAGCTCGGCAAGCCGCTCCTGCTCTCGGGCTTTGGCCTCAGAAATGATGCGCTCCCGCTCCCTGGCCTGTTCAAGTGTAAGCAGCCGTTCGCGTTCGCGTGCCTGGGCTTCCAGTGCCTGACGTTGCTGGTCTCTTGCCTTGGCCTCAGCAGCCAGTTTTTCCTGCTCTATCGCTTTGGCGGTTGCGCTCAAACGTTCGGCCTCTTTGGCACGCACTTCAGCGGCCTGGCGCTGCTGGTCCAGCACACGCGCCTCCGCCTGCTGACGCTCGCGCTCTTTGGCAAGCGCCAGTTGCTGCGCGCGCGCAAGTACCTCGGCTTCTTGCGCCAGGCGCTTTTGTTCCCGCTGCCTGACTTCTGCGGCCATGCGCTCCAGGTCTTCAGGCTTGATGGTGTATTTCGCGCCATCGTTGAAGAAAAAATCGTCTTCAAGCGAGGTTGACTCCCAGGGGATTTGCCGGCCCTGGCTTTGCTTGCGCACGTTCAGGCGCACACGCTTGAAGACATCTTCAATCTTGGCGGTTGGGCGCTTGAGCTCTTGCAGCAAATACTGGGTGTACAGGCCGTTGCCGGTTTTTTCATCGCCGTCTTCGGCCACGTTGCCAGGTGCGGTGGCGTAGGCCAAGAAGGTGCTGGGCGGCGCATCAAGCTGCGCCAGGCCTTTGGCCGAGCTGGTGTTGCCACCAAACGGGTTGTCGCGACAGGCATCCAGCACAACAATGTTCATGCGGTTGCCAGCGGCTTTGAAGATGTCCACAACGCTGCTCAGGTCAATGGTTTGCTGGGTCACATCGGCAGCGCTTTTCAGATTGGCATCGACTGGCACCATGTAGTTGCGCCAGTCCAGCTGCAAGCCGTGGCCTGCGTAGTACAGCATGCCCACGCCCTGCTTGCCTTTGAGCGCGTCACTGACTCTGGCAATGGCGGCTGACATTTGCGCCTTGTTGCCGTCACGCAACTCAATCACATTAAAGCCCAGCCGCTTGAGCACATCAGCCATGGCCTGCGCATCATTGGCCGGATTGACCAGCGCCATGCTGCCGGGGTAGGCCGAGTTGCCGATGATGAGGGCCACGCGTATGTCGAGCGGGGCCTGGGCCGACACCGAGACCGCCGCCAATGCTGAGGCGACGGCTGCCAGGCGCAAAGCGGGAAGTGCTGGTTTGAAAGCGCCGAATTTTTTTGACAGATTGGCTAGTGCAACGACAGTTTTGATCACAAGTCCTCCACCCAGATGTTTAACGCAAATTCTCGCGTAGAAATTCGTTGTACACAAGCGCTTACAAACCCGTAGCAGTGGCCGTCAAAACTTGCAAGAATGCTTGTTTTCGGGCTTTTTAGGTCTTTTTCAGGTATGTTTTAGTGCTGTAGCCCAATAGATTCGGGCGCAAACAGCTACCAAATCAGGAGCAAGTCAAGGCACGCCAGATACAACAGTTTTGCCTGGTAACTGGCGTGGCTAGCTTTGCAGCTACTGCCCTCAGTGCCAGTTAGCCGCCAACACAGGTGCCAGCGATGCCTGCTGCGATGCAGTCAGCGTTGTTTGCCCAGCCGCTGGTGGCGCAAACGCTGCCATGGCTTGTACCAGGTTTTGCACCTGGCTGTCCAGCAGCGTATGGCCGTCTGATGTTTTGAACTCCTCGACGTGGTACTGACTGCCCAGGTACCAGTTGCTGATCGTCATTTTGTCGACTGTTCCAATGACGCTGACTTCAAGGTTGTTAGACACCTTGCGCAGCCATATCTGGTCAGTGGCAATGCCGCTTGAAAATTGCAACGTATCGTGGTTGCCAGCGGTTGCATCGTTCTCCTGCACGGTGTCAGCACCATAACCCCGGCCGAACAGATACGTGTCATTGTCCTTGCCGCCTGCCAGTGTGTCACTGCCAGCCCCGCCATCAAGCACGTCAGCGCCTGCACCTGCGTCAATCACGTCGTTGCCGTTGCCGCCACGCAGCGTGTCGTTGCCAGACGATGACCAGATGATGTCGTTACCGTCACCACCGTACACCGTCATGTCGCCCAGCGCGTAGGTGTTGCTGGTCAAGTCCACCAGATCGTCACCTGCACCAGCATCAATGACTTCAATGTTCTTGATGCGCTGGCCACCATCGTCCAGTGCAATCACATCATCGCCTGATGTACCGGCCAGCGTGTCGGTACCAGCACCCCCATCAAACGTGTCCAGGCTGCGGTTCATTTGCACAAGATGCACGCTTTGGCCATTGCCAGTTTGCCCTGGGCTACCAAGGTTTTGTGTATAGTCACCACCGCTCCATCGTGCATCGGCACCAAATTTCAACGTGTCATTGCCTGCATCACCAAACAGCAGGTCAGCACCCGCGCCGCCGTCGAGCACATCGTCACCTGCACCGCCATACAGCGTGTCGCTGCCCGCCTTGCCAATGATGGTTTCATTCAACGCCGTGCCGTTGAGCACGTTGTTGTAGTTGTTGCCAGTGAGCACATTTGCCAATGCACCCGTGCCCGCAAACTCATCGCTGATATTCAGGGTAAAGCGACTGGCAGCACTGGCACCTTGAATGTCAGTCGCGGTTACCACCAGGTCAAAACTACCGCCCGCCGTGCTGCCCGGCGTGCCAGTGAAAGCGCGCGTCGTTGCATTGAAGCTAAGCCAGCTTGGCAGCGCCTGCAAGTTACCCAAGCCATCGACGACCTTGGCGCTGTAGGTCAAGGCATCGCCCGTATCCACATCTGTGAAGGTAGTAACAGGCACGGAGTAGGCAAAGGCCTGGTTTTCACGCGCAGCCTGGGTAGCAATGGCGCTGGCCACGATGGGTGCGTCGTTTGTACCTGCAATGGTGATGCTCAGGTTGGCTGTTGCCGTTAACGATGAAACATCATCATCTTTCACCGTGTAGGCAAACACATCTGTGACGCTTTGGCCCACGCCGAGTTTTTGCACCACGGCCGCGCTGTTGTTCAGCGTGTAGGTGTAGCTGCCGTTGGCAGCAATCACAAGCGTGCCGTACTGGCTGGTGAAGGTGCCTGCCGTTGCCACACTCATTACTGTGCCCTGGTCAACGTCTTTGTCGTTGGCCAGCACATTGCCTGTGGCGATAACCGTCACGTCTTCTTTGACATCGGCGCTGTCTGCAAAGGCTATAGGCGCATCGTTGGTGCCCGTCACCGTCACGGCCAGGTTGCTGGCAGATGCGGTCAGGCCATCCGTGGCGGTGTAGGCAAAACTGTCTGTGACCTGCTGGCCGCCGCGCAGGCTTTGTACGTTGGCTGCGCCGTTGTTTAGCGCGTAGCTGTAGCTGCCGTTGGCGTTAAGCGTCAAATTGCCATAGGTGCCTACTAAGGCGCCGGGTGTGGCTACTGTCAGCGTGTCACCAACATCCACATCCTTGTCATTGGTCAGCACATTGCCTGTGGCTGACAACGCGCCGTCTTCATTCACCGCCGTCACATCCACAAAAGCCTGCGGGCCGTCGTTAGTGCCTTTAATGTTGATCGTCAGGGCGGCGGTAGCCGTTTTGTTGTCTAGTGCGTTGTCTTGCACGGTGTAGCTAAACACATCAGTTACCAGCGCATTGCGGCCCAGTGCCTGCACGTTGGCGGCACTGTTGTTCAGTGTGTAGGTGTAGCTGCCGTTGGCTGCCAGCGCCAGGCTGCCGTAGACACCCGCATATATTGCGCCATTCATGCCTGCATTCGCCACATTCAAATACTGACGGCTGTCGTAAGGCAGGTCAATGTCGGTGTCATTGGTCAGAACATTGCCTGTGACCGTGACTATCGCCTCTTCTTGCGCAATGTTGTTGTCTGCGACAGCGGTAGGTATGTGGTTGTCCAGCAGTGAATGGATGTAGGCACCGTCAAGCGTGGGCCCGCCACTTTCAAAGCGGATACTTTCAATCGCCCCGCTAGACTCTTGCCCCAGCGTGCCGCTGAACCAGTTCTTCAGCACCAGCGCGTCAGCCGTGTTTTTAATGCCCACAATCACGTCCAGGTCACGGCGCGTGAAACTGATGTCTGCCGCTGTCAGGCTGCCTTTGACCAGCACACTGTCTGTGCCTGACGAATCGACCACGGTGTCACGCCCGCCGCCGCGTTGCAGCACATAGGTATCGTTACCAGCACCACCGGTGAAGGTGTCAGATGCCGCACCACCTATCAAGGTATCAGCCCCCGCACCGCCTACCAGCGTGTTGCCCGCATTGTTGGCCACCAGCGTCACGCCCTCGTCGTTGCCCGTCAGCGTGAGCGCTGCGTTGCCAGTGGCGATGATTTTTTCAACGTTGGCGGGCAGGGTGTAACTGACGCTGGTTTTGACCACGTCAGAGCCTTCGGCGGTGTTTTCAACAATCGTTGCCGCTGCATTGCTGACGATGTAGGTGTCGTCACCCACCCCACCCAGCATGCGTGCCGCGCCGCCACTGTCGGCCAGGCTATCGTTGCCTGCACCGCCTATCAGCGTGTCTGCTGCGCCATTGCCAATGATCTGGTTGTCCAGCTCGTTACCCGTCAGCGTGATGGCCGCACGGCCTGTGCCCCAGGCAATGTCCTGGTTGGCACCCAGCGTCCAGCTGACGCTGGTTTTGACGGTGTTGATGCCCGCACCTTCTTTGGCTGTCACGGTGCTCAGCGCATTTGTCACTTCAAAGGTGTTGCTGCCTGTACCGGCATACATGTCGGCGCGCCCGCCGCCGTCGGTCAGCACATTGTTGCCGTTGCCCACAATCAGCTCGTTGCGGCCCAGCCCACCAATCAGCGTGTTGTTGCCATTGCCGGCATACAGCACGCTGTTGCCATTGCCTGCGTACAGCGTGTTGTTACCAGCGCCCACCATGACGATGTCATTGCCCGTGCCACCCACCACCACATTGTTGCCCCGACCTGCGACCACCCACTTGGGGCCGCCTTGCAAAAACACCGTGTTATTGCCATTGCCCGCCACAATCACGTCTTTGCCATCACCGCTGTAAACGCTGTTGTTGCCATCGCCCAGTTTGATAGCATCATTGCCCGCCCCGGTTGACACCACGTTGTTGCCATTGCCGACAATGATGGTGTTGTCACCCTTGTTGCCCAGTACCAGGTTGTTGCCCTCCCCCACCACCATGGAAACACGCGGGTTAGCGATGGCTGCCGTCGTCACACGCGGGCTGCCGTCCGGGTTGTAGGCCAACACATGGCCGGTGTTGGGCAGCGTCACATCGGCCACGCCGCTGGTCGTGCCATCAGTGCGGGTAAAGGTGGTGGTGCCATGCACAATCACACCGTTGTCAATGGCAAACTGGTTGTTGCTGGTCAGGTTGATCGATTGAATGCCGCGCGCCGCCAGGCTCTGGTATTCACCCGCTCCACTTAAGCCATTTTGATCACCATCGACCCACACACCCAGCTGCGCCCAGCGCGCGTCCAGCCGGCTGATCACACCGTCGTGGTTTGAATCAAAAGCCGCCAGCCCCTGCAAGTCAGTCTGTGCACCGGGCAGGTAATCTTTGAAAGTAATCTGACTGCTGTCATGCACCACGCCATCGCCGTATTTGTCATAGGCCACTACACCATTGCCACCACCAAACCAGGCCGTCTGGTGGCGCAGGCCGTCGTTTGTCTCTTGCAAATACGTTGTTGATGCCGCAGCGCTGGTGAAATGAAAGCCCGAGTTGTCCAGGTCAAGGACAATCGGGTCAAATACGCCGATATCAATGGGAGGTGATGCGTATATTGGCACTGTTACGTTGTACTGAACAGACATACCAAAGGGGTCAGTCACCTGCACCGTGAAGTAGTCTGACCCGCCGCCATAAACTGTTGCCGGGTTATTGAAAGCCCAGTTGCCGTTCTGGTCGATCGTCGCGGTCCCATATGCGCTTCCCCTGACGATACTCCAATTCAAACTGCCAGCAGCATCATCTGGGTCAGCAGCGTAAATCTTTCCAGAATAAGGGTCAGTTTGATAATCCACAGGGCTGCTGCGGTAAACATAATCACCACCACCTAGGGCCGTTGCATAGCCATAGCCAGGGCTAAGCAAAAGGTCATAGCTGTAGATGGGGGTGGCAAGTCCTTCATAGCCAATAATGTTTTGTGTATACCCGTAAATCACTTTCAAAATCGTGTTTTGCTCACCATTGATGACGGGGGCCTGGTCAGCGAAGTTGACATTCACCTGCACGTGCGCTGTCGCCTGCCCATATGCCCCTGCGTCCACCATGTAGTCAAAACCCGCCGTGCCGTAAAAGTTGGCATCAGGCGTAAACGTCACATAGCCCGCATTTGCGTTAAAGCTCGCCTGTCCATGGCTGGCGTTACTTACCCCAGTCACATTAATCAGCGCATTAGGCGCATTACTCACATGGTCGTTGTCCAGCAAGCCCGATGTGCGCACACCATTGGCATTGACCGAGCCCCTTACCTGTATCTGTGCAGCCACGCCCCTGTCGGTTGTGATTCCGTCCTGGTTGGGCTGCACCGCATTCAGGTCTTGCACCCTAGTCACCAGCAGCGTGCTGGCCGTACCGTTGTTGGTGTTGATCTGTATGCCGTCGGGCTTTTGCACATAGCGCCTGCCCAGTGTTTCGGCTTGCAGCGTGAGCGTGCTCATCTGTTTGACCTGGCCTGCCTGAGTAAAGGTGCCATTGGTATAGTCCAGGCTGCTGATGCCCAGTGTGGCCAGGCCTGATACCTCTGTAGTTTGCTGCTTGCCGTCACTGTTTTGGTCTTTCCACACCAACAAGCTGCCATACAGCGGGTCATTCGCATCAATTACCCCATCATCCTGCGCATCCCAGGTCTTCAGGCTGGATGTGCCCCGATATCGCTCGGCTACTTTTGAATTGCTAAACAGCTCTTCGCCGTTGTCAATCGTGCCGTTGACGTTCTTGTCGAGCACGAGGTAGCCGTCTGTGCTGTTAAGCCACTGGGTGGTGTGCTGGTAGGCTGGCACTGCTGTGCCGGCAATGGCGGCGCTGATATTGGCTGCCCCGTCTACGTTGAACTGCACGCTCGATATATTCAATGCAGTGGTGGCCAGGCCACCACCAAAGTTCAGCGCCACCGGATTCCAGTTAATGGTGAACCCGGGCGCTATGGCTCGGGCCAGATGCCCCAGGTTGGCCTGGCGTTCAACTTCACTCACACCTGCGTTGCTGATGCCGTTGGCTTCTTGCGCGCGGCTGGTTTGCACTTCCCACAGCGGGGCAATCGCTTGTCTTGCCAATGCGTTGCCTATGTAGTA